>CALYVN010000001.1 GCA_945494785.1 uncultured Alistipes sp.
CAGCACGATTGGCCTGCAAGAAGTGACGCATATCGTCCTGCTTCTTCTCATCACGACTAAGAATACGTATCTCTTTTATGTCGCTATCCAAGAAGCGACGCAACACGGCATTACCAAAACTGCCTGTTCCTCCTGTTATCAATAGGACTTTGTCTTTAAAAATTGACATTGTTGTTATTTTGTTCTTGATTATATATAAAAGCGAATAATTTTACAATCGTGCATCCACCTCATTTCTTGGTAGAGTACACTTTACATCGAAAATAACATGCTTGTCCTTGAGGAGCGCAAGCACATCCATACCCTCGAATGCCTTATGAGCCACAGCCGCAATGGCAGCATCATACTTCTCTTTCGGCAGTTCGTTGACTACCTCAATGCCATACTCATGCTTGGCAATGGCTGGATTAGCCCATGGATCGTAAACGGTTACATTGGCATTGTACTCTTTGAGGGCACGATAAATATCTATCACTTTCGTGTTGCGGACATCGGGGCAGTTCTCCTTGAAGGTGAAGCCCAGAATGATAATCTCGGAATTGAGTACTTGAATACCCTTCTTGAGCATATGCTTTACGGTTTCTGTGGCAACATATTCACCCATGCCATCGTTCATGCGACGACCTGCCAGGATAATTTCCGGATTATGACCATGACGTTGTGCGCACTGAGCCAAGTAATAGGGGTCAACACCAATACAATGTCCACCTACAAGGCCAGGGCGGAAAGGAAGGAAGTTCCATTTTGTTCCTGCTGCTTCGAGTACATCGAGCGTGTCAATACCCATCTTCGTAAAGATGTGGGAGAGTTCGTTGACAAAAGCAATGTTGATGTCACGCTGGCTATTCTCAATTACCTTTGCCGCCTCAGCCACCTTGATGGAGGGTGCCAAATGAGTGCCTGCGGTGATGACACTTGAATATACTTCATTTACATACTGCCCGATCTCTGGTGTAGAGCCCGATGTAACTTTCTTGATGTGCTCAACCGTGTGGAGTTTGTCACCGGGATTGATACGCTCGGGCGAATAACCTGCGAAGAAATCCACGTTAAACTTCATGCCGCTGACATTCTCGACAACAGGCAGACATTCATCTTCAGTCACACCTGGATATACGGTGGATTCATAAACCACCACATCCCCCTTTGAGATTACCTTACCAACAGTGGTCGAAGCACCATATAGCGGAGTTAGGTCAGGATTGTTGTTCTCGTCAACAGGGGTTGGAACAGCCACTACGTAGAAGTTACAGTTACGAATCTGCTCAATGTCGGACGTACAAACGAAACCATGGTTGTTGATGGCATCCAGAAGAAGTTCATCTGCCACTTCGAGAGTTGCGTCATGACCTGCCATAAGAGCCTCGCAACGCTGGGCATTCATGTCGAAACCAATGGTCTTGTACTTGGTGGAGAACAAACGGGCAAGTGGAAGACCTACATATCCAAGGCCTATCACACAAATCTTTGTTTCTTTCATTTTGCTTTTTTTATTTATACTTATAAATTTTCCATATACCATTGTATGGCTGCTTCAATGCCTCTCTCAAAACTCCATTCCGGATCATAGCCGAGCAGTTCTTTCGCCTTAGAGATATCTGCATTGGAGTGTTTGATGTCACCGACCCGGTCGGGACCAAATTCAGGTTCCATCTCTACACCAAGAGCCTTAGTGAGACCGTAATAGATGTCGATGAGGTATTCACGTCCACCATATGCAATATTGAATGCTTGTCCTGCGGCAGACGATGGAGCAAGACATGCCTTTAGATTGGCTTCAATCACATTCTCGATATAAGTAAAGTCGCGCGATTGCTTCCCATCTCCATTGATGCGGCACTTCTGCCCGTTGATAAGAAGTTTGAGAAATTTAGGAATGACGGCGGCATACGCTCCATCTGGATCCTGACGACGACCGAAAACATTGAAATAGCGCATTCCGTAGGTATCCAGACCATAATGACGTGTGTATTGTTTAGCCCATTCCTCATCACAACGCTTTGTTACTGCATAGGGGCTGAGAAGGTTTCCTTCGACACCCTCTTTCTTGGGAAGGTTGGGCTCGTCACCATACACCGAACTGGAGGAAGCATAAACAAATTTCTTAACCCCTTTCTGTCTAGCCGCTTCAAGCATGTTGAGTGTGCCTTGAATATTGTTCAGAGAGTAAAATAGTGGCATCTCAATGGAGCGTGGAACCGATCCCCATGCAGCCTGATTCAGTACATAGTCAACATCTGTGCACGCTTTCAAACAAGTATCCAAATTTTTGATGTCACCTTTGATAAACTCATAGCGCGGATTATCAAGAAACATGTCAATGTTTTTCTGCTTTCCTGTAGAAAGGTCATCAAGTGCACGCACGCGGTAACCCATATCAAGGATAGCTTCACAGAGGTTACTGCCAATGAATCCAGCGGCCCCTGTTACCAAAAACAATGAGTTGTCTGGGAATTTCAAATGTTTGTATGACATATAATAATTTTTTTTAATTTATGTGTGTAATATTATAACAATCCAAATGAGTTCTGCCAATAGCGGGCATATATCCAGTATGGCAACTCACAACAATACGACGATCTCCGCTTTCCAATCATGATGGACTATACGCTGATGTAACTCATAAACGAAGTATTGCTCTACGGCATTTGCAATCAAAATTCAGTCTATGACAAAAATGACAGCCTTTATTATATTGATATCGTTAGTTTTGAAACTATTGGAATGCCATTGTGAGATAATAAATACGTACTGTACATATATAGCCATACCCGTACCCGTACCCAACAAATTCGCCTTGTTAAAAATAAATAACAAGTATTCTTTCTATAATTGTGGCTTTACATTAGTAATGCATGAGTATCGTACAATATCTGCAATCAAGCATGATCACAGATATCGTGGTTAGTTGGGGACAATAATAACGAAAGTGAACTTGATATACTTAGTCTTGACTGCGTGTGGTGTAGGGTTGCTTGTTTGCAAAACATTTTATTGTTTGCTGTTAAAAGTGCTGTTGCCTGCCATGCGACATGCTGCACTATGACCGATATTTGCCAGAAGTGATGTCGTTCAACCACTCTTGGTTGTCGATATACCATTTCACGGTCTTTTCTATGCCCGCCTCGAATTGCAACGACGGCATCCAGCCGAGTTCTTTCTGCAATTTTGTCGAGTCGATGGCATAACGCAAATCGTGTCCTGCTCGGTCTGCGACGTATGTAATCAATTTATTGCTGCTGCCTTCCGGACGACCGAGTATGCGGTCGGTCGTTTTGATTATAACCTTTATCAAATCGATATTTCTCCATTCGTTGGAGCCACCGATGTTGTATGTCTCAGCGACGCGCCCCTTGTGGAAAATCAGGTCTATTGCGCGTGCATGGTCTTCGACATAGAGCCAATCGCGAACATTCTCGCCCTTGCCATATACCGGCAGTGGCTTGTTGTGGAGGATGTTGTTTATGCACAGCGGAATCAATTTCTCCGGAAATTGATACGGCCCATAATTGTTGGAGCAGTTCGTAACAATTGTCGGCATGCCGTAGGTGTCGTGAAATGCCCGTACAAAATGGTCGCTCGATGCCTTGCTCGCGCTATATGGACTGTGCGGGTCGTATTTGTCGGTTTCTTTGAAAAATGTATCGCCGAATGGAGTTCCTCCGCGTTTGTCTCTATCGTTGTCTGTGCTGTGTGGACGAGCGATTTGCAGTGTCCCATAGACTTCGTCGGTCGAAACGTGATAAAATAGGCAACGACGCGTATTGTCGGTGTCGGCATCAAGGCTTTGCATTTTGCCCGATTCCGTCCAATATGTTTTTGCGGCTTGCAACACGGACAATGTGCCGAGTATGTTGGTTTGTGCAAATGCGAAAGGCTCGGTTATGGAGCGATCCACATGGCTTTCGGCTGCAAGATGGATAACGCCATCGATGTCGTATTGTCTGAAAATGGCCAACACTCTCTCAAAATCGCAAATATCGCAACGCTCAAAATGGTAGTTGTCGCAATTCTCGACATCTTTGAGATTGGCAAGATTGCCTGCGTATGTCAATTTGTCGAGATTGACGATGTTGTATTGCGGATATTTCCCGACAAACAACCGTACTGTATGCGAGCCTATAAATCCCGCTCCGCCCGTTATAAGTATATTTTTCACAGAGAGCGTGTTATATTGTTGAGACAGCATTTGAGCGAGTCTGCCCAATATGGAATCCGTATGCCGAAAACCTGCTTGAACTTTGTTTTGTCGAGTACCGAGTAATTCGGACGCACTACCCTGCTCGGAAATTCGTCGGAGTGGCATGGCTGAATGTCGCAGTCGGTATTGCCGACATATTCTGCCACCATTTTTGCAAAATCGTACCACGAACATACACCCTCGTTGGAGTAGTTGTATATGCCGCTATGGTTGATATATTTTCGATTCTCGATAATATTTAATATCGCCGATGCGAGATCGTATGCATAGGTTGGTGTGCCTATTTGGTCGAACACAACGTTCAATGTCGGTTTGGTGGCTGTCAGATGCAACATCGTCTTGACGAAGTTTTTGCCGAACTCGCTGTATAACCACGAGGTGCGAATGATGATGTGATTACACCCTGTCTGCACTATCGCCTTTTCTCCATTGGTCTTGGTTGTGCCATATACGCTCGTTGGTGAATATGGCTGCTGTTCGGTGTATGGAGTATTGCGCAAATCTTTGCCGAAGACGTAATCGGTGGATATGTGAATCAGCACTCCGCCGACCTCCTTTATTGCCAGAGCCAAATTGCGTGGAGCATCGCCATTTATTCTCTCTGCGATGTCAGCGTATTCCTCTGCCGCATCGACATCCGTATATGCCGCACAATTTACGATTACCTGTACGTTGTTGTCGCGCACTATTGCACGTACTGCTCTGGCATCGGTTATATCCAGCAGCGATGTCTCCGTGCCCTCTGCCGTAATATCGGTAAATATGTACTTATCGGCAGAACCTTTGGCTACAATCCGCATTTCGTTGCCAAGCTGCCCGTTCGCTCCCGTTACAAGTATTGTCATAATTGTTTGACCGGATTGTCGTATGTGAACGGCGAATCGAAATCGCGCCACAATGGACGCTTGGCATCTTTATCGCTCAATATGGCTTGGTCGGCAGCGATATGCCAATCGATGCCGAGCGATGGGTCGAACGGACTGATTCCGCCCTCGGCTTCGGGATGATAAAATTCATCGCACTTATATTGTACGACAGCTGTATGGCTCAATATCGCAAAACCGTGTGCAAAGCCCTTCGGAATGAATAGTTGTCGATGATTGTTTTCGGTTAGTTCAACGGCGGTATGCTGCCCGTATGTCGGTGAGCCTTGCCTTATATCGACCGCCACATCCCAAACGGCGCCCTGTACGCAACGTATCAATTTGCTCTGTGCATAAGGAGGACATTGAAAGTGCAAACCTCTTATAACGCCATATTGCGACATGCTTTCGTTGTCCTGAACAAAACGGATTCGGCAAACCTTTTCATCGAACACCCGCTGCGAGAAACTCTCGAAAAAATAACCGCGTTTGTCGTCGAATACGGTCGGCTCGATAATAACCGCACCCTCTATGCCGGTTGTCAATACATCCATAACGCTAATACAGATTGTCGATGGCGGTGCTTCTTGTTTCATTCGCAAGGCGCATCAGATACTGCCCATATTGGTTCTGTATCATCGGTTGTGCCAATTCGCGCAACTTCTCGGACGTAATCCAACCTTTGCTGTATGCGATGCCTTCAAGACAGGCTATTTTCAGCCCCTGACGTTTTTCTATGACCTCGATAAACGTCGAGGCTTCGGCCAACGAATCGTGCGTTCCCGTATCGAGCCATGCAAATCCGCGTGTGAGAGTTTGCACCTTCAATTCTCCATCGGCGAGGAAGCGTTGGTTGACGGCAGTAATCTCGTATTCGCCGCGAGCCGACGGCCGGATTGTCGAAGCAATATCCACAACTCTGTTCGGATAAAAATAGAGCCCTACAACGGCATAATTCGATTTCGGGCATTGCGGTTTCTCTTCTATGCTCAAACAGTTGCCGTTCGTGTCGAACTCGGCAACGCCGTATCTCTCGGGGGTATTTACCCAATATCCGAATATGGTGGCCTTTCGGTCGGTTTCGGCAACTTTGACGGCATTGTTCAACATCTGTTGGAATCCTGCTCCGTAGAAGAGATTGTCGCCCAAAACCAAACAGACGCAATCGTTGCCGATAAACTCTCTGCCGATTACAAACGCCTGCGCGATACCGTCCGGAGAAGGTTGTTCGGCATATTCGAACTTAACGCCGTAGTCGCTGCCATCGCCCAACAAGTGGCGGAATATAGGCAAATCGAACGGTGTAGATATGATAAGTATCTCTCTGATACCCGCCAACATCAATGTAGATATCGGGTAATATATCATGGGCTTGTCGAAAATAGGCAACAACTGTTTGCTTACACCCTTTGTGATTGGGTATAAGCGTGTGCCACTTCCTCCCGCAAGTACGATACCTTTCATGCTTCTTATTGTATTTTCTCTATGAATTGTTTCGGAATGAAGGTGGTGGCTACTGCGGCAACGCCCTCGATTGTTACGACGAAGCGTTTTGTGCCGTGTACTCGGGTTATGTAGCCCTCTGCGCCTTTTAGGATGCCGTCGGTTATGCGGACTCTGTCTCCCTTTGCGAAATCGGTCGCTATCGCCTCCATCGTCTGCAATTTCCGTGTGGTTACGAATATGAAGGTCTCCATATCGCTGTCGCGGATAATCGCCGGCTCGGAGGTGCCGGGTTGGCAATAGACTCCGGCATGGCTTGTCGGATTTTTGCGGACGCTCTGTACGAATGCTTCGGTTGCCCTGATGAATATCAACGACGGAATGACAGGTACTTGTTTGGGCTTTTCATCTATCTCGTAGCGGCCTTTGTTCGAGACATTGCGCATCGGTGTATAGTATTCGAAACCGTTCGAGGAGACCAACGCCTTAAAATCTTGCATCTTGTTGTGATAGATTTTGTAGGCGTACCAATGCAGTTTGTCGCAATCGTTACCGACCATAAGAAAACTTCGAAAATCGCATACCTTCCCCTCTCTCGTTGCACCATTGAAAAATGCCCCGCAGCACAAAAAAAACTCTATCGCTATGCAACCATACGCATCCGATATTCGGCCATACCACGCATCCGTGGCAGAAACCGTGAGTCGGGTACAGGCATTAAGTCCACTCTATACCAATCGCAAAGATAGCAAGAATGACAACAAAAAGCAAAGAATATCTCGGCAAAAATTTGATATATTTATTAACAATTTTTAGCGACAGGCTACCCTTGACAAGAGTCTGTCACTAAAAATGTTGCTGTATGTCGTGTTGGATGCGGCTATCGGAGCGAAAAATCTTTGGCATTGCGGAATCCGAGCAGCAAATCGTGTGCCGTCATGCGGCGTTTGCCCGCCATTTGAATCTCCTCTATAACTACCCTGCCGTCGGCACATGCAACCGCCAATACGGAGTTACCGTTCGTGTGGATGCTGCCTATTGTACCGGCGTTTTGCATCGGCTCGAAGTGTGCGGAGAAAATTTTGGCAGAGCCGACCTCTGCGCCATCTTTATACAATCGCGTCCATGCTGCGGGATATGGCGACAGACCGCGAATGAAATTGATAATATCGCGTCCGGATTTGCTCCAATCGACGATGCAATCATCTTTGAAAATTTTGGGCGCAGGGTGCAGATTGCTGTCGGATTGCGGTTGTTCAATCGGTTGGATGTCGCCTGCTGCAATCTTTTCGACGCTCTCCACGACCAACGATGTACCGATGGTCATCAATTTGTCGTACAGAGTGCCGACGGTGTCGTTATCTTCGATACTGACGCGCATTTGTCCTATAATGGCACCTTTGTCTATCTCGTGGTTGAGCAGAAAGGTCGTAACGCCCGTTTCGGTTTCGCCGTTGATTACAGCCCAATTTATTGGCGCGGCACCGCGGTATTGAGGCAATAGCGAGGCGTGCAGATTGAATGTGCCGAAACGAGGCATCGCCCATATTATTTCGGGCAGCATGCGGAATGCGATAACTATGCCCAAGTCGGGGCGCAAATCGCGCATCGCCTCTACGAAAGCCTCGTCTTTCAACTTCTCCGGTTGCAGAATGGTCGCTATGCCTGCCTCGCGGGCAGCCGTTTTTACCGCACTCTCCTGTGTTTTCAATCCTCGTCCCGCAGGGCGGTCGGGCGCAGTAACCACGCCTACGACATTATAGCCGTTGGCAACAAGTGCTTTGAGCGACGGTACGGCAAACTCCGGCGTACCCATAAATACTATGCGGAGATTCTTGGCATTCATAACTATTTGTGCTTTTCGAATATTGCAGGCTTGCGTTCCAATTTCGCACGCCATTTCTCGGGCATGCGGGCGAGCAAAACCTCTTTGTAATGTTTGTATCTGCCTATATACCAGTCTATGTCGAGCAGTGCCGAGTCGTTGGTCGCCTTATATGTCAAATAGACCGCTATCGGTGCCAGAATGATGGATGAAATCCACATTCCGAGCAGCGAATCCCAAGTTCCCTCTTTGGCGAGTTTTTCGCCCGATATGCTGATGATATAGTAGATTACGAAGAATATGACCGATATTACGATAGGCATTCCCAATCCGCCTTTGCGGATGATTGCGCCGAGCGGTGCACCAACCAAGAAGAATATCATGATGGATACCGGCAATGCCAATTTGCGGTGCCACTCGTTTTTGCTTCGGTATAATTGGTTGAGAGCCTCTTTCGATGTCGATTCGTCGAAAGAGAACATGTTGCGCGAATTTTTTGCCGACTGTCTCGCCTTGCTCCATATTTTGTTGCGTGTACGGACATCGGCTTTGGTCACCGAATCCAACAGATTGGCCGATATGTGTTTTGCGGAGCGGTCGATTTTGACGGAATCGGGCGGAGATACGGCATCGGGGTCTTTTTCGAAAATCTGTTCGCGCAAAAGCGGGCTGTATGCCGTCGTGGTTATATTGCCGACCATTCTGTCCAACGAGTCTATGGCCTGTTGCAACTCGTTGATGTTTTTGGTTTGGCTGTTGTTGCTGAACAGATTCTCGTCGGTGCGCTCGAAATCGAATCCCGACATCGGAATTTTGCCCTCCTGACGCTCGAATTTATGATGTCGCAACGTATTGGCGGTGTACCATTGGTTGTTGCGCGTCTGCTCGTAGGTCTCTCCGTTGTAGAGCGTTACCATCAGATATTTCTTATCGTCCGTAAGCCGGATATATCCCGAATCGGCAATGGTCGTGGTCATGTTGCCGTTATAGGCGCGGTTGTCGTAAATCAGTATTTTGCGTAGCAATTTGGTCTCGGGCTCCTGCTTTTCGACGCGGATACTCATATTGTCTATGCCGTTGAAGAACAGACCGTCTTGGAACTCCAATGCCTGATTTTGCTGACGGATGTCGTAAATTATGCTCAACATCTTTTTGTTGGCATAAGGCACGAGGTTATTGACCACAAAGAAACTGCCTATGGCGATGATGCCGACGACGATTGTCAGCGGCTTCATTATTTTCGGCAACGACATGCCGGCCGATTTCA
The DNA here is from genome assembly GCA_945494785.1 of uncultured Alistipes sp. GTDB lineage: Bacteria > Bacteroidota > Bacteroidia > Bacteroidales > Rikenellaceae > Alistipes. Next base: position 9,600 of record CALYVN010000001.1, read on the forward strand.
TCGCCAGCAATTCGTAATTTTCGCCCAAATTGCCCATAGTCATAATCGTAGCGAGCAATATGGCCAACGGCAATCCCATCGGAATCATATTTGCGGTAGCGTACATAATCAATTCGATTATGACACCTGCGTCGAGACCTTTGCCGACCAATTCGTCGATATATCGCCACACGAAATTCATCATCAGTACGAAGAGTACGATGAAGAAGGTCATGAACATAGGACCCAGATAGGCTTTGAGAACGAGTTTGTATATGGTCTTCATTAACGCCGAGCCGATTTAACCGTGTGCAAAGATAGGGGTTTTGCAATAATAAGCGCAAAAGTAAGGACGAATATTATGGCGGGACCCGACGGAATTTCGATATAATAACTCAATACTATGCCAATAAGACTCGCCGCAATGGCTACCACGGCAGACCATAATGCGATTGTTTTGTAGGATTTGGAAAAGAAATTTACACACACGACTGGCATGGTAAACAACGAAATCAGCAAAACTATCCCCATAACCCTTATCGACAACACTATGGTAATTGCCGTTACGACCGACATGGCGTACGAAACTATTTTTGTGTGTATGCCGGCGGCCTGTGCGAAATTGCGGTCGAATGCCACATACATTATCTGTCGCAGCCACAACATTGTCATTATGAGCAAAACGGCGGTAGTTACTGCCAATGCGATTACGTCGGAATCGGTTACGGTGATGATGTTGCCGAAGAGAAAACTCGACAAATCGCCCGATGTATAACCGGGTCGCAGACTCATAAACAGCGCACCGACAGCCATACCCACTCCCCAAATCAAGCCTATGGCGGAATCTTCGCGTATCTTGCCGCGCGAACCGACATACTCGATGCCGAGTGCCGATGCAACGGCAAACACCATTGCACCCAATATCGGATTGATGCCGGCATAAAAGGCTATTCCCAAGCCGCCGAATGAAGCGTGTGTGATGCCTCCGCTCAAAAACACCGTACGGCGGGCAACCGTATATGTCCCGATTATGCCGCACGTTATGCCCGACAGCAGACAGGCAATTATGGCGTTTCGTAAATAGTTGTATTGAAAAATATCGCCTATGAAATCCATCCGTTGCAATTTTTAAGCGTGTAAAATTACACTTTTTTATTGGAAACAGACCGATTTGCGCCACTTTTTGTATATATTCGCACAATAAATCCGGATTGAGAATATGCCGCGCAGAGTTAATTTCCATACATTGGGTTGCAAACTGAATTTCTCGGAGACTTCCACCATTGCCCGTCAATTCGAGGAGGGCGGTTTTGTGCGAGTCGCTCCCGATGAAGAGGCCGATATATGTATCATCAACAGTTGCTCCGTTACGGAACACGCCGACAAAAAATGCCGCAATATAATCCGCAAACTGCATCGTCGCAATCCGAATGCGATTATTGCAGTAACAGGGTGCTATGCCCAACTCAAACCGACGGAGATTGCGGATATAGATGGCGTCGATATAGTTCTGGGCAACAATAGCAAAGGCGACACATATAAACGGGTGGTTGAACTGTCGGAGCGCGGACGCACGCACATCTACTCCTGCGAAACGGACGAGATAACCGACTTTTTTGCCTCCTTCTCCGGCGGCGACCGTACACGCGCATTTTTGAAGGTGCAGGATGGTTGCGACTACTGCTGCTCGTATTGTACGATTCACAATGCACGCGGGGCAAGTCGCAACATTCCCATATCCGACATCATTCCTTTGGCGCAGCGCATCGCGGCAAACGGTCAAAAAGAGATAGTGATTACGGGTGTCAATACGGGCGATTTCGGACGGACGACAGGCGAAAAGTTCATCGACCTGCTTAAAGCGTTGGATAAGGTCGATGGCATAGAGCGTTACCGCATATCATCGATAGAACCCAATTTGCTAACCGATGAAATAATAGAATTTTGCGCATTATCACATAAATTTCAACATCACTTTCATATCCCGTTGCAGTGCGGGTCGGACAAGATACTTGCATCGATGCGTCGTCGTTACACGACAGCCAAATTCGCGGAGCGTATTGCTGCCGTTCGCAGTGCTATGCCCGATGCCTTTATCGGCATAGATGTCATAGTCGGTTTTCCCGGGGAGACCGACGAGGAGTTTCGCAGAAGTTACGACTTTTTGGAGGGTATCGCGCCGGCTTTTCTGCATGTATTTCCGTTCTCGGAGCGAGCCAACACTCCTGCCGTCGATTTTGCGGGCAAAGTGCAGGCTTCGGTCGCTACGGAGCGTGTTGCCGAATTGGAAAGATTGTGCGGCCGTTTGCACTATGATTTCTGCAAAAAGTATGTCGGCACCACTGCTGATGTACTCTTCGAAAGTACCGTGCGCGGCGGTATGATGTCGGGATTTACGGGCAACTATATCAAGGTGAAAGTGCCTTATCGGCGCGCGCTGGTCAATCGGATTGTGCCGGTCGAATTGGCCGGCATCGAGCCATCGAGCAATATTTGCGGGCGGATTATTGAATAAGTCATCTATTTTTGTTATTTTTGCGAAAATAATATTTTATTTATATAAGTATGAAAGGCATAAATAAACGTGTCGCGATAGGATTTATGAGTATTGTGGCGTTGCTGTTTGTTTCGGGCATGATTTCGTTGTTCGAATTGAGCAACCTCAGCAACGATACCGAAAACATCCTCTCCACAGGCAAACGGAATATGGAACTTGCAAAAGATATGCTCAATTCGGCTCACGACCACTCGCGAGCCATTATCAATATGGCAATCTTTAACGACCACGCTTACGACTCGTTGTGCCGCAGTTCGCTCAATGCCTTGGAGGAGCGCATTGCATCGGCTCGCAGCGAATCGTTCAACGCCGAATGTCTCGACTCGCTCGCAATAACAGTCAAAGAGTTGCGCACGTTGTCCGACGCATATCTTGTGCCGGCTGCGGCAGAGTCGAATGCCAAATCGGCAGAACCGTCGATTGCCGACGACTTTGCATTGGCAGAGGGTTCGGTAACGGGCAAAATATGGTACGAAACCAAATATCAAACTGTCTATACGCGCCTGTTGGGACAGATAAAACACTTTATGCAACTCACCCACTCCTCGCTTGCTCCGCGTGCCGCACAACTCAACCGCAATGCCTATCGGTCGGTAACACCCGTATTCATCTCGCTGCTTGTGATGATTGCAATCGTGCTGATGTTCTTCTACTTCGTCAATGTATATTGCGTCCGTCCGATTGTGCGCATCAATACGGCTTTGAGTAATTATTTGACCTTCAAACTACCATTCCGCGTCAAAGCCGAACTGCTCGATGAGTTGAAAGAACTCCACGACAACATAGATACTCTTGTGAACATTTCCAAGCAAACCAAGCAATAAACGACCCCTTCGACTATGCGGTTCAGTGTCATATTAAGATATATCGGAACGGTAATGCTCTGCGTGGCTGCCTTTATGGCGGTTGCTGCGGGCATATCCTATATGGACAACGATTCCGGCTACTACCCGCTGTTGCTCTCGTCGTTATTGACACTGTTGTTGGGCGCATTTCCGATGCTGTTCGTACAGAAGGCGGAGACCATCAGCAACAAAGAGGGTTTCTCGATTGTCGTCGGGTCGTGGATATTGGCGTGTGTTGTCGGTATGTTCCCATATTTGATTTGGGGCGGAGAGTTCTCGCTTATCGATGCTTGGTTCGAGAGTGTGTCGGGCTTTACCACTACGGGTGCCACCATATTGGACAACGTCGAGGCTCTGCCGCAGGGTTTGCTGTTTTGGCGTTCGTCCACCTGTTGGATTGGCGGCGCGGGTGTTGTGATGTTCGCGTTGGTTATTTTGCCGTCGATGGGAACGAACAAAATGGCATTGTCGAGTGTCGAGTTGTCGTCGTTGGCCAAGGACAACTATCGCTATCGTACGCAAATCATCGTCCGTATCCTGCTGATGGTCTATGTCGGTCTTACGCTTTTGACCACCGTGCTGTTACGGGTTGCGGGTATGCGCTGGTTCGATGCGCTCAACCATGCCATGTCGGCATGTGCGACGGGCGGATTCAGTACCAAAAATGCAAGCATCGGCTATTTCGACAATCCGATTATTGAGATTATTTTGATTGTGGCGATGTTGTTGGCAAGTATCCATTTCGGTCTTATCTATGCCACCTTTACCCGCAAGGCAAACAATATGTTCAGGTCGGAGGTCGTCCGTACCTACGGAATAGTGATTGCGATAGGTGCGCTTTCCATCGCTTTGAGTATATATCTTGCCGGTCTGTACCCTACATTCGGTCAGGCGGTGCGCGAATCGGTATTTCAGTTCGTATCCATTATTTCGACAACGGGATTCGCCACTACGGACACCAATCTGTGGACGCCGTTTGCAATCATGATACTCATTGTCGCTTCGATTGTATGCGCATGCGCAGGCTCGACTTCGGGCGGATTGAAGATAGACCGCCTGTTGTTGTTTGTCAAGGTCTTCTTTGCCCGTCTGCGGCTGCAACGGCATCCCAACGCAGTAGTCAGAATCCGTGTTGACGGCATAGTGCAGGAGGAGTCGCAACTCGATGCGGTGATGGTGTTTATAGTCTCCTATCTCTGCTTTATGTTGATAGGTACGCTGTTCAATACCATGTTCGGCTTGGATATGATGACCGCATTTTCTTCGGCAGCGGCATGTATCGGTAATGTCGGTCCTGGGTTTGGCGAGGTCGGCTCGCTCGATACCTATTCGCAGTTGCCGGCGGTGTTGAAATTGCAGGATACGCTGCTGATGCTTATGGGACGTTTGGAGATATTCGGATTCATTCAGTTACTCTTTATAAAATGGTGGCGATAAAACATATCTTATTGGCAACGTTGCTTTTGGCAACCGCGACCGTATCGGCGCAAAACGCCGGCGAGGAGTATCGGGCGTTGGTGCGCAAGATGGAACAGGCTGCCATGCGGCGCGATTCGCTCGCAATCGCCATGGCCGATTTGCGCGAAAAATATCTGTCGAATGCCTCCGACCGCGATGTCATAGGCAGTCGTATAGTGGCACTCGAAAAAGAATCCTATGCGGCGAAAGCGCAATACGACCGTATTGTCGCTGCTGTTGCCGAGTACGAACAAAAGAACGGGGCCGCTATCGTCGTATTACAACCCGATGCCGAATCGGATGCAGATACGGCGAATGTTGCCGTATCGACAGACGGGGCTGTTGCCGATTTGGTGTCGAACGGATTTTTTGTTCGCAACCTCCCTGCTGAAGATTACAAGGCGTTGCAGACGGCTCAATCTGCCGAACGGAGGGTTGCAAGCAATGTCGCAAAATATATCGGTCTGTATAAAACCATGTCATCGCTGCATGGAGAATATATGCAGACCGATGCGGAGCAGGTGGCCGACAGCCTGATGACCCGCTTTGTGCAACTGCGTACCGAAGCGGATGCCGTCGGACGTGCGATTGGAGACGCATGGCCGCAGATATACGACAACAAACTCTACTGCTACAACCTTTTGATGGAAAAAAGCGGGCATGACGATTTGCTGGCATATTCCGAACAGATTGCTGCCGATGCAGCGAAAAATATCGGTCAAAATTCGGGCGGTTATTCGTCGGATGCGCTGGTGCAGTACTATCATCAAAAACGCTGCTTGGTCGACTATGAAACCAAAATTGCCGCATCGCTCGATTTGCGCAAGGCCAAAGATTCGCTTGCAGCGGTCGGCTCTGCTTTGCGCCAAGCCGACTTCCTGCTGCCTGTCATAAATTTGCCGAAACGGTATTTCATAGAGTATGAGCCTTTGAAGGTTGTGCGTCCGTCGTTGTACAATGCCAAAAATCCGATACCGCGTACCAAAGTTTACGAGCATGGCACCATCTACCGTATCCGCATAGGCATATTCCGCATGACTCCCAATATGTCGGCTTGGCGGGGTATTACGCCGCTCTCCTATTCCGATGCCTACAACAATGGTTTGAAGGCCTATTTCGTGGGAGGATTCCGCACGGAGCAGGAGGCTAACGAAGGCGTAAAATATCTGAAACGGATAGGATTCCGCGACCCTGTGGTGGTAATGTGGGTCGATGGCGAATATGTTTCCGACCCTGCTAAATGGGCTGCCGAACATATCGAAAAATACAATATAGAGATATCGGGTACGACTACCATGCCGGAAGCCGTCAAAGCCGCCATCCTCGCCCGCAAATCCGATGCGTCATTCTCAAAGGCGGGTGCGATATTCGTTGTCGGGCAGTTTGCCGACAAAGCGGAAGCCGAAGATATGGCAGCGACCATTGCGGCAACCAAAGAGGCCGTAAATGTCACAGTCGTCAAATGCAAATAACCTTAAAACATTATATCGATTATGTTCTACATTATTCTTTTAGTCCTGCTCGGTCTGCTGTTTCTGGTTGCGGAACTGCTGTTGCTCCCCGGTGTTTCGGTGGGTGCCATATTGGCATTGGTCTGCTATGGCAGTGCAATTTACATCGCTTTCGTCGATTTCGGAACAATGCCGGGCATCGTAACGCTGGTCGTCGTACTCGTGTTGTCGTTGATTGCCACCGTATTGTCGTTACGAGCCAAGACATGGCGGCGTCTGTCGTTGCAACAGGAGATTGACTCCACGAGCAACTGTCTGCCCGAGAAAGAGATTGCGATAGGCACACGCGGCGTGTCAGTATCGCGCCTCTCGCCCATGGGTAAAGTAGAGATTGCCGGCAAAGTGTACGAAGCCAAGTCGGCAGATGTCTATATCGACCAAAAGCAGACGGTGGAGGTTGTCGGTTTCGACAACTTTTCGGTTATCGTCAAGAGAGCGGAATAAATAGTTATCAACCTTAAAACCTGAACCTATGAATTTTGTAAGAAAAAGTTTGAGTGTACTGTTGTTGGTGCTGTCTGCTGTGGCAGTCGGTGCAGCACCTGTGCAGAACGAGCCGAAAGCCGATGCTTCGATGACTATAATCGACGGCAATGTACGCTTTACGGTATTGACGCCGCAACTTATCCGCATGGAGTGGAGCGAAGACGGCGTGTTCGAAGACCGAGCCACTCTTACTTTCGTAAACCGTTTGATGCCGACCGTGCCGTTCAAGGTCAGCAACAACCGTTCCCGCATTGTAATCAAGACTTCGGCCGTTACTTTGACCTATAACAAAAAGGGTTGCTTTGCACCTGATAATCTGCGAGCCGAGTTTATGCTTAACGGCAAGAAGGTCGTTTGGCATTATGGCGATAAGGATTCGTTGAATCTGATGGGTACTACGCGCACGCTAGACAAGGCCGATGGTTGGAATCTGAATAAAAAAGACCCGATTGAACCCGGTATTCTGTCGCGTGGCGGTTGGAGCGTGGTCGATGATTCGTCGCGCCATGTCCTGACCAAAACCGATTCTCATTGGGGCGAATGGGTCGAATGCCGTCCGTCGGGCAACCGCCAAGACCTCTATCTGTTCGCTTACGGCCACGATTATCGGCAGGCTCTGCGCGATTATGTCGCTGTGGCAGGCCGCATACCGTTGCCGCCTAAATATGCGTTCGGTTATTGGTGGAGCCGTTTTTGGCAGTATTCCGACAACGAACTGCGCGATTTGGTTTCGCAGATGCGCAGCATGGATATTCCGCTTGACGTGCTTATAATCGACATGGATTGGCACGATACATGGGGACTTCGCCGCGAGAAGCCTGCCAAGGACGAATACGGCGAGCGTATCGGCTGGACGGGTTACACTTGGAAGGAGCAACTCTTCCCTTCGCCGAAGAATCTGATGACATGGTGTCACGACAACCATATCAAAACATCGCTCAACCTTCACCCTGCTTCCGGCATTCAGCCTTACGAGAAACCTTATGCCGACTTTGTCAAGGCGTACGGTTGGACGGAGACGGGCAAAAGCGTGCCTTTCCGTATCGACGAACAGAAGTGGGCGGATGCCTACTTCGATACCGTCCTTGCCCCTATGGAGCGCGATGGCGTCGATTTCTGGTGGCTCGATTGGCAGCAGTGGAAACAGAGCAAATATACCAAAGGTTTGAGCAATACTTTCTGGCTTAACCACACCTTTATCCGCCACATGGAACAATCCGGCAACAACCGTCCTATTCTCCATCATCGTTGGGGCGGACTAGGCTCGCATCGTTATCAGGTCGGCTTCTCGGGCGATACCTATATCTCGTGGGAGACTCTCGGATTTCTGCCTTGGTTTACAGCGACTGCTTCGAATGTAGGTTACGGCTATTGGGGACACGACATAGGCGGCCACATGAATCGCAAGGGCGAACGAGGCAAACATACCGAGCCGGAACTCTATACTCGTTGGTTGCAATATGCAGTCTTTACTCCGATATTCAAGACCCATTGCACCAAAGACCGCAGCATAGAACGCAGGGTTTGGCAATTCCCCGACCACATGTTCTATATGCGCGATGCCATTCGTCTGCGCTATACGCTTGCTCCTTACATCTACAACGCCGCACGACAGACCTACGATACGGGTGTGTCGATGTGCCGTCCGATGTACTACTATTATCCCGAGCAGAACGATGCATACGAAGCCAAAGAGCAATATATGTTCGGCGACGATTTGCTGATTACAGCCATAACCGCGCCTGTCGATAAGGTTACGGGGCTTGCATCGCGCAAGGTGTGGTTGCCCGAAGGCCAATGGTACGATTGCGCAACGGGAGAGATGATTGAGGGCGGCACAACTATTACTCGCAACTATACCCTTGCCGAAAATCCTTATTACGCCAAGGCGGGCGCGATTATTCCGATGAACCCGTCGAGCGTCCAAAATCTACAAGAGACTTGCCATACGCTTGTTCTGACATTTATTCCTGGTGCCGACGGCTCGTTGTCGCTCTATGAGGACGACGGTATATCCAAAGAGTACGCCGACAAATATGCCACGACGTCAATTGCGAAAACCACCGACGGCAATACCGTTCGGGTTGTTATTGCTCCGCGTCAAGGCTCCTACGACAATGCTCCCGCATCGCGCAACTACGAATTGCGTTTCCCTGCATGCTATCCGCCAAAGAGCGTCAAAATCGATGGTACGCCGATTGCCTATGCCCGTTATGCAAAGGCAGGCGAATGGACCTACGACGGTTATACGCTTGCTCCAATCGTCAAGACATGCGACGTGGCTTGCGACAAGGAGTGTGTCGTGGAATTGGAGTTCGACGCGACGGATATGGCGGCGCAACCTTGCCTTTATGGCAAACAGGGCATATTCAACCGTTTGGTCGTGCTGACACCGGAATTCAAACAGGACTTTGCCGTCAATTACGACGCCTACCAAATGTTGCCGGACGAGTATCTGAACGTATCGCAGACACCGAATTTCATCACCGAGTATCCTGCCGAAATCGGCAAATGGCTCGACAGATACAACCAAAACATCGACAAATTCATCCCTGTTTTGATAGAGAAAAAATGTCTGTCTGACAATTTTATAGCACGCTTGAAGGCACAACTCATCGATAACAAACATTAAAACCTTATACAATTATGGAAGCACCGATTCTTATCGTATTGGTCTCTGTTTTGGGACTGATTGCCGTTTGGCTGATTTTCTACTTTATTCCTGTCGGATTGTGGTTCTCGGCACTTGTCTCGGGAGTACATATCTCGCTGCTGCAACTCGTGCTGATGCGTTGGCGCAAGGTGCCGCCTACCGTTATCGTATCGTCGATGATTGAGGGTACGAAAGCGGGTCTGAAACTCAATCCCAACGAATTGGAGGCGCACTATTTGGCAGGAGGCAATGTGCGCAATGTCGTTCACGCGCTCGTCTCGGCACAGAAGGCAAGCATCATGCTCGATTTCAACATGGCAACAGCCATCGACCTCGCAGGTCGCGATGTGTTTGAAGCAGTGCAGATGTCGGTCAATCCGAAAGTCATCAACACCCCTCCCGTTGCCGCTGTCGCCAAAGACGGTATTCAACTTATAGCCAAGGCTCGTGTTACAGTACGTGCCAACATCAAACAACTCGTCGGAGGTGCGGGCGAAGAGACTGTTTTGGCTCGTGTCGGCGAAGGTATCGTGTCGTCCATCGGCTCGGCTGCCACGCACAAAATCGTACTCGAAAACCCCGATTCGATTTCGCGTGTGGTACTCGAAAAGGGCTTGGATGCAGGTACGGCATTCGAGATACTCTCGATTGACATCGCCGACATCGATGTAGGCAAGAACATCGGCGCACAACTCCAAATGGACCAAGCCGATGCCGACAAGAATATTGCACAGGCCAAAGCCGAAGAGCGTCGTGCAATGGCTGTTGCACTCGAACAGGAGAACAGGGCCAAAGCGCAGGATGCACGCGCCAAAGTGATTTTGGCAGAGGCAGAAGTGCCGCTTGCAATGGCAGAGGCATTCCGTAACGGCAATCTCGGCATAATGGACTACTACAAGATGAAGAACATTATGGCCGATACGCAGATGCGCGAAAGTATCTCGAAGCCGGAGAAAAAGTAATCTCTGTCAAAGATTCTTTACGAAACAGAGCGAAATCCACGGGTTTCGCTCTGTTGCTGTCTAAATATCGTGGGCAAGCGATGGCGGAATGCAGGCGGCAGCATCGAAATCGCCCCAACGCTTGGCTATGGATGAGATAACCTCTTGCAATTCGTTGGGATTGTCCGTTGTAACAAGTCTCATGCGGGTCTCCTTGAAATTGGGCAACCCTTTGAAATAGTTGGACAGATGACGGCGCATTTCGAGCACTCCGACCCTTTCGCCCTTAATCTCTATCGATTTTGCAAGATGTTCTTTTGCTATGGCGACACGCTCTGCTACCGAAGGTTGCGGCAGCACTTCGCCGGTGGAGAGATAGTGTTTTATCTCGCGGAATATCCAAGGCCGGCCATAGGTCGCCCGACCTACCATGACGGCATCCACACCATATCTGTCGAACATCTCTTTGGCCTTTACGCCCGAATCGATGTCGCCGTTGCCGACAATCGGAATATGTATGGCTGGGTTGTTCTTTACTTTGCCGATAAGCGTCCAATCTGCCTCGCCGCGGTAGAGTTGTGCCCGTGTGCGACCGTGGATTGTCAAAGCGGCAATGCCGACATCCTGCAGGCGCAAAGCAATCTCTTCGATGTTTTTCGACTCGTCGTCCCAACCCAAGCGCGTTTTGACGGTTACGGGCTTATTGACTGCTTTGACTATGCGGTCGGTCATTGCGACCATCAGCGGCACATCGCGCATCATGCCCGAACCTGCACCACGCCCTGCAATCTTTTTCATCGGACAGCCGAAATTTATGTCGATAATGTCGGGATTGGCACTCTCGGCGATGCGTGCTGCCTCGACCATCGGCTCGATTTGATTGCCGTAGATTTGAATGCCGACGGGTCGCTCGTAATCGAAAATGTTGAGTTTCGTACGCGATTTCCATGCGTCCCGAATCAGTCCGTCGGATGATATGAATTCGGTATATACCATATCGGCTCCGAATCGCTTGCACATATAGCGAAACGAAGGGTCGGTTACATCTTCCATTGGTGCAAGAAAGACTGCCCTGCTGCCGAAATCTATATCTCCGATTTTCATGGGTCGCGTTTAATCGTCGGCAAAGGTAGCAAAATGTTGCCGTTTACACAACCATAAATGTTTGGGAATAAGAGACCGTTGTCTATTTATGCTTCCAGATTTGATACGAATTGACCACATTCTGCCAAACGATGTATGCCGTTGGAGCAACGCTCGACAGCGGATGCAGGAACGATTGTGCCATCCACACTGCCAATACCGTATTTTTTTGTCCGAGCGATTGCCCGCCTGCCGCCGTGTCGCCATAGCGTGAGCCGATGAAGCGACCGAGTGAAAATTGTGCTATGCAGATAACCAATGCCGTTGCTGCAAGCCAAATTTCGGTTCGGCTGTTTTCGGTGCCGCTGTCGATAATGAACGAAGTCGTTCGACCGACTATGACGATAAGCGAAATAAGCCACAAATAGAAAGATATGCGGCTGTGTTCGGCTATCCATCGACCAACAGGTGGCAGACCGAATCGGCATAATTGCCCGACGATAAACGGAGCAATCAGCAACGGAGCGACCTTTGTCAAAATCTGCCACATCGAACATTCGCCGTTGCCCGTGAAGGATATTATCACGGGAGCAAGCAGAGCCGTTGCGAGGTTGCAGACGAGGCTGTACGTGGCCATGGTCTCGATATTGGCTCCGAGCATGCCGCCGATGACTACCGCAGCCATGGCGATAGGTGCAAGGATGCAAATCATCGCGCCTTGTGCGATGATTTCGCCGGCAGGGAGCAGCGAAAAATATACCGCCATAGAGCCGATCATCTGTGCAACGAGCAACCACAAATGCATCATGCTCAATCGCATTTTGCGGACATCGACACGACAAAAGGTGAAAAATAGCATGCAAAAGATAAGCAGTGGCGTTACGATATGGCCGCTCCATGCGTCGAATGCCGCAATTTGGCGACACAATAATGCTCCTATTACCATCCCGAGCGGCATAGATGCCGTGCGAAACGAGTGAGCCGAGATGTGTTTCATCGTCTATGCAAGCAACTGCTTAACCTTGTCGGCGACAGCCTTGCCTTCGACTTTGCCTGCCAACTCCTTCGATGCGATACCCATCACTTTGCCCATCTCCTTCATCGATGTCGCACCCGTCCGTTCGATAATCGCCTTTACCGCTTCGGTCAATTCGGCATCGCTCAACTGCTTGGGCAGATACTCCTGCATGACGGCTACCTGACCGAGTTCCTCGTCTGCCAAATCCTGCCGATTCTGCGACTTGTACAATTCTGCCGAGTCGGTACCCTGCTTGGCGAGTTTGGAGATAATTCGGATTACATCGGCATCCGGCAGTTCATCGACAGAGGTACCTGCCGTTTTGGCCTCGATTATGAATTTCTTTATGTTGCGCAATGCGCTGAGTCTTACGGTGTCTTTTGCTTTCATGGCATCCATGATGCCTTTTGAAATCTCTTTTTCCAATGACATATCGCTGTGTGTTTAATGATTGTTATTCTATTCCGTTGAAGATATAAGGTGCATATTTGTAGCCGTTGCGGTCATATACTCTCCGCAACGCTCCGAGACGCGCTTTGAAATCGTCGTAATCCCTGCGGTCGTAAGACCAACCGACTTCGGCAAGCGCAGCCAAACGCGGCAGAAGCATGTGCTGGACATGGTCGAAATCGGCTATGTATTCAGTCCACAAATTGACCTGAACCCCCATTATGTATCGCTGCTCCTCGTCGTTCAATCCCGCATAGGGGTCGAGCGAATAGAGTTTGGCTACCGTAACGGGCTTGCGACCGTTGGCAAGCGGTTCTCCGTTGGCTGCGGTGTTGGATGTCTGATAATAGTCGATATAGCAGTGCGAATTAGGTGCCATTATGACCTTGTTGCCGAGTTTGGCTGCCGCAATGCCGCCTTTTGTACCGCGCCACGACATTATGGTCGCACTTTTGGTAATGCCTCCCTGCAAAATCTCATCCCAACCTATTATCCGGCGACCGTGTGCATTGAGCCATCGTTCGATGCGCTCCATAAAGTAACTCTGCAACTCCGCTTCGTCTTTAAGACCCTCGCCGGCGATTCGCTTTTGGCATAATGCACATGTCTTCCAAGCCTTTTTGGGGCATTCATCTCCGCCGATATGTATGTACTCGTATGGAAATAGTTCGATGACCTCCGCCAAAACATTCTCCAAGAACTCGAACGTACTCTCCTTGCCCGCGCAAAATACCTCCTCGCTTATGCCCCACGTCGTGCGTACTTCGTATGGTCCGCCCGAACATCCGAGCCAAGGATAGGTCGATAAAGCGGCAACACCGTGACCGGGCATCTCAATCTCGGGGATGACATCGATGTATCTGTCCGCTGCATATTTGACGATTTCGCGCACCTCCTCTTGCGTGAATATGCCGCCGTAAGGTTTGCCGTCGTACTCTGCCGAATGTCGATACCTGCCGATAATGGTCTCTTTGCGCATGGCTCCTATTCGGGAGAGTTCGGGGTATCGCTTTATCTCGATTCGCCAACCTTGGTCGTCGGTCAGGTGCCAATGGAATCGGTTTATTTTGTGCAGCGCGAGTATGTCGATATATTTTTTGATGTCATCCACCGAGAAGATATGGCGGCACACGTCGAGCATTGCGCCGCGATAACCGAAAAACGGCTCGTCGTCAATTGCAACAGCGGGCAATTTCACCCCTTTGCCCATGTGCTGCCCTGCAACCACCAACTGTTTCAGACTCTGCAATCCATAGAATACGGCTCTCGGCGAGCCTCCCGAGATTGCAATGCCCGATTTGCCGATATTCAGCGAGTATTCTTCCTCTTTCAGCGAAGCCGACAATGCAAGACGTATCGCTTTTCGTCTGTTTGCGTTCGTTATCGTAAGCGATTTGCCAACATACGTCTTCATCTCTTCGGCAAAGATGCCGGCGGCAGATGCCAAGTCGTCGCTTTCGACGACTATCGGAGTGTCGGCAGTAATGACGAACGAGCCTGCAACGACCTTTACCGATGCAGGTTTGGGAATTATCTCTATGCTGCGGTTTGCGGCATACGCATTCGCCATGACAAGCAGCGATGCAATCAAAAATACCAATCTTTTCATTGAGGTAAGGTTTTATTGTCTGTTGGTTTTCAAGAATTTCATTATGTCGTTCATCAACACATCGCGCGATTCGGCATCGGTAATGGTCTCGAACGGGAAGCCCATGACGAATGTCGCGCCGTTGTCTGCTCCGCGCCAGCCTATTGCAGCCGGCAAGCCGGTATCGGAATAACGCATCAGTGCGCATGCACCTTCGCCCGCAGGCAAAAATGCGTCGGTCGAATTGACGGTATAACATTCGCTCGTGTAGTCGGTGCAGAATCGGTACTCTCCGGCTGTCAAAGGATGCGCCGCATTGCGCAATACCGTAGTCGCTTGTCCCGAGCGTGTGGCTCGTTCTGTCGCAAAATCGATATGGAGCGTGTTGCGTGCAAAATCGCGCTCGGTTGCGTCGCTGCCCTTGCCTTTGAACAGGTCGTAACCGATATATGCTCCCGAAACGAATAGCGCACCACCGCCATCGACATAATCGGCAATGGCATGTTGCAATTCTCTTGTGAAACAACGATAACGCAGACCCGACAGCCCTTTGCCCGTTTCGGTGGTGCGCTGTTTGCCGAGTATCAGATTGACGGCATCGTACTCCGACAAGCCGACAGTACCCGCTTCGACCGCTTTGCGGCTTGCGGATGCAAACGAACAACCCGCTTTGGCAAGGCTGACGCCATAGAGATACGGATAGTCGAAAGTGTTGCCGCCGACAACACCTCCTTCCCTGTCACAATACGATGCTCCGAGTGCCTGCAATTCGTTTTTGTCGCGACGATGAAGGGTGTCGAATATGCGCTGCTCGCCGATAAACGCCACATCGCGCATATATGCGCAACCGCTGTCGAAATCGTTGTGAAAACCGCATGCGTCACTTGCAGGAGCGGCCACTCGATTGAAACCGTTTACGATTAAAACCTTTGCTTTGTCATTCGGCACGATGCAGGCAGCCAATGTTTCGCTCGGAAAACTCTCGCCTCCCGCATTGATTGCCGCAACGCGGTAGGAGTATATTTTGCCGACCTCCTGTTTTACCACAACGGTCGTATCTTGCAGCACGATGCCGTTGTCGAAACCGTTGTCGCCTATGCGTGTATATAGTCTGTATGCCGTAGCGTTTGCGGTCGATTCCAACGAATCGCACACGGGCGACCAAGAGAGAGCGACCTCGTCTGTGCCGATTATGTTGGCGGCAAATTCCTCTACGGGCAGAGGTGCCACGACATAATCCGTACCGTATTGCTCGGACAAGTGGCGCAATATGCCTTTGTATATTGCCCGCGCAACCGTAAATTTGAAATTCGGGTCGTGGCCGTATCGCATATCAGCCAAATTCTGATGCGAGAGCAATTCCAACAGCATGGCGGGAACAGACGGTACGCGAGCCTCGAAATAGGAGCGATTCCACATGCCGCGCCGTCTCCATTCGGCATCGAACGTGCGGCGCACATCGCTGCATATTTGCGACATCACCGCATCGGTCAAATCGCGCGAACGATAACGGCTCACTTTGTCAGTAAATTTGCCCTTGTTGAAGCGGGTGAAGAAGATGCCGAGCGTTCCTATTGTATTGTCGTTGTCGGTGATACCGGCGTCGGTGTGGAATGCCAGCGACATATCTATCGGAATGCCCAAGCCACTCTCTTTCGGCAATTTTTTGCTGCCACCCATCAGAGCATTGACCCATGCGCCCCGCGACATATAGTCGTCCTTGTAGTCGTCGGCATCGCGATTCGGATTATATACCTTTCCGTCGAAACCCGCCCATTGCAACCAATAGCGGGAGCCTTCGCAATAACGCGGCATGCCGCTCGTGCAAGGTCGGTAGTCCCAGCCCTCTGTTCGCAACGAATCGCACACCGTTCGGGCTATGTTGCCCACTCCTCCGCCTATCTTGACGGCATCGGCGCAGACGGTTTGCCCTGCCTTGTCCGAAATGTTCGACAGCGTAACGACAGCCTTGTCCTTGAATCGGAATGTGCCGAGATATATCCAAGTGCCTCCGCCTATGCGCTGATTGACACAGAAGCGGCTCGTTCCGCCGGCATGGATTACCGCATAGCGGGCATCGTCGCTGCTTGTAGGTAGCGAACGATACGAGACATATACGGCATATTCACCCTCTTGCGGTATAGAGACACTCCATTGTGCCGTGCTTTTGTGCATCTCGCCGCGCACGGTTTTGACCATGCGGCTCGTACCGTCGGCAAAAGGATTCTCGCCCGAGAGATATACCGCCTTTTTGTGGGCGAATCCTGGGCCATAATCGCTCCAAGCATGCGTCCCGTTGGTCTCCGCATATCGGGAGCAGGTGTCGATACCTTCGTCGTTGTCGGCAATGATTTCGATACTCTGAAAATCGCGTTCGCGCGGCAATAGTACTGTGGCTCCCGCATTTTCGAGCATCGGCACGAGATACGGCAGTACATAACTCTGCGTGTACAAATCCTCGACCGTTTGCCAAAGCAACGAACGTTGCCAACACCATTCGTTCTTTTTTTGGTTGAAATAGCGGCCATGGCTCTGCCACAATGCTATATGGCGATTGCTCAATCCTTGCGTTATCGCATACGGGCGCGATTCGCTGCGTACCAACTGCCGACCGTCGGACGAGTTGGTAAATCTCCTTTCGCGGGTTGCGGTGCGATAACACAGCGGTATAAGTTCGTCGAGCGGACGATTGTCGGAGATGATTGCGATTTTGCGGTTGCTGTACTCTTTCGGCAACAGCGTGCGCACAGAATCGTATAATGCCTGCAAATTATCCTCGCGCACGGGATAGTAGGACATGGTAATCGATGTCGTTATCTCGACCGTATTGCGACGCAGCGATACCGACGCTACCGATACGGGACACCGTCCGACTTCGCGCTCGGCGATTCTCGTGAGCATGGCGGCAATGTCGCTTTTCAGAATGCTGTCGGTCAGCGAATGCCCTGCCGCACAAAGTGTTGTGCAGATTGCAATAAATGCAGTAAATATAAGTTTGCTCATCTCGGTTGCCAATCTGTTGAAACCGCAACAAAGATACAAAAAAGCAGGAATAATGACCTATAAATTTTACCTGCTGTCTTTCGCCTCAAATATTATTTATATCTTTGTCGTACAAGAAAACCATTTGTCATGATTCTTAAATACAGAATGCTCAGCGACGAAAACGACAATTTCGTTCGCGATTTCGAGGTGTTGCCGGAGATGACGCTTTCGCAATTTCACTCTTTCATTATCCGGTCGCTCGGTTACGACGATTGCATGACGTCGTTTTTCGTGTCGGACGATTGTTGGAATCGTCTGCGTGAATATACGCTGATGGATATGGGCGGAGATGTTGCGGGCGACGGCGAAGCACCCGCACCGATGGATACCGTTACGTTGGCAGAGTTGATTGTGGCCGATTGCAAACGGTTGATTTACCAATTCGACATCTTCTCCGACCGCGCATATTATCTCGAATTTGTCGATGCGTACCAACCTCTGCCGTCGTTGGAATATCCGCGTGTGGCATTCGAGAATGCCCCTGTACCCGACCAATACGACCCCGATGCCGTCAATCCGGACGAAGGCTCGATTTTCGAGGAGATGATGGGCGATTTCGACGATTTCGATGGAGACGACAATTACGACGATGAATACTAAACGACATCGCATTATCGTAATTGTCGGCCCGACAGGTTCCGGCAAAACCGATTTGAGCATAACGCTCGCTCGTCGATACGATGCGCCCATAATATCTGCCGATTCGCGACAAATCTATCGCGGCATGGCCATCGGTACGGCGCAACCGACGCCTGAGCAACTCCAATCGGCAGAACACCATTTTATTGCCTCGCACGACGTCTCGCAAACCTTCAATTGTGGTGCATTCGCACAGCAGGCTTTGGCTCTGTTGGATAAATTGTTCGTCGAACATCCGACGGTTATCGTTGTCGGCGGGTCGGGATTGTACATAAAGGCGTTGTGTGAAGGAATGGACGATTTACCGGAGGTCGATGAGCAACTGCGCAACCGGATAGCCCGCGAATATGCCGAAGGTGGTTTGGCTCCTTTGGCCGAGGAGTTGCGGGAGTGCGACCCTGCATACTACGAGCAGGTCGATCGCTCGAATCCCGCCCGCGTTTTGCGTGCCATCGAGGTTTGTCGCGCTACGGGCTTGCCCTATTCCGCCATGCGCAAAGGCGAGAGGGCGCAGCGCGATTTTGATATTGTAAAGATAGGTGTGGAGCGTCCGCGCGAGGAGTTGTACAATCGCATCAATCGCCGTGTCGATGCGATGATGACAGAGGGTTTGGAGGCGGAGGCAAGGGCTATGCTGCCATATCGCAACAACAATGCTCTGAATACGGTCGGTTACCGCGAGTTGTTCGATTGCTTCGACGGCATAATTTCGCGCGATGAAGCGGTGGAGTTAATCAAACGCAATTCGCGGCGATATGCCAAACGCCAGATGACATGGTTCGGGCGCGATACGGAGATACGATGGTTCGACCCTTTGCAGGTCGATGAAATAGTGAATTATATCGATTCCCGATTTGGAGAATCCGATATAAAATCATAAATTTGCACCGCATTTGCTCCATGAGGCATGGTGCTGATGCTCGGATGGTGGAATAGGTAGACACGCCGGACTTAAAATCCTGTGAACAGAAATGTTCGTGCCGGTTCGACCCCGGCTCCGAGTACGACTTAATACCGCCGACACTCCGGTCGGCAATAATCAGATTATTATACAACCAAACAATCGAATATGCAGGATTTAGATGCCCTGAAAGGCAAATCGGTTGCCGAATTGCGCGAAATAGCAAAGGCGTTCGGCATCCAAGAGAAGAATTTGTCTCGAAAAGAGATTATAGCGCGATTGGCCGGCTCGGATACGGCGACCCCGACAGAGGCAGCCGAGAATGTTGCACCGGTTGCAGAGCGTCCTAAACGAGGCCGTCGTCCGCGTATGGCCGGCGTGAAAGTCGGTGGCGAGAGTACGCCCGTTGTTCAACAAGAGCAACGCACCGAAACCGTATTGGCAGATGCGGCAGCGACAGAGAAACAACCGGCAGAAACGGCTTCCGTTGCCGAAAGTGTGGCAGAGCCTGTCGCAATGCCGAAGCGTCGCGGTCGCAAGCCTAAAAATGCAACACCCGCACCCGTGCAGGAACCTGCTGTGGTTGCGAAGGCGGAGAACGGCGATAATATTGCCGCCAAACAATCCGAGACCGTTACCGTAGAGCCGAAAGAGGAGAAATCGGTAGAGGAGAAGGTTATCACCAAAGACGATTTTGCGGCAGAGGTCGTGGGAGAAGGCGTATTGGAGTTGATACCGGACGGCTATGGTTTCCTGCGTTCGGCAGATTACAACTACCTAAATTCGCCGGACGACATCTATGTTTCGCCTGCGCAAATCAAACTGTTCGGTCTGAAATCGGGCGATACCGTGCGGGGTGTCATCCGTCCGCCGAAAGAGGGTGAAAAGTATTTCCCGCTTGTAAGGGTTACGGAGATAAACGGTTTGGAGCCCGAATTTATCCGCGACCGCGTTCAGTTCGAGTTTATGACTCCTCTGTTCCCGAGCGAAAAATTCAATCTGACGGGCAACGGCCACAATACGCTGTCGAATCGTGTGGTAGATTTGTTCTCGCCAATCGGCAAGGGGCAGCGTGCATTGATTGTCGCACAGCCGAAGACGGGTAAGACGATGCTGTTACAGGGCATAGCCAATGCCATTGCCGACAATCATCCCGAAGTATATATGATTGTGTTGCTGATTGACGAGCGTCCGGAGGAGGTTACCGAAATGGCACGCCACGTAAAGGCGGAAGTGGTTGCATCGACCTTCGATGAGCAGGCAACGCGCCATGTGAAGGTGGCGGAGATGGTACTCGAAAAGGCAAAGCGCATGGTGGAATGCGGACACGACGTGGTGATTTTGTTGGATTCGATAACCCGTCTGGCACGGGCCTACAACTCCGTTCAACCTGCATCGGGCAAGGTGCTGTCGGGCGGTGTGGATGCCAATGCACTCCACAAGCCGAAACGTTTCTTCGGTGCAGCCCGCAATACTGAGGAGAAAGGCTCGCTGACCATCATAGCAACCGCATTGATTGATACGGGTTCGAAGATGGACGAGGTCATATTCGAGGAGTTCAAAGGTACCGGCAATATGGAGTTGCAACTCGACCGCAAACTTGCCAACAAGCGCATCTACCCTGCTGTCGATGTGATTGCATCGGGTACTCGTCGCGAGGATTTGCTGCTCTCCAAGGAGGTGATGAACCGCACATGGATATTGCGCAAGTATCTGTCGGACATGACGACCGTCGAGGCTATGGAGTTCCTGCAAAAGCAGATGAATCTCACTTCGACCAATGAGGAGTTTTTGGCAACCATGAATCAATAAAACCTACGGAACACAATGAAAAAGTCGCTTGTTTTGGGCTGTCTGCTCTGCTCGTGCCTGACCGCTTTCGGTTGGGGACAAAAGGGACACGACGTGATTGCATACATAGCAGAGTGCAATCTGACACCCGCTGCCTATTCCAAAGCGGTAAAGGCGTTGGGCAACCATTCGTTGGTATATTATGCCAATTGGATGGACAATGCCAGCCACACGCCCGAATATCGCTATACCAAGAGTTGGCACTATGCCAACATCGACAAGGGTTTCACCTACGAGACCATGCAGAAAAACGAGAACGGCGATGTGGTCGTGGCCATCGACGAAATCGTTACCAAACTCAAAAGCGGTCGCCTTACGCCCGAGCAGGAGGAGATAAATCTGCGCTTTCTGATTCATCTTGTCGGCGACATTCATGCACCGATGCACGCGGGGCATTTGAGCGATTTGGGAGGCAACAAGGTGATGATAAAGTTCTTCGGGCGCGAATACAAACTCCATGCAATTTGGGATACCAATCTCGTCGAGTTCTGCCACAAATGGAGTTATACCGAGTGGCAGCAGCAGTTGGACAAATATACGCCTGCAGAGGATAAGGAGCGCATCGCACAGGGTGCGCCTATTGATTGGCTGACGGAGAGTGCCGAGATTGCGACCGATATATATATAAATACGCCTGCCAAAACAGATGTTTCGTTCGGTTATGTGGCATATTACACGCCGACCATAGAGCGGCGTCTTCTTGCAGCCGGTCTGCGCCTTGCACGACTGCTGAACGAGATATATGGCGAATAGGTAGTGCTGCAACGGTAAATGCAACACCCGACATCCAAGATGTCGGGTGTTGCGTTATACAGAGGTTGTCTCTATTTCAGAACTGCCAATCCTGCAACGAGCGTCAGGGTGAACAGCAGCAGATTGCGGGCAGTTTCGCCGAGTACGGGATTGAGTTCGGCTCCGCTGCGTCGGGTCATCTTGCGGGTGGTCGCTATATGCAGTAGCAGATATGGCACAAAGAACACGATAAGCCGCCAATCGATTGCAGCCACACACGCAATGGCAATCACTCCGTGGGCAAAATAGAGAGGTATTACCCAACGGCGACCGAACATTACAACCGTTGTCCTCTTACCTACCTGCGCATCGTTGTCCGCATCGCGATAGTTATTTACCAACAAGATATTCTCAATCAACCCACCGAATGCCAAGCAGCCGAGCCATACATAGCCATTGACGTTGCCCGCCATTACATAATAGGTCAATCCCAAGGCGGCAAAACCGAAGAAGAGTACGACTGCTATATCGCCCAATCCGTGATATGCCAACGGATATGGTCCTGCCGAATATGCAACGGCAAACAGGGCGATTATGATGCCTATCGGCAACAACTCCCAACCGCGCAGATATATCAATATGCAACCTATGGCGCATGCAACCGTCAATACGCCTATCGTCGCCATAAGCACCTGCTGCGGTGCAATGTCGCCCGATGCAACCATGCGGCGAGGACCGACGCGGTCGTCGTTGTCCGCTCCGCTTTTGAAATCGAAGTAGTCGTTGGCCATATTGGCAGCCGATTGAGCCAGCAGCGCAAATATCAGGCAAATAACGACAATCGGCAGATTGAACGACCCGAAATACCAGCCATAGGCTCCTGCCGCAATGACGGGACAGACAGATGCCGGCAATGTTCTCGGCCTTACTGCCATAATCCATTTTGTGATAACAGACTGTTTCATTGTAAATTTAGATTATTAAAGTAAAAAAGCAATAAGGGAGAGAAAATTTGTCTTTGAGCGGGAAACGGGGTTCGAACCCGCGACCCTCGGCTTGGGAAGCCGATGCTCTACCACTGAGCTACTCCCGCAGAAACAAAGCCTCTTGCAACGAATGTGCATCGGGAGGCTTTGTTCAAAAGCGTTACAAAGGTATTGCAAAATAATTTTGCAACCAAATTTGCGACCGTCTCTTTTGTGCCGGCATACAAAATTTCGGTCTGTCGCTACCCTATCAATTTTCGCAATGATTCGATATTGCGTTCATTGAGTAGTTTTTTGCCCTCTTGCGTATAGCAGTAATCGATTCTCTCTTTGAAA
The DNA here is from genome assembly GCA_945494785.1 of uncultured Alistipes sp. Taxonomy (GTDB): domain Bacteria; phylum Bacteroidota; class Bacteroidia; order Bacteroidales; family Rikenellaceae; genus Alistipes. Next base: position 32,659 of record CALYVN010000001.1, read on the forward strand.
TGGGCTTCCACTTTGTTGCGCACCACCTTCATCGTACTGTTAACCAAACCGTTTTTCTCCGAGAACGGCTCGTCCACAATGGCAAATGCAACCGGCAGCCAACGGTCGGGAAATTCGCTGGCGAATACGCCGCCCGTGCGATATTTGTCTATCTCGCCGCCAATCAGTTTGGCAGCCGCTTCCGCCTTGTCGCCTTTGCAGTCGGAGAGTTTGTCGCGCAGTGCCTCTCTGTTCGGAACAATGACGGCAATGGTATATGGGCTTTGGTTGTTGTAAATCATAATCTGGTCGATGTACGGCGATTTGTCCACTATGGCCTCCTCCATGCCCTCAGGACTGTATTTCTCGCCATCGCTCGCAATAAGCAGGCTCTTGAAACGTCCGAGTACGTACAAAAACCCGTCTTTTGCCATATAGCCCATATCGCCCGTGTGCAGCCATCCGTCTTTGACAGTCTCGGCTGTCGCAGCGGGATTTTTCCAATATCCTGCCATGACATTCTCGCCCTTGATGACGATTTCGCCCTTCTCTTCGGTCGGGACTTCGTTGCCGTCGGCATCGAGAATTTTTATTTCGAGCGGTTGTACCGGTATGCCAGACGAGCCGAAACGGTGTTCTTTCTTACGGTTGGCATTGGTCGAAATTACGGGTGTAGCCTCCGACAGACCGTATCCCTGATACATCGGGATACCTATGGCATAGAAAAACCGCTGCAACTCCGAATCGAGCAATGCACCGCCACCGACAAAGAATTTCAGGTTGCCGCCGAATGCAAGGCGCACCTTCGAAAAGAGTATCTTGTCGAACAGCGCAACGAACGGTTTCAGCACAAAACGCCAACCGCATCCCTTATGGTAGCCGTCTTGGTTGTATTCGTATGCCGTTGCCAAAGCCAAACGGAACAAGCGTTCGGTCGTTTTGCCTTTGGCGTGAATCGACGCTTCGATGTTCTTGCGGAAATTCTTTGCCAAAGCCGGCACCGACAACAGAAAATCGGGTTTGACCTCGCGAATGTTCAGCGGAATGTTGCGCAACGTATCCATAGGCGTTTTGCCGACCTGTACCGTCGCTACCGATGCTCCGCAGGCAATCATTATATAGAAACCGACGACGTGGGCGAAGCAGTGGTCGAGAGGCAAAATGATAAGCGTGCGGAATGTCGGTGGAATTTGGATGCGCGAAAGCGACTGCTCGACATTTGCCGTATAGTTGCGATGCGTCAGTACCACGCCCTTCGGATCGGCAGTCGTACCCGATGTATAGGTAATGGTGGCATAGTTGTCGTTTTGAATTGCCCTGCCTATGGCAAGGAATTCGTCGCGATGCTGTTGCAGATAGTCGTCGCCCTTGCATTTGAGCGCATCGAGCGATATCTCGCCCTCCTGCAACTCGGCATCGCCGAAGACTATGATTGTTTTGAGCGCAGGCAGTTGCTCGCGTATGCGGCGGATTTTGGGCAACTGATATTTCGACACGAAAATCGTATTTACCTCCGCATGGTTGAGCCGGAACAGCAGGTCGTTGGCCTCCTCCAATTTGATGGAGAGAGGTACGCTGATTGCGCCGGCATAGAGCAGACCGAGTTCCGAAATAATCCAATTGTTGCAGCCCTCTGCCAAAATCGACACGGTCTGTTTGGGTTGTACGCCTATGGCAGCCAATCCTGCACCTACGCGCAAAGCCTGCTCTTTCGTTTGGGTATATGTGGTCGGCTCGAATACCTTGTTGGTCTTTTCGAGCAGGAATGTTCGGTCTCCATATTGTTCGACCGAACGCTCAAACAGGTCGATAATTGTTCTTTTCATCTGTTATGATAGTTGTTGTTAGTCCATTTTCAGTACGGCAAGGAATGCCGATTGCGGCACCTGTACCTGCCCTATTTGGCGCATGCGCTTTTTGCCCGCCTTCTGCTTTTCGAGCAGTTTGCGCTTCCGCGAAATATCGCCGCCGTAACACTTGGCCGTTACATCCTTGCGCACGGCCTTGACTGTCTCGCGTGCGATGATTTTAGAGCCGATGGCAGCCTGAATCGCTATGTCGAATTGCTGGCGCGGTATCAACTCTTTGAGTTTTTCGCACATCTTGCGCCCGAAATCGTAGGCGTGGTCGGCATATATGAGCGACGAAAGTGCATCGACAGGCTCGCCGTTGAGCAATATGTCCAACTTAGCAAGTTTGCTCTGTTCGTAGCCCGTGCGGTGGTAATCGAACGAGGCATATCCCTTCGATATGCTTTTGAGTTTGTCGTAGAAATCGAACACTATCTCCGACAGTGGCATTTCGAAATTGACCTCCACGCGGTCGGTCGTGATATAGGTTTGATTGCGCATTACTCCGCGCTTGTCGATGCACAATTTCAGTACGTTGCCCAAAAAATCGGCCTTTGTGATGATTTGCGCCAAGATGTACGGCTCTTCGATTTTGGCTATTTTGGTTATCTCCGGCAAGCCCGACGGATTGTGTACCTCGACCGTATCGCCCGCTGTCGTAGTGATGCGGTACGATACGTTCGGCACGGTCGTAATTACATCCATGTCGAATTCGCGATATAGACGCTCCTGTATAATCTCCATGTGTAGCAGCCCGAGAAATCCGCAACGGAAGCCGAAGCCGAGTGCCAGCGAACTCTCCGGCTCGAAGGTAAGCGAAGCATCGTTGAGTTGCAATTTTTCGAGCGACGCACGCAAATCCTCGTATTGGTCTGCCTCGACGGGATAGACGCCGGCGAACACCATCGGTTTTACATCCTCGAAACCCGCAATGGCCTCCGTACAAGGCGTTGCAACGCTCGTAATCGTATCGCCGACCTTGACATCCTTCGAACTCTTGATGCCCGAGCAGATATACCCGACATCGCCTGCAGCAATCTCGTCTCGTGGCGATAGTTTCAATTTCAGCACACCAATCTCGTCGGCATCGTACTCGCTGCCCGTGTTGAAAAATTTGACGAGTTCGCCCTTGTGTATTTTGCCGTTGAAGATGCGGAAATATGCTATGATGCCGCGGAACGGATTGAATACGGAATCGAATATCAATGCCTGCAAAGGCGCATTTTCGTCGCCTTTCGGTGCAGGGATGCGGCTAATGATGGCCTCCAAAATGTCATCGACTCCTTCGCCCGTTTTGCCCGATGCGCACAAAATCTCCTCGTGTTTGCAACCGAGCAAATCGACCACTTGGTCTTTGACCTCATCGACCATCGCCGATTCCATGTCGATTTTGTTCAGTACGGGGATGATTTCGAGGTCGTGGTCGAGCGCAAGGTAGAGGTTGGATATCGTCTGTGCCTGAATGCCCTGCGTGGCATCGACCACCAACAGCGCACCTTCGCACGAGGCGATTGCCCGCGAGACCTCGTACGAAAAATCGACATGTCCCGGGGTGTCGATAAGGTTGAGCGTATAGCGGTTGCCGTCGTGGGCGACATACTCCATCTGAATTGCATGGCTCTTGATGGTGATGCCCTTTTCGCGCTCCAAGTCCATGTCGTCGAGTACCTGCGCCTGCATTTCGCGCTGATTCAGCGTGTGCGTCTTTTCGAGCAGACGGTCGGCAAGCGTGGACTTGCCGTGGTCGATATGTGCAATGATGCAAAAATTTCTGATTCTCTCCATAACGGCGCGAAGATAGTAAAAATTTCGCAAAAATCACCCATCGGCACCGAGCCGCCTAACGGCTATTGCCGCGAGCCGATATAGAGGAATATCATGCCGACAAATATTAGTGCCAAATCGACGGCTTTGGCTCGCAGATTTTTCTCGTGGAAGAGTATCGCTCCGCACGAAAACGACACAATCACCGAGGAGCGACGAATCATCGACACCACCGAAATCATCGCATCGGGGTTGCTCAAAGCGTAGAGATATGCCACATCGGCGCAGGAGAGGAATATGGAAATCAACGGAATCGCCCATGACCAACGGAATTTCTTGTTCTCTTCACCCCGCTTTGGCAGCCACAATACGGCAACCGTCGCACTCATCAGCACCGCCTGATACAGCGTGTACCAACCCTGAACGAACATCGGTCGCAGAGAGTGCATCAAATGGCGGTCGTACAATCCGCTGCATGCACCGAGTACGGCTGCAATAGCTATGCACAAAATCCACTTGTTATGGGCGAAATCGACACCCTCTTTGCGGCTCGAACGGCTCAACAGAAACAGTGAAAAGATGGCGAAAACGACACCTGCCCATTGCCAACCGTTCAGCCGTTCGCCGAATATGAGCATTGCGCCCACAAGGGTCATGACAGGTCGTGTGGCGTTTATCGGTCCTGCGATGGTCAGCGGCAGATGTTTTAGTCCTATGTAACCGAATATCCACGACGACAACACCAAAACCGCCTTGCCCATAACCAAAACATGGTCGTTCAAAGAGCCTTTACCGATGGCGAACGGAGTGTCGTCGAGCCACCCTGCACCCAATGCCGAAGCAATTATGACAGGCAGGAATATAAAGCTCGAAAACAGAGTGTTAAGCAGCAACACCGGCAGTACTGCATTATCTGCCAATGCCCGCTTCTTTGCCACGTCGTAGAATCCCAACAACAACGCCGATACAAATGCCGGAATAACCCACATAATTTTTCGCTTTTCCCGCGCAAAGATACTAAATTTTGTCGCCCTGCAATACATGCGGCAGGTTTGTCGAGGGAGGGCAGATGGCGAATGCTGCACGAGCCCGAATGCGTGGAATGGGACAAAAATGCGTCTCTGTCGGTCGGCTGTTCCACTTTTTACCCGCATCGGCTTTGCTTGTTAGCGCAAAATTTGTAACTTTGCAAGTTAATTATCATATAAAAGGCAACAAAATAAACAATATACTGTTATGAATATCTCTTTCAATTGGTTGAAAAACTATGTGGATACCGATTTATCGGCAGAACAGATTGCGACAATCTTGACCGACATAGGTCTTGAAGTCGAGGAGTTTGAGAAGGTCGAGACCATACGCGGAGGATTGGCAGGCGTGGTTGTCGGCGAGGTTAAGACCTGCATCGACCATCCCGATTCCGACCATCTGCACATCACCACTGTCGATGTCGGTGCTGCCGAGCCGCTCCAAATCGTTTGCGGTGCGCCGAATTGTCGGGCAGGACTGAAAGTGATGTGTGCCACCGTGGGCAGCGTACTCTACCCTAACGGCGGTAACGAGGAGTTCAAAATCAAGCGCAGCAAAATACGCGGCATCGAGTCGCTCGGCATGCTCTGCGCCGAAGACGAACTCGGCATAGGTACCGACCATGCGGGCATTATCGAATTGCCCGCCGATGCCGTTGTGGGTACTTCTGCCAAAGAGTATTACCATATCGCCGACGACTATCTGATAGGCATAGGTCTGACACCCAACCGCGTCGATGCCGCTTCGCATATCGGAGTTGCCCGCGATTTGGCAGCCTATCTGCGCAGTCGAGGCCACAACGTATCGTTGAAATGGCCGTCGGTCGAGGCGTTTGCGGTCGATAGCCACAACCTTAAAATAGATGTCGAGGTCGAGAACAGTGCGGCTTGTCCACGCTATGCGGGCGTTACGATAAAGGGGTGCAAAATAGCTCCTTCGCCCGAGTGGATGCAGAACTATCTGCGTGCGGCAGGTCTGAATCCGAAAAACAATTTGGTTGATATAACCAACTTCATCCTATTCGAGTTGGGTCAGCCGTTGCATGCTTTCGATGCATCAAAGATTGACGGAGGCAAAATCGTTGTAAAGAACTGCGCCGAAGGTACTCCGTTCGTAACGTTGGACGGCGTGGAGCGCAAATTGAACAAAGACGATTTGATGATTTGCTCCGCTACCAAACCTATGTGTCTCGCCGGCGTGTTCGGCGGTTTGGAATCGGGCGTCAGCGATTCGACCACCGATGTTTTCCTCGAAAGTGCATATTTCAACCCCGTATCGGTGCGTAAAACGGCAAAACGCTTCGGTTTGAACACCGATGCGTCGTTCCGTTTCGAACGAGGCATAGACCCGAACATTCAGGTCTATGCACTCAAACGTGCAGCACTGCTATTCAAAGAGTTGGCAGGTGGCGAGATTGCAAGCGACATAATCGATATCTGCCCGAAACCGGCAGAGGATTTTCGTTTCGATTTCTCGATTGCCCGTGCCAAAGCACTTATCGGCAAGGAGATACCGACCGAGACAATACATTCTATTTTGGAGGCTTTGGAGGTGCGCATCGAGAGCGAACACGACGGCATTTTGTCGGTTGCCGTACCTCCGTACCGTGTCGATGTGCAACGTGAGGCCGATTTGGTCGAGGATATTCTGCGTATCTACGGCTACAACAATGTCGAGATTCCGTCGCATGTCAATTCTACCCTGTCGTATGCGCCGAAACCCGACCGCACGCGACTTACGAATATGGTTGCCGACTTCTTGACCGCTCGCGGATTTACGGAGATTATGTCGAACTCGCTGACCAAATCGGCGTATTACGACCAATCGAATACCTATAAGGCAGAAAATTGCGTGCGCATCCTCAATCCGCTCAGCGCAGATTTGAACGTTATGCGTCAAACGTTGCTGTTCAATACGATGGAGGCCATACAACTCAATGCCAACCGTCGGAACGGCGACCTGCTGACATACGAGTTCGGCAACTGCTATTACTATAACGCAGCCAATGCCGAGCCTGAAAATCCGCTTGCTGCATACAGCGAGAATTATCGTTTGGGCATTGCCGTAACCGGTACGGCAACCCCGCAATCGTGGAATATCAAAGCACAACAGGCATCGTTCTATACGCTGCGTGCCGTTGTCGAGTTGATACTGAAACGCTTTGGTTTGGATATATACGCCCTGAAATGCGAAACGCTGACAAGCGACCTGTTCGGCGATGCCGTCGAGATATATGTCAATAATAAACCACTGATTCAGTTGGGGCAAGTCAATACCAAGATTTGCAAAGAGTTCGATTTGAAGCAATCGGTATTCTTTGCAGAGGTGGACTTCGATTTGTTGATGAAGGCAACGCGCAAGCACAAGATTACGGTCGAGGAGTTGTCGAAGTATCCCGAAGTCAAGCGCGATTTGGCTCTGTTGCTCGACAAGTCGGTTTCGTTCTCGCAGTTGCGCGACATCGCATTCGCGACTGAACGCAAGTTGTTGAAGAGCGTCGCTCTGTTCGATGTTTACGAGGGCGACAAATTGCCGGAGGGCAAGAAGTCGTATGCTTTGAGTTTCATTCTCGAAGACAAGAACCAGACGCTCAACGACAAGACCATCGAGCGCGTAATGGCGGCCTTGCAGAGTGCTTTCGAGAAGCAGACGGGTGCACAGATACGATAAAGCAACAACTATCGTAAAATCGGTGTAGAGCGATTTGTTCTACACCGATTTTGTTTTGGCCGTATTCCTCTATTTTATTTTCAACGACTGGATAACCACGTTATCTTCGGCATCGCTGTTGCCGTCGGCAACGATTCGGATTGCCGTCAAAGGCTTGTCGGGGCATATTACTGCTCCGCCGTTGTGAAGTTCGGCGGCGCGGACAAACGTTTTGCCATCCTCGCTAATTTCGACATGACCCGCCAAAAAGAGGCAGCGGCGCAAGTGGATATGTCCCGTCTGTACCTCGATTTTGCGACACGACATAGGCTCGGCGAATGAATAGGCAATCCAATCGCCCGCATGTGCCGCCCGCGTCGTTCGGGCTATTTTATTGGAGTAGGTCGCCGCATTTTCGATAGGATTTTTGGCGGAACATGTCATCGATGATGTAACCGTAACCTGGGGTGTCAGCATGCGGAGGTACTCCTTGCTGCCTGTCGTGCAACTGCCGGCAGAGCCGTACTCGCTGCAAAAAGCGAAGTGTTCGGGCGCATCGCAAGGAAACGGAGCAGTGTAGCGCGTCCGTTTGCCGTTGCGCTCGTCGGTGTAGTATATAACCGCGCCATCGTCGGTCGAGGCAGAGAGCATGCCGTCGGCATATTTTACATTCGGGGTGCAGAGACGGAAGGCGATGCCCATTGCCTGCATGCGGTCGTAGTGGTCGGTAACAAGTGAACTATGGAAATCGTCCCAATTCCGTTTTCGGCTGCTCCATGCCACTTCGGCAAAGGCGCACAATCGCGGAAATAGCATGTAGTCGAGGTAGTCGCTCTTTTCGGGCGAATGTTCGATATATATTTCGCTGAAAAACGACGCCTCCAACCCTGCAACCTTCGCAAGATGGCGTTCGGTAAAACCGTTGCGGTCTAAATCGAACGATAAGACCTTTTTTGCATCGAAAATGGCAGCCCAAGTGTGTCCCGCTTCGTTGGCGGACTGCTTCATGTCGAAATAGAAATATGCACCGGGCATAACGATTGTCGGATAGCCCTTTTCGACTGCACGCAGACAATGTTTGATGCTTTGCCAACCGTGTACACGGGTCGCTTTCGGTAATGTTCCGCCATCGACAGCCTCGTTCCAAACGGCAGGCACTTTGCCGTATTTTGCCAAAATCGCCGTAACGCGGGCAATGAAATAATCCTCTATCTGCTTCTCGCTGTTCAACCCTTTCTCCCGTTTGAGACGTTGGCAGTCGGGACATTTGCGCCACTGCGACATATCGACCTCGTCGCCGCCTATATGGATATACTTGGATGTAAATATCGTGCTGACTTCGCGGATAATGTCGTCGATTAGCGCGTAATTGCTCTCTTTGGCGGCACACCACACGTTGCGGATATCCAATCCGTTGGTGCGTGCCGTATCGGGAACGAAATCGCACAAAATATCGTGGCGTATTGCGCCCAATGCCTTGCTGTGTCCCGGCATGTCAATCTCGGGGATTACCTCGATGTTGCGAATGCGGGCATATTCGACTATGTCGCGCAATTCGCGTTGGGTATAGTAACCACCCCACTTCTCGTCGAATTTGGCATAACGCGGATGAACGGGCGAATCGCCACCTCGGAATCCGCCCGTGCGTGCGAACTCGGGATGCGATTTGAGTTCGATGCGCCATCCCTCGTCGTCGGTCAGATGGAAATGGAGTTTGTTGATTTTGTGGCAGGCAAGCAAATCGATGTAACGCTTGACGCGGTCGGCAGGAATCCAAGTGCGCGCCACATCGAGCGAAAGACCGCGATAATCGAAGCGCGGAGCATCGACCGCCTCGCAACAACCCACCGACACGGGCAGGTGCAGCGATTTGGCATATACTTGAGCCGGAAGCAGTTGCAACAGACTCTGTATGCCGTTGAATACGCCTCCGTAGGAGCCACCCGAGAGTGTTATGCGGTCGGTATCGATTCGCAGTGCGCAGCCTTCGGCAGGCAACGAGGAGTCGATGCTCAAACGGATGGAGTTGGTACCATTGCCCGTCTGCGCGAAATGGCGCAAAGGCAGATACTCCAACAGGTAAATCGCCGCATCGCGCAACTCCTCGTCCCACGACAGCGTCGTATTGGCATCGATAACAAATTCGCCTGAACAATGCGTAAAACGGGACGGATTGGGGATGATTGCGGAAACTGTGGCCGTCTGCAACACGGCTAGCAGAAAAAAAATCAAAAGTTTTGTTCGCATCGAATCTGTGTTTATTGTTACAAAGATAAATAAATCGTATCTTTGTAGCAACGATTCACCGATATTTCATTATGGATAAAAATTTGGAAGCGACCTCTCGGCTGTTGGAGATTATGGATACGCTCCGCGAAAAATGTCCGTGGGACAGGACACAGACTTTCCATACATTGCGCAACTCCACGATAGAGGAGACATTCGAACTCGTAGATGCCATAACCGACGACAATATGGAGGGAATCCGCGAGGAGTTGGGCGATTTGTTGCTGCATGTGATATTCTATTCCAAATTGGGCAAAGAGCAGGGCGCGTTCGATTTTGCGGACGTGGCAAACGGAGTTTGCGACAAACTCATCTATCGACATCCGCACGTCTATGGCGATGTACTTGCATCGACGCCGGCAGAGGTCAAACAGAATTGGGAGGCACTGAAACTGCGCAAAAAAGCGCGCAAAAGCGGTATATTGGGCGGAGTGCCGAGAAGTCTGCCTTCGATGGTCAAGGCCTATCGAATGAGCGAAAAGGCTGCTGCCGCAGGTTTCGATTGGCAGAAGAAAGAGGACGTTTGGGATAAGGTCAAAGAGGAGATAACGGAGGTGGAGACCGAGATGCACGGCAGCGACAAGGAGAGATTGGAGAGCGAATTCGGCGATTTGCTGTTCGCGCTTGTCAATGCCTGCCGGCTCTACGGCATCGACCCCGAAAATGCCTTGGAGCGCACCAACGGCAAATTCATGCGTCGGTTTGCACACGTCGAACGACGGGTGGCGGAGCAGGACAAGATGATGAACGAAGTGCCGCTTGACGAGTTGGAGGAGTATTGGCAGGAGGCAAAGACCGATGATTGACGGTCGGCAACATCAACATAGCGAACACGAAAACACACAAACATCATGGCATATATCAAAACTGTAAGAAATCACACGCCGAAGGTCGGCGAGGGAACTTTCGTAGCCGAAACTGCGGTATTGTTGGGCGATGTTACGATAGGTCGGGACTGCTCGATTTGGTACAATACCGTGCTGCGGGGCGATGTGAACACAATCACCATCGGCGACCGTACCAACATTCAGGACGGTACGGTCATCCACACCATTTTCGACGGCGCAAAGCATCCGTCGCAAACCCATATAGGCAACGACGTATCGATAGGCCACAACGCCACAATTCACGGCGCAATCATCGAGGACAAATGTCTGATAGGCATGGGCGCGACGATATTGGACAATGCCGTAGTGGCTTCGGGTTGTATAATAGCAGCCAATGCACTCGTATTGTCGAATGCCAAATTGGAGCCCAATTCGGTATATGCGGGCGTTCCGGCAAAGAAGGTCAAAGAGGTAACGCCCGAGCAGCGCGAAGAGATAATCGCCCGTACAGCCCGCGATTACAGACTTTACGCCTCGTGGTACGAAGAGTAGCGCAGAGCCGCTGCACAACAATATTTGTCGCATGAATATCCATCGCAACTCATCGATAACCGCCTATATATTGGTGGCTGCCATCATCAGTTTGGTGGTGAATTTCTCCTATTTGCTGCTATTGGTAGTCAATCAGGAGGATACCTATTCGCGCCGTACTGCGCAGGAACGGGGTATCAAGCAGGAAGCGAGCCTCGTCGAACAGGCATCGGGCAGATTGTTGCTCAGCGTGGACGGTTTCGGTTATATACTGACCGAGAGCGGCGACAGTATATATGTTGATAGAGGGTCGGTCAGACGGCTCTATCTCAAAGCGGGCGACATGTTGGATGTCGAGACGGGCGAACAAGCGCGTTACGATGGTGCGCATCCGATAATGACCAAAGTCATCAACCGCAACGGCGAACCGTTCGATTACGGAGCGGTATATAGTGCAGCCTCACGCATGGCGGAGATTATGTATCAGATATTGTTCTATTTCCTCGTGTCGTTCGTGTTGATGCTTGTGATGAACATGCGCAACCGACGTGCCGATTGGAAGGTCTTTGTCGAACGCGGAGTGGTGTGTACGATTATTACCGTTGCCGTATATTTTCTGGCTCCCGTAACGCTGCGCTTTTCGGGAGAGACGGTGTTGGTCTATCAGAGCCCGCATATCGTCGATTTCGTGGTAATAATGAAGTGTCTGTTCATGTTGGTCATCGTGCTGCTCTATTCGCAGATTTATGTGCTTACATCGCAACGGCAGCAGATGGTGTTGGAGAACGAGCAACTCAAAAACGAAAATCTGACCACCCGTTACAATATGCTGGTCAGTCAGATAAATCCGCACTTCTTTTTCAATTCGCTCAACTCGCTCGCAATGCTGGTACGCGAGAAGGACGAACGCAAGGCATTGGAGTATATCGACCAACTCTCCTACACCTTCCGATACATTACGCAGAACGGCAGCAATACGTTGGTAACGATACGGGACGAATTGGAGTTTGCACGGGCGTATTGCTACCTGTTCAAGATAAGATATGCCGACAAGATATTTTTCGACATAGATGTAGGCGACGAATTGATGAATTGGCAACTGCCTGCTCTGTCGTTGCAACCGCTGATAGGCAATGCCGTTAAGCACAACGCCATAACATCGAAACATCCGTTCCGTGTGAAAATCTATGCTGCCGACGACGGACTTGTGGTGGAGAACGAACACCGACCTATGTTGGAGGCGCAGATAGGTACGGGTACGGGATTGAAAAATTTGAGCAGCCGTTACAAACTGATTGTCGGGCGCGACATAGAGATTACGGACGACGACAAGCGATTTGCCGTGTGGCTGCCGCTTGTGAAACCCTCAAAATAGACGACGATGAAGGTACTGATAATAGAAGACGAGACTGCGGCTGCGCAAAATCTTGCAGCGATTTTGCGCGAGGTGGACGAACACACGGAGATTATAGATACGATAGATACCGTTGTGGACAGCGTTGAGTGGTTCAGGCACAATCCTGCACCCGATGTGGTCTTTATGGACATACATTTGTCGGATGGCGATTCGTTCCGAATATTCGACAACGTCGAGATAACCTCGCCCATCATCTTCACAACCGCCTACGACCAATATGCCCTCGAAGCATTCAAGGTAAACAGCATCGACTATCTGCTCAAACCCATTACCGAAGCCGACGTAAAGAGGGCTTTGGACAAATTGCGGGTACTGACGGCTTCGGACAGCCACGAATACGCCTCGCGAGTAAACGAGATGGCTCGCAGCCAACGGCAGGACAAACACATATTCCTCGTGCATGTGCGGGATAAAATCGTACCGCTCGCAAGCGATGACATCGCATTCTTTTATACAGCCAACGAAAAGGTGTCGGCGTTCGACTACAAGGGCGAGCGGTATCCGATTGAACATACATTGGAGGCTCTGTCGGGTATGCTGAACGACAACAAATTTTATCGTGCCAACCGTCAGTTCATCGTTGCGCGAGAGGCTGTGAGGGATATTTCGGTGTGGTTCGGCAGTCGGCTTGCACTCAATCTGACAACGGAGACGCCGGAGAAAATCATTGTATCGAAGGCGCGTGTGCCGGAATTCAAAGCGTGGCTTACCGATTCAGGGGTGAAATAGGTAGTTTCACCCCTCTTTTTGGTCGTTTCGCGGTTGCAACCACTCTGTTTTGCAATAAAAAGGCTACATTTGTGCAACTTATGCATAAAAAATATCACAATATATAATGAAACGTATCTTTATACTTCTATTCGCGGTGTTGGCAACAATGCCGCTGTTTGCGCAGCAGAAAGGCAAAGTGGTCTTTTCGCTGAACGATGCCGCTAACGGTACGGGAGTGATGGGTGCCGTGGTCGAGGTTTACCCTACTGCAAAACCCGACAACAAGCACTACTACACTTCGGGTCTGAACGGAGCAGTCGAAATTTCGGGCTTGGCATACGGCTCTTATACTTTGGTGGCAACATTCCTCGGATACGAGGACACCACAAAGGAGTTTACGCTCGGACAGGCCGTAAAGAATCTCGGCAAAATCACCATGAAGGAGAGCGCAACCCGCATCGAAACGGTGGTAAAGGCGGCAAAGGCTCTGCGTGCGTCGCAGAACGGCGATACGCTCAGTTACAACGCCGGCGCATTCAAGGTGGCTAACGACGCCGACGTGGAGGGATTGCTGAAAAAGATGCCCGGTATCACGCTCAACAACGGCTCGGTAGAGGCGCAGGGTGAGACAATACAGAAGGTGTTTGTCGATGGCAAGGAGTTCTTTGGCGAGGATGTGAATACGGCGATAAAATCGTTGCCTGCCGAGGCTGTGGACCGCATAGAGGTATTCAACAAATTGAGCGACCAAGCCGAATTTTCGGGCATGGACGATGGCGAGGGTTACAAGGCTCTGAACATCGTTACCAAAAGCAATATGCGGCAGGGGCAATTCGGTAAGATGTATGCGGGCTACGGCTATCAGCCCAAAACCGACGAAGTAACCTCGCACCATAAATATATGGTCGGCGGCAATGTAAACGTCTTCAATGGCGACAGCCGTGTGTCGGTTATCGGACTGTTCAACAACATCAACCAGCAGAACTTCTCGTTCGAGGATATTTTGGGCGTCAGCGGCAGCACAGGTGCCGGCGGAGGTCGTCGGGGAGGTGGCGTAGGCGACTACATGGTACGTCAGCAGGATGGTGTGGCATTGGTCAATTCGATTGGCCTGAACTACTCCGACCAATGGGGTCGCAAGGACAATGTCAAGTTCCAAGGCAGTTATTTCTTCAACAATACCACTACCAAAAACCTCTCGACCGACAATACTTGGTACGAATATCCGTCGCCGATAGACACGCTCTATACCGAAGGCAGGTCGAAAATCATCAACAACAACCACCGTCTGAATGCGCGTCTGGATTGGAAAATTTCGCGCAATCAGTCGATTATGTCGCGTACCTCGTTCAGTTATCAGGGCTACGACCCTACCCGCATGACGATGGGTTACCAATACGGTCAAAGCGGTCTGCTCTTTAAGGACGACTATTCGCGCAACGACTACTACGGCGTCAATGTCTCGGAGTTCCTGCAATATCGCGTAAAACTCGGCAAAGCGGGTCGAACGATGACGATAGACGGTCGTTTCAACTACAAGGACAACCACAGCAAGCGACAGACCAAGTCGAACGAAGCGTCGGCAGAGCGATACGACCCGACGGCAGGCAGCCGTTACAACCAATACTTGGAGGATTACATCTATTCGGGTGCTTGGCGGGGTCTTGCTGACGAGGCTGCATTGTATTCGCCGTTGTATCAATACATAACCTCGCCTACCCGTACATACAACATTCGGGGTTCGGTGGTCTACAACGAGCCTGTTTCGCGGAATATACAGTTGAGTTTCCAATACCGCTTTAACTACGACGACCAATCCAAAAATCAGAAGGCGTACTATACGGACGAACAGTTCGAAAATCCGCAGGTGAACGAGCAGATGAGCAAATCATCCACGAGCAGTTATTGGCGGCACCGCATAGGACCAGGATTCCGTTACTCCAAGAACAAAAACACGATTGTCGCCAATGTCTATTATCAGCGGTCGTCGCTCAACGGCACAATCGGCGGCAGCAGGCAGGAGAAAATCAAAAAGAGTTTCAATGACGTAACCTATTTCGGAATGATAAACTATGCGTTCAACAAGGAGAATTCGATTCGCATGTTCTTCCGTTCGAGTACCGACAATCCGTCGGTTACGCAGTTGCAAAACATCTTCGATGTCTCCACTCCGCAATATCTGAGCATCGGTAACCGCAATCTGAATCCGTCGTTTACGCACCGCATAAATTTCCACTATATCCACTCCAATATCGAAAAGGGACGGACGTTTATGTGGATGTTCTCGATGCAGCACCAGCAGAACTACATCTCCGGCTCGACATGGTACAATACGAACGGTTTCGAGTTGCCCGATTCGTTCGGCGACATCGAGATACCGACGCGCGAGGATGGCGCGAAATATCGTCCGCAGCGCATAACCTCTTATGAGAACATGGACGGATATTGGTATCTGCGCACGCATATCAGTCTCGGTTTGCCGCTCTCGTTCATGAAGTGCAACCTGAATCTGATGGCCGGCGTAAATTACAGCGTCATTCCGTCGGCAATATACCAGACTGCGGAGTCGGGCAATGTGTTGCAGAACATGATAGACCACAAGTTCACCACCAACCATGCCAACAACATCGGCTACGATGCGTCGGTAACGTTGGGCAGCAATATCTCCGAGAACATCGACTTTACCCTGTCGTGGAACGGAACATACAACCAAGCATGGAATACCGCAGCCAAAACAGCATCGGGCAGCAATGTCAAAAACAACTATTTCTATCACACTGCTTCGGGTTCGCTTAAATGGGTATTCTGGAAGGGCTTTACGTTTACGGCAAGTTGCTCGTATGTGCAGTATATCGGCTTTACGAACAAATACGACGAGAGTTATGTATTGTGCAACCTCTATTTGGGCAAGAAGTTGTTCCGCAACCGTTTGGGAGAGATACAAATCGGCGTGAACGATGTGGCGAATCAAAATACGGCATTTGTCCGCAATACGGGTTCGGGATATACGCAGAATCTCACCAACAGCGTCATAGGCCGTTATTTCTGCGTGCAATTCGTCTATAACCTGCGCCATTTCGGCAAGCGCGGCTCGAAGAATACCAAAGATTACGATATTCAGGAGAGCAAAAGCGGTGTCGGCATGAGCGGAACGGTCAACAGCGGCATGCGATTCGGTCCACTACCGGGTGGCGGCAGATAGCGACCGCACACCTATCGGCAAAAAGCAGGAGTTCGTTGTTGCGAACTCCTGCTTTTCTATCAACGGCGCGAGACTATTTGGCTGCCTTTTTGCGTCGGCGACGCAGTCGGTCGAGCGTGCGACGAGCCAAATCGTTGTGCAGCACCAAGTGCATGCCAATTACCGCCAAGCCTGCATAGACGAAGACGAGCGTCCACAATGTCTTGACCTCGCCGATGATGTTTTCGAACGAGGCACCCATGCTCTGCACGCGGATATATGCGCTTATGGCACTGCTGCTCGGGAACACTTTGCCAAACAGATAGAGCCAATGCGGAAAGCACTCCTTCGGCAGCGATGCACCGCTGAGCAACAGAATCGGGATGGATGTCCACAACAACCAGCAGAGCGAATTTTCGCGGCGCGGAAAGAGCGTCGAGAGGGCTATGCCCAAAAAGATTGCCGCCAGCAGATAAGGCACGATAACGGCGATGCAGTTCAACAGCGAGCCGTTCATCGGATAGCCGAACAGATGGTAATGCACCGTCAGAACGTAAGTTGCCGTAACCGCGTAAATCGATATATAGGTCAGTGCCTTGCCCAAAACGGTCGGGATGGTCGATAGTCGGTCGCGCCCTGCGGGTATAAGCCGCTCGTAGAGGTTGTATTCGCGCCATGTACCGCCAATCATTCCGATACCTATCAAAGCGGTTTGCTGCAAAATGACGATAATGATGGCCGGCATGATGAAGGTACCGTAACCGAGATAGGGATTGAAGAGATTGTGCGATTGATACAGCACGGGCTGCGTAACGGCCTTGGCCTGCGGGATGTTGATGCCCTTGGCAACCAACCGCTGAAAGCCGACCATTGCACCCGACGTGGAGAGTGATGCGACAATCTCCTGAAATACCTGACGGTACATCAGAAAATAACTTGCATCGCAATAAATCGAAACGTTGGCTTGCATTCCGCCCGTAAGATTCTTCTCGTAATCCTTCGGGATATAGACCACGCCATAAATTTCGTGGTCGAAAAAGAGCGACTTGGCACTCTCCATATCAGGCACTCTGTATGCCACATAGGTATTCGGACCGGCATTGAAGGAGTCGGTTATCTTGCGGCTTGCATAGGTGTTGTCGTCGTCGATGACGGCGATAGGCACGTTCTGCAACACCTCGTTTTTGTAGCCGAACGAATAGAGGGTCGAATAGATGAATATGGCAAAGATGATAACGAGCATGACACCGGGGTCGGCGAATATGGCACGATACTCGTTGCGCATAATCGACGCTATTTGCCGACAATACAGCAATATGTACTCTTTAATGCTCTTCATATTACAATTTTCCCCAATACTTCTTGTCCGTGCACTCGCGACGCAACAGATTGATGGTCAGCACCGGCAACAGCCAGAACAACATCATATAGCCCAAATCGAGTACCGACACCCCTATCGGCGCACCCCGCAGCACTTGGTCTACAAATACCCGCATATAGAAGGTAAACGGGAACAGACAACCGAACCACTGCAAAACGGGAGCCATGGCCATAGTCGGGAATGTCAGACCCGAGAATGTAAATGCCAACACCGAATAACCGCCTCCGAACGAGAGTGCAAGACGCATGTTGTCGGTCAATGCCAATGCGAACAGACCGATGCACTGATAACTTACGATAAATATCGCCGTTGCCAATCCGAGCAGCCACAGACTGCCGTTCATCGGTGCGCCCATGATATTGAATATGATGACGAACATCGCAACGGCAACAAGCAGCAAAACCAACGTCGTCGGCAACATTTTGCCTATTAGCGATGCCGCCATCGAGCCACGACCCGTGGCAATCCATTCGCCCGCCGTCGAATACTTCAATTCGCTGCCGGCAGCATAGATGGTGGACATGATGGCAAATATCATCAGCACCATGGCCATAAAGCACGGCGCGACATAATACCCGTAATTGACATAAGGATTAAACAATACGTGTTTGGAAAAGCGAATCGGTTGAGCCTGCGCCATTGCCTGACGAGCCGACAACCCTTTGCTTTGCAGCAGGGTGAGTTGTACGCCGACCGAGAAGGTGGCAACGGCAGTCTGCACATCTTTGGCAAGCAGCGAATTGACCGATATGTTCGTTCCCGAGTTGTAGAACTCGACATTCGCCTGTCCTCCGCCCAAAATCTGCTTCTCGAAGCAGGACGGAATCTGCAATACGGCATACACCCTGCCTTCGCGTATCAGCGTTATGCCCTCGTTCATATCCTGCACGGTATATGCCACCTCTGCCGCAGGTGTCTCATCGACCATGCGCACAAGTTGGCGGGAGAGAGGCGAATTGTCCTCGTTCAGCACGGCAATCGGCAGATTCTCGGCTACGCCCTTCTCGAAGAATACGGCAAAGAACAATATGGCCGTAAGCGGCAATACGAAGAGCATGGCGCAATAGGTCATATTGCCCCGCATTCGCAACAACTCGCGAACGAATACCGCGTATATGCCTCCGAAAAAGTTACGCATTACCCTACTCTATTGCGCTCCAATTAACGATTGCACTCATACCCGGCCGCAGACCGGAGACCGCATCGGTTGGTTTCATCTTTACGGCAAAGGTGCGTATGTCGAAACTGCCTTGCGTGCGCGTGGCGTTCCAAGTGGCGAAATCGGCCTGAACGGCGATGTAACTCACTTCGAGTGTTATGTTCTTGTCCAGAGCCGGAATATATGCCTCTATGCTCTTGCCAATCTCTATTTTCGGGAGCATGGTCTCTTTGATGTTGAAGGTAATCCAAGCATCGTTCAAATCGAGAATCGTTACGACGGGATAACCGCTGCCGACCAATTCGCCCTCCTCGGAGATAATCGAGGATATTTCGCCCGCAACAGGCGAATATATCATGGCATCGCCGAGATAGGCCTCGACCTCCTTAACCACGCCCTGCGCTTGTCGTACTTGGGCGGCAGCAGCAGCCTTTTCCTCCTTACGTGCGCCTTCCAACGCCATGCGGTATTGGGAATGGGCTGCATTCTCGGTGGCAACCATGGCGTCGTAGTTGGCTTTGGCCTCATCCAATTTTTGTGCCGGCACGACACCATCGCGATAGAGATTCTGCACGCGCTCATAGGTCTTTTTTGCCAACTCCTTGCCAGTTTGAGCCTTCTGCCACATATTCAGTGCCGACTCTATCTGTTGCGAGCGGGCACCTGCCACAGCCTTGTCGTCCAAAGCCTTTGCCGCACTGCGTACAGCCTCGGCCTGTTGGAGTTTGGCATCGAGTTCGGGCGTGGAGAGCGTATAGAGCAACCGGCCCTTCTCGACCACTTCGCCCTGCTTCACCTTCATTGCGTCGATACGACCCGCTATTTTCGAGGATGCCTTGTAGGAGGTACATTCGACAGTACCCTGAATCAACACGGGCTCGCTTTTGACGAGATACCATCCCAAAGCGATTATCGCAATGACGATAACGAGGATGGCGGAAAGAATACCGAAAACATTTATCTTTTTCATAGCATAATTGATATTATCGTTGCGAGTAAGTTATATGACGGACAGAGGCACTGCGCGAACAATTCAAAAACTCTTCGCTGATGCCGGCCGCTTCGAGCAGTTTGGCAAAATACAAATCGAAATTGTATGCCGCCTGCATCCGTTCGATTCTGACTTTGGCGAGGTTCAGTTCGGCATCCACCAACTCGGTCGCCGTACCGATGCCGGCGATGTATGCCGCATTTTTGGCACGCAGATACTCTTCGGCAAATGCGATTGATGCCTCGATTGAGGCGATTTGGTTGCGGTAGTTGAGCATTTTATTGTAGAGGCTCTCAATCAATACCGCAATATCCTTCTCCGCCTTCGTCTGCATCGATTCCACACGACGCACCGTGTTCTTTGCCGCCGCATATTTGTATTCGCGATTCAGGCCGTCGAAAATTTTGAAGTTGAAGCCCACTCCGACAGCCCAACGCGGCAGAATGCCGGTAACCTGATAGTTATAGAAGGTGCCGCCTCCGATTGCCACAATCTGCGGCATAAAGTCGGCGCGATGAACATTGGCGTTCTGCTTCGCCAACTGCCGTTTCAGACCGATTTGATTGAGCAACGGGTTGTTGTCCTCCGCAATGCCGCGATAATATGCCAACGGCTCGATTTCGTCCAGCACGAACATCGCCGTAACGGGCGTTGCCACGGCATCGATGCCGAGCGTATTGCACAGAGCATTGCCGATGGTCTCGGCCTGCAATTGCGCATTGAGCAGTTCGCGTTGTGCTTCGGCATATTTGTATTCGACATAGAGCCGCTCGGTCGAAGCCACCATGCCGTTGCGTTCGAGCGACTTGATATCGTGCAGATGCTGTTCCATGCCTGCCACGACCTGCTTGCGGACATCAACCGCATTCAGAGCCAAAGCATAACCGAAATATCGCTCGACAATCTCCGACATCAGGGCATTGCGCTGTTGTTCGCCCTGTGCCTGTACGCTCTTTTCGTTCAACTTCGCCGCCTTGTTGGCTGCAATGATTTTACCGCCCATGAAGATAGGCATCTGCACATCGCCGCCTATAAAGCCGAAACTGCGGTTTTGAAGCGTATAAGCCCAATCCAAACCGAGCAACGCATTCAAGCCGCCCTGCAACTTCGGCAACATTTGCTGTATCGTCGGATTGCCCGCAAGGCTCGGGTCCTGCATAATCTGCCCGATTACGTTGCCGACACCGTCTTTGACTGCGCCTTTGGCATGATTCAAATCTATTGCCATATCATCGCCGAGATAGGAGTAGGCCCCTTTGACGCTGATTTTCGGCATATAAAGCCCTATTGCCGCCTGTCGTTCGCGTTTGGCGGCCTTCTCCTCGTATTCCAACGCCTTCAACGTCGGATTGTTCGTCATGGTGAGATTGACAGCCTCTTCCAGCGAGATTGTACTGTCCGTATTCTGAGCCGACAAACCGACCGACGACAGCAGCGAGAGTATCAATAAAAACTTTTTCATCTTTCGCTCAATTATTATCCTTTATTATCTTTCAATGCAAAGATATATCAAAAATCGTTCAATGTTGCAATTCGATTAGCGTTATTTCTGGTTTTGCTCCTATTCTGATATAAAATCCCACACTGCCTATGCCGTCGTTGATGTAGAGACGGTGTTCGTCGTCGCCGTAAAGTCCGCTCCACTCGCGATACATCAACATCGCGGGCGAGAGACTCAATCCGCCACACTCCGCTTTCAGTTGTCCTGCGTGGATATGTCCCGCCAATGTCAGATTGCCGTAACCCGCAGCCGTTATCGTCTGCCACAACTGCGGCAGATGGCTGACGGTGATGTTGAACAGCGAATCGGGCATCGAGGCATAGGCTCGGCTCACGTCGCAATCGCCCTCCTCGAATGCGAACTTGTAGCGCAACTCGAGCAACCGCTCCGAAAAATCGATACCCGTTACGGCAATCGAATCCTGCCCCCGACGAATATATGCGGTACTGTCGCGCAACAACTGCCAACCCATATCGTGCATCGCCGAACAAACGCGCCCGACATTCTCTTGGCGAGACAGGGCAACGGTATCTTTGATATAGATACCCATATCGTGGTTGCCCAATACCGCTGCCACACCGTCGGTTGCCCGAATACGGCCGAGAATCGTCCGGATACGGTCGTCGATTTCCGAATGGCGTATATGTGCCAAATCGCCGCCGAACACCACCAAATCGGGATGCAGCGAATTGAGCGAATCGACAATCTCGGTACAGAATTGCGGAGCGTCGGTCATGGCCCCTATATGCAAATCGCTGATGAATGCTATGCGGTAGCCGTCGAACGATGCGGGCAGAGTGCGATATTCGAGGTTTACACGCCGCACGACCAAATCGGTACGGGTCTTGGCGAATCCGACCATCAACACCCCGAATGCCGCCACCGACAAGGCAACGGTAAGGGTGCGTACAATCCGACGCGCTATCAACAGCCCGAGATACAGCACCATGCGGGGAGGAACGACTATCAAATAGAGCGTAGCGACCCACATGGCTACATCGGAGAAACATTGCGTGTTATCAAATAAAAAGAGACCTCTCGACAATGCAATCACCAACAAAGGCAACATATCCGTTACGGCACAGACCGCAATGGTCGCCATGCGCAACGGAGCATTGGCACAACGGCCCACGAAACGGCGGTAGGCATAGACATCCAAGAGAATCGCTCCGCCAAACAGAATAAGGCATATCGCTATAATCATGGTGCAAATATATGAAATATGCGGGAAAGTGCAGGTAATTTATACCCCGCCGAACATCACCGGCAGATTTTTTGCTATATTTGTCCTTCGTAACGAAGGCTGGATATTATGGAGTTGCATTTTACGGGCGCAATTATCGGCGTCGCCACATTTTTGATTATCGGAATCTTTCACCCGCTTGTCATTAAAGGCGAGTACTATTTCGGCGTGAAATTATGGTGGGTCTTCCTGTTGATGGGAATAGCGGCCACAACGGCATCGCTGCTTATCGGCGATGTACTCGTTTCGACACTGCTTGCCGTATGCGGAGCATCGTCGTTTTGGAGCATTGGCGAGTTGTTTCAGCAACGCAAACGGGTCGAAAAGGGTTGGTTTCCGAAACGGGAAAAGAGGAGATAGAATGCGAAGGGTCTGCGCTCTGTTACTGCTTGCATTGGTCGGTTGCAGATGCACGAATCGGATTGAGCCGGTTGCGGAACAACCCGATTCGGTGCTGTGTCGCCATGCGCGGATTGTCTTCATAGGCGATGTTATGGCGCATCTGCCTCAGGTGGCTCGGGCGTATACGGGTTCGGGGTACGATTTCGCGCCGACATTCAGATATGTGGTGCAGATGCTCGGCGATGCCGATTTGGCGGTTGCCAACCTCGAAACCACCCTCTCCGACACTCCGCCATACACCGGTTATCCGCAATTCCGCTCACCTGCCGAGATTGCCGATGCACTGAAAGGCGCGGGAATAGATGTGGCAGTATTGGCAAACAACCACGTTTTGGATTATGGCGCAGAGGGTGTAAGACGGACGATAGGCATTCTGGACAGGCACGACATAGCGCATACGGGTACCTTTGCCGACAGTACCGACTATGCAGCCAACAATCCGTTGCGCTTGGAGCGAAACGGCATCCGCATAGCCATTCTCAACTACACCTACGGCACCAACGGCATCCCTGCACGCGGGGGTGTTGTCGTAAACCGCATAGATACGACAGCCATCAAGCGCGACATTGCGCAAGCCGCAGATACCGATTGTATCATCGCCTATATGCATTGGGGCGATGAATATAGGCGGCAGGCGACAGAGGCGCAGAGACATTTGGCGGCATTTCTGCATCGTAACGGCGTGGATGTAGTCGTCGGCTCGCATCCGCACGTCGTACAACCTTGCGAGTGCGATCGGCAAGGCAGCACACTCTATTCGCTCGGCAATTTCGTCTCCAACCAACGCCGTCGGTATTGCGATGGCGGAGCGATTGCGACGCTCGATGTCGTCTGTCATGGCGACAGCACCGCACACACGCTTGCCATAACTCCCGCATGGGTCAGACAGAGCGACTATGCCGTAATTCCGCAACATGTGGGCGACACGCTGGCGATGAGTGTGGGCGACCGAGCAACCTACGGCGTATGTATGTCAGATGCAGCCGCCATACTCGGGCAATAATTTTTTTTTGAAAATCTTTTTTAACTTTTTTTCGGCAAACATATCTATATTAACGAAACCGGTTGTAAACAATGACACACGAGGATTGCAAATCCGATACGATAATCCTTTTGAGGTCGGCCAATCCTGCTGCGGCATTCGACGAAATCATCGACAGATACAACGAGAGGTTGTATTGGCACATAAGGCGAATTGTTGTGTTGCATGAAGAGGCGGAGGATGTGTTGCAGGATACATTTGTCGCGGCATATACCAATATCGGCAATTTTCGTGGCGAAAACGAAGGTTCTTTGGTCGGTTGGCTCTATAAGATAGCGACCAATTTGAGCATAAAGGCGTTGAAAAGGCGCAAACGGGGCATATTTACATCGGTCGATTCGCTGCGCGGCGAGTTGATGTCGAGACTCGACAACGAGTTGTCGCCGTCGGCAGATGAGATTGCGGTAAGGTTGCAACGGGCAGTAACGGCATTGCCGATGAAACAGAAACTCGTCTTCAACATGCGCTATTTCGACGAGATGCCGTTCGAGCAGATTGCACAGGCAACAGGCCAAAGCGTCTCTGCACTGAAAACGAATTACCACTATGCGGTGGCAAAAGTAAAACAAGAGGTAGCAACGATAAAATATAATGAATATGAAACAGATGCCATATAAAACACCGGACGGATTTTTTGAGTTGTCGCGCATGCGCAATCGTGCCGCCGTGCATCGTGCAGTAGCAGGGAGTGCGACAAAGCGGCACAAAGCGGGAGCGCGTTGGGCGATTTCGATTGCTGCAACTACGGCGTGTCTGGCAATAGGCATAATCGGCTATTGGCAGATGAACGAAAACGGCGATCCGATGGCGCAGTTGATAGCCCAAATGGAGCATGCGCCCGAAGATGTGATTTACGAAATGTCGGCAGACGAGGTCTATTATCCCGAAGACATCAACCTGCTGTAAAACTTGATATACGAATAAAACCTTTTGTTTAACTAAAACTCATAACACTATGAAAAAACTGATTTTGGCAGTCGTATTCGTATTGACTGCAATGGTTAGCCAGAATGTTTTTGCACAGGATGCGAAAGCCAACAAGGAAGCCGAAAAGGCAAAGCGCGAGCAGTTGATGCAGACCCGTCTGGATATGCTCAAAACGGAACTCAATCTGACGGACGAGCAGTTCGCCAAATTCGAGCCTGTATATCGCGCATACCGCAAGGAGATGTCGCGCGTGGTGGATAACAAGATCGTGCGTGTAAAGAAAGATGAATTAACCAACGACAATGCACTGAAAGTCATCAATGCACGTTTGTCGAACAACATCAACGCATCATCGCTCAAACAGCGTTACCTCTTCTCGTTTGCCGAGGTTATCGAGCCTTTGCAGATAGAGAAACTCTACCGCATTGACGAGCGCATCGCCAAGGAGGCACGCAAAGTCGTACAATACAAGAAGTAACTACTTTGGTTTGTATTTATTGAGGGGCAGGCGAATCCGCAAGGGTTCGTCTGCTTTTTTATCGTCTATTGCCGTTTTTAATTAAGGTATCGATATTTTTAGTATATTTGCGGGCATTTGCAAATTCAAGAAACAACAATATATGGCAGACGAAAAAATCATCTTTTCGATGGTGGGCGTATCGAAGACGTTTACCAATCAGAAAAAGGTACTCAACAACATCTACCTATCCTTCTTTTATGGCGCGAAAATCGGCATCATCGGTCTGAACGGTGCCGGCAAATCGACACTGATGAAGATTATAGCGGGCATCGACAAGAATTACGACGGCGAGGTCGTATTTTCGCCGGGTTATACGGTCGGCTATCTCGAACAGGAACCGAAACTCGACAACGACAAGACCGTCAAAGAGGTTGTCGAAGAGGGCTGTGCCGAGACGGTTGCCCTGCTCAAAGAGTACGAGGAGATAAACCTCAAACTTTGCGAGCCGATGGATGACGACGCCATGAACCGCCTTATCGAACGGCAGGGCGAGTTGTACGAGAAAATCGACCATGTGAACGGCTGGGAGATTGACAGCGTGTTGGAACGCGCCATGGATGCCTTGCGCTGTCCCGACCCCGACCAAAAGGTTGCGGTATTGTCGGGTGGCGAGCGTCGCCGTGTGGCATTGTGCCGTCTGCTGTTGCAGCAGCCCGACGTGCTGTTGTTGGACGAGCCGACCAACCACCTCGACGCCGAGAGTATCGATTGGCTCGAACAGCACCTGCAACAATACAAAGGTACGGTCATAGCGGTAACGCACGACCGTTACTTCCTCGACAATGTAGCAGGTTGGATTTTGGAACTCGATCGTGGCGAAGGCATTCCGTGGAAGGGCAACTATTCGGGTTGGCTCGACCAAAAAACCAAGCGCATGGCATTGGAAGAGAAGCAGGAGAGCAAACGCCGCAAGACTTTGGAGCGGGAGTTGGAGTGGGTAAATATGTCGCCTGCGGGTCGCCATGCCAAGAGCAAGGCGCGTCTGTCGGCGTACGACAAGATGCTCAACGAAGATACCAAGCAGAAGGAGGAGAAACTCGAAATCTATATCCCCAACGGTCCGCGTTTGGGCGATGTCGTCATCGAGGCAAACGATGTATCGAAGGCGTTTGGCGACCGTGTGTTGTACGAACATCTCGATTTCAAACTGCCGCCTGCCGGTATCGTCGGAGTGATTGGACCGAACGGAACGGGCAAAACTACCCTGTTTCGGATGATTATGGGGTTGGAGCAACCGACGAGCGGTACGTTTACGGTCGGTAAAACCGTCAAGTTGGCCTATGTGGACCAACAGCACAAGTCGATAGACCCCGACAAGACCGTATATGAAGTAATTTCGCAGAACAGCGACCTTATAACGCTCGGCAATCGGCAAGTACCCGCTCGCGCCTATGTTGCCCGTTTCAACTTTACGGGTGCCGACCAAGAGAAGAAGTGCGGCATGCTATCGGGTGGCGAGCGCAACCGACTGCATTTGGCAATGGCTCTCAAAGAGGAGGGCAACGTGATACTGCTCGACGAGCCGACGAACGACATCGACGTAAATACGTTGCGTGCATTGGAGGAGGGTTTGGAGAACTTTGCCGGCTGTGCCGTGGTAATCTCGCACGACCGTTGGTTCTTGGACCGTATCGCCACCCACATCCTCTCGTTCGAGGGCGATTCGAAGGTCGTCTTTTACGAAGGCTCCTACTCGGAGTACGAGGAGTGGAAACGCAATCAGGGCATCGACACTACCCCTCATCGCGTAAAATACCGCAAACTGATGGAATAACACAAAACAACGACAATATATGGCTGTTCAAAAACCTTCAATACCCAAAGGTACGCGCGATTTCTCGCCTGCCGAGATGATGCGCCGCCAATACATATTCAACACCATAAGCAGCGTATTCCGTACCTACGGCTTCGCTCCGCTCGAAACGCCCGCAATGGAGAATCTCTCTACCCTGCTCGGCAAATACGGCGACGAGGGCGACAAACTGCTGTTTAAGATACTCAACTCGGGCGATTATGCTGCCGGTCTCGATGCAGAGGCACTGCGTTCGGCATCCAAAATCTGCGAGAAGGGTCTGCGCTACGATTTGACCGTGCCGTTCGCGCGTTACGTCGTACAGCACCAAGGCGAGATTGCATTCCCGTTCAAACGCTACCAGATTCAACCCGTGTGGCGTGCCGACCGTCCGCAAAAGGGTCGTTATCGCGAATTTTACCAATGCGATGTCGATGTCATCGGGTCGCGCTCGCTACTCAACGAGGTCGAACTGATAGGCATCGTCGAGGAGGTATTCAAACGGCTCGGCATCGGTGTAACGCTCAAAATCAACAACCGCAAGATATTGTACGGCATAGCCGAGATAATGGGTCATTCCGACAAAATGGTCGATATAACGGTGGCTATCGATAAACTCGAAAAGATAGGTATGGAGAATGTCAAAGCCGAATTGCGCGAACGCGGAATAGAGGACGAAGCCATTGCCAAACTTCAACCGATACTCGAACTCAAAGGCTCTACGGCCGAAAAGATAACCACTTTGCGTAAACTACTCCTCTCGTCGCCAATGGGACAACTCGGCATCCACGAGATAAGCAGTGTATTCGATTATGTGGAGCGACAAGGCATCGCTTTGCCGATAGAACTCGATTTGTCGTTGGCTCGCGGATTGAACTACTATACGGGTGCCATTTTCGAGGTTAAGGCCAACGATTTTGCCATAGGCTCGATTTGCGGAGGCGGTCGTTACGACAATCTCACGGGCATATTCGGCATGCCGGATGTGTCGGGTGTCGGCATTTCGTTCGGAGCCGACCGCATATACGACGTCATGGTGGGATTGAACCTCTTTCCGAGCGAGGTCGATTTTGCGACCAAGGCGTTGTTCGTCAATCTCGGCACGGAGGAGGAGGCTGTGGCACTTACGGCATTGAGGGCTGTACACAACGCCGGCATATCTGCCGAAATCTACCCCGATGCGGGCAAGATGAAGAAGCAGATGGAATATGCCAACCGTCGCAACATCCCTTATGTGGTCATCATAGGCAGCAACGAGGTTGCCGAAGGCAGGGCTACCGTCAAGGATATGCGCAGCGGCGAGCAGTCGAGCGTACCGCTCGACAATATCGCGCAAGCATTGAGATAACACAATACAATATCTTTTATGACAAGGCTGTATCGTCGTTTGGTGCTGACTGCCGCATTGGCAATGGCGGCAGCCTTGTCTGCTGTTGCGCAGTCCGACACCACTGCCACCAACGCATTGGTGCAGATGCGCAAACTCAATCAGGCATTCCGTTATCTGCACAGCGTCTATATCGACAAGCCCGACATGGCACCTTTGGTCGAAAAGGCCGTTGTGGCGATGTTGCAGGAGTTGGACCCGCATTCCAACTACATTCCTGCCGATGAGATGAGCAACGTATCTGCCCAACTCGACGGCGAATTCAGCGGTATCGGTATCGAATATCGCATCATAAGGGACACACTGACGGTTACCAATACCATTGCCAACGCTCCGGCGGCAACGGTCGGCATATTGCCCGACGACCGCATAGTGGCAATCGACGGCAAGGATGTAATCGGCATCAAAAGCGGCGAGGTCGACAATCTGTTGCGCGGCAAAGCGGGCAGCAAGGTCGGAGTGGCAATAGTGCGTCGCGGTGCGCAGGAGCGGTTGCATTTCACCGTTACCCGCGACAAAGTGCCGGTACACACAATCGACGCCGCATACAGGGCAACCTCGAAAATCGGCTACATCAAAATAGGCCGTTTCGGGCGCACCACCTCTGCCGAATTTACGGATGCACTCAAACGCATCAAGGGCGTCGAATCGTTGATAATCGATTTGCGCGGCAACGGTGGCGGAGTAATGGCGGGTGCAATCGGCGTGGCAGAACACTTTTTGCCGCGAGGTGCGACGATAGTTGCCACCGAAGGGCGCACAATGCCGTACAGGAGCGTCAAAGCCCAAGCGAACGGCGATTTAACGGCCATGCCTTTGGCGGTACTGATTGATGAAAATTCGGCATCGGCAAGCGAAATCCTTGCCGGAGCATTGCAGGATTGGGACAGAGCCGCAATTATAGGCCGCAACAGTTTCGGCAAGGGTTTGGTACAACGGCAATTCGCATTGGAGGACAAATCGGCGATAAGGATAACCGTTGCCAAATATCGCACACCGAGCGGCAGAGCCATTCAACGCCCCTACCGCAACGGTCATCGCGACGAATACTATGCCTCGTATCGCGAGCGCATCGCACATCCCGATTCGGTCGGCAGCGACACGACGCACCGCCGAGCATATCGCACCCTGACCAAAGGCAGAGAGAT
Organism: uncultured Alistipes sp.; assembly: GCA_945494785.1. Classification (GTDB taxonomy): domain Bacteria; phylum Bacteroidota; class Bacteroidia; order Bacteroidales; family Rikenellaceae; genus Alistipes. The sequence continues at coordinate 62,376 of CALYVN010000001.1, forward strand.
ATTCGATGGCGAGGGCATCATGCCCGACATCGTCGTTGCAGCCGATACGACACGCATGACCTCCTACATCATCGGGCTTGTAAGCAAAGGCATAATGGGCGAATATACGGCCGATTATCTCGGACAGAATGCCGAGATGTTCGGCAAACGATACGGCTCATTCGAGCAGTTCGACAAAGAGTTTGCCGTAACCGAACGGATGTTGTCCGATTTGGTTGCCCGTGCGGCGCAAGGCGGAGTGAATACCGATAGTGCACATACGGCAGTCTCCGAGACCTTCGTGCGCGTCCATTTGAAGGCTTTGGTTGCCCGCCGACTATTCTCCACGACCGAGTATTATCGCATAACCAACCGCAACAACGACAAGACATTCGACAAAGCCGTAGAGGTGTTGTCGAACCCAGACCTCTATAACTCGCTGTTGGCGGGCGAATAATTTTTTTTGCGGCAGAGATTGCACGATTGCGATATTTTCGCTATATTCGCAATACGAACCCAACAAATACAACCGGATTATGCAGACTCACATCACTACCGCTCAACGCGACGAGGCCGCCCATGCCGACAATCTGATACTGTCGAAAATCGTCAAGGCAGGTCGTCGCACCTATTTTCTCGATGTCCACTCCACACGCGGAGGAGACTATTTCCTGACAATTACCGAAAGCCGCAAAAAGACGTGCGACGATGGCAGTATCGTATTCGACCGCCACAAAATTTTCCTTTACAAGGAGGATTTCGACAAATTCGCCGACGGATTGCAGGAGACCATCGATTTCATCCGACAGAGCCAACAGAATTTTGCGACGGCAAAAGCACCGCAAAAAAACGATACGGAGCGATAATTTACCGGCACGATGCTTGCTAAATCGCTACCGATATGCTACCTTTGTGGGCATGAAACTCATCAAGAAATTATACGATTGGATGCTCTCGTGGGGCAATTCGCGTTGGGGCGCTTTGGCACTCTTCTGCTTTGCATTCGCCGAGTCGTCGTTCTTTCCGATTCCGCCCGACGTGTTGTTGATTGCCTTGTGCATCGGTGCAATGACTCGCTCGTTCCGTTTTGCGGCTATATGCTTGGGCGGCTCGATTGTCGGCGCGATGGCAGGTTACGGCATCGGCTATTTTTTGTGGCAGACCCCTGCGGGCGAGTACACGGCAATCGCCGATTTCTTCTTTGCCCACGTCTTTTCGGAGGAGGCATTCCTGCGCGTGCAGAATCTCTATAACCAATACAATTTCTGGATTGTCTTTACGGCAGGTTTCACGCCGCTGCCCTACAAACTCTTCACCATTACGGGCGGTCTGTTCCACATCGATTTTGCAATGTTCATCATCGCATCGATTGTGTCGCGAGGTCTGCGTTTCTTCGCCATAAGTTGGTTGATATGGAAATTCGGCAGCCCTATCAAGTCGTTTATCGACAAGTATTTCAATCTGATAGCGATTGCATTCACCGTATTGCTAATCGGCTCGTTCGTTTTGGTCGGTCATCTGGTTTGATGCCATGCGACACTTCGGGCTTATAGGCTGTCCGTTGGGACACTCGCGGTCGGCGGAGTATTTCGCCGACAAATTTCTGCACGAAGGCATTGAGGCAGACTATACGCTTGCCGCTATTGCGACCATCGATGCCATGCCCGAGGCAACGCGCGGTTGGAACGGCTTCAACGTAACGATTCCCTACAAAAAGAGCATTCTGCCCTACCTTGCGCACATCTCCGACGAGGCAGCGGCAATCGGTGCCGTAAATTGCGTGAGGCGCAATGCCGACGGCTCGATGGAGGGCTTCAATACCGACATCAACGGCGTAAGGGCGACGTTTGCACGATTGGGAATAGCGGACGGGGTACGGGCATTGGTACTCGGCAACGGAGGAGCGGCCGCAGCAGTCGAATTCGTTTTGCGCGAACGCGGCATGAAATATACGACGGTCTCGCGCAGCCGAGAACGCGGCAATACGACATACGACCGACTTACGCCGCAGACGATAATGCAACACTCACTCATCATCAACACCACGCCCGTCGGTATGTATCCCGATGTGGAGAGTGCACCCGCAATACCCTACTGCGCACTCACTCCCGACCACACGCTGTTCGATGTTATCTACAATCCCGCACCGACCCGCTTCCTGTCGCTCGGAGCCGAACGCGGAGCGCGAATCATCGGTGGCGAGACCATGCTCGTCGCACAAGCCGAAGCCTCGTGGCGCATCTGGAACGGCGCGGAAAGATAACAATCATTCCAAATGCAACAACTGCCTCGCCTCGTCGGCAGAGGCGGCAGACACCATCAGTCGGGCTGCTATGACACAGGGATAGATGTCGGCCATGACGGCATCGCGCACTTCGGCATGGATGCCTGCACCGACCAACGCCGCTTTTGCCAATTCTGCCTCGCAGGAGGTCGTAAACTCGGCAACTACAATCAAATCATCGGTTTGCATAACTATTGAACGGTTTGTTGAAAAGTTACGTGGTTTCTGCTTCGAATATACAAATTTTATTCCTATTTTTGTCCTGAATAAGCCCGTAAACGATTATGCACGATTTCGTACACCTTCACGTTCACACGCAATACTCTATCCTCGATGGTCAGGCAAGCATTCAGCGGCTTGTCGATAAGGCGATTGCCGACGGGATGAAGGGCATTGCCATTACCGACCATGGCAACATGTTCGGCATAAAGGAGTTTTGGAACTATGTGAACAAAAAGAACGGCGACCGCAAAAAGAAGGTGGCGGAGTTGTCGGGGTTGATTGAGCGATTGGAGAACGGCACCGCCAAAGCCGAAGAGTGCGGCGATGATGCCGAGCAGACGCTTGCCGATGCACGCACCCGTCTTGCGAAGTTGCCGAAGGAGGATTTCAAGGCAATTATCGGCTGCGAGGTCTATGTGGCACGCAACGGTCTGCATGTCAAAAATGCAAAGGAAGACCAAAGCGGCTACCACCTTATCCTGCTTGCCAAGAATCAAAAGGGTTACAAAAATCTTATCAAGATAGTCTCGAAGGCGTGGACCGAAGGTTTCTACATGCGTCCGCGTACCGACCACGCCGAATTGGAAAAGTACCACGAGGGACTTATATGCTGTTCGGCATGCTTGGGCGGCGAGATTCCGAAACTCATCACTGCAGGGCAGATTGAAGCGGCGGAGCAGAGCGTACTGTGGCACAAAAAGGTCTTCGGCGACGACTATTATCTCGAATTGCAGTTGCACAAGGCGACGGTCGAGCGAGCCAATCACGAGGCCTACCCGATGCAGTTGAACGTGAACAAACATTTGGTCGAATTTGCCCGCAAACACAATATAAAACTCGTCTGCACCAACGACGTCCATTTTACCGACGAGGATGATGCCGAGGCTCACGACCGTCTGATATGCCTCAATACGGGGCGCGATTTGGACGACCCGAAGCGCATGCTCTACTCGAAGCAGGAGTGGATGAAGACCACATCGGAGATGAACGCCATATTTGCCGACTATCCCGAAGCGATGGATAATACGGTCGACATCTGTGATGAGGTAGAGACCTACTCCATCGACCATGCCCCGATTATGCCGACATTCGACATCCCTGCCGAGTTCGGTACAGAGGAGGAGTATCGCCGCCGACTGACAGAGAAGGATTTGTTCGACGAGTTCACGCAGGACGAAAACGGCAATGTGGTGTTGAGCGAGGAGGCTGCCAACAAAAAAATCGAGAAACTCGGCGGTTACGACAAGTTGTACCGCATAAAGTTGGAGGCGGACTACCTCGCCAAATTGGCGATGGAGGGGGCAAAAAAGCGGTACGGCGACCCTCTTTCGGCAGAGGTTGCCGAACGGCTGAAATTCGAATTGCACATAATGAAGACCATGGGTTTCCCGGGTTACTTCCTTATCGTGCAGGATTTCATTGCGGCGGCTCGCAACGAATTGGGTGTATGGGTAGGACCGGGTCGAGGTTCGGCAGCGGGTTCGGCTGTGGCATATTGCTTGGGCATCACCCAAATCGACCCTATTGCCTACGATTTGCTGTTCGAGCGGTTCCTCAATCCCGACCGAATATCGTTGCCGGATATTGACATCGATTTCGACGATGACGGCCGAGGCAGGGTGCTGGATTGGGTAACGAAAAAATACGGCAAGGAGAAGGTGGCGCACATCATCACCTACGGCACCATGGCGACAAAGATGGTGCTGAAAGATGTGGCTCGCGTGCAGAAACTGCCGCTTGCCGAGTCGGACAGGCTCTGCAGACTCGTTCCCGAGCGCATACCCGACCCGAAAGACAAGGAGAAGACGCTAAAAATCAATCTCAACAACGCCATAGCCGCTGTGCCGGAGTTGCAGGCTGCGGAAAATTCGGACAACCCCGTTTTGCGCGACACCATCAAATATGCCCGCAAGTTGGAGGGTAATGTACGCGGTACGGGAGTACACGCCTGCGGTACGATTATCTGCCGCGACGACATTACCGATTGGGTGCCTGTCAGTACGGCAGACGACAAGGAGACGGGGCAGAAGATGCTCGTAACGCAGTACGAAGGCTCGGTAATCGAGGATACGGGACTGATTAAGATGGACTTCCTCGGACTGCGCAACCTCTCGATAATGAAAGATGCCGTCGAGAATATCCGACTGACCAAAGGCAAGGATATCGACATCGACCGGATTCCGCTCGACGACCCCAAGACATACGCGCTCTATTGCGCCGGCAACACGATAGGTACGTTCCAATTCGAGTCGCTCGGCATGCAGCGTTATCTGCGCGAATTGCAGCCATCGACTTTCGAAGACCTTATCGCGATGAATGCCCTCTATCGACCGGGTCCGATGGACAACATCCCCGACTTCATCAACCGCAAACAGGGTCGCCAGCCGATAGTGTACGACATTCCGATAATGGAGAAGTATCTGAAAGACACCTACGGCATCACGGTCTATCAGGAGCAGGTCATGTTGCTCTCGCGTCTGCTTGCCAACTTTACGCGCGGCGAATCGGACACACTGCGCAAGGCGATGGGTAAGAAAATCCGTTCGAAACTTGACGAGTTGCAGCCCAAATTCATCAAGGGCGGCACAGCGAACGGCTACGACCGTGCGGTACTCGAAAAGATTTGGCACGATTGGGAGAAATTCGCCTCGTATGCCTTCAACAAATCGCATGCTACATGCTATTCGTGGGTGGCATATCAGACTGCCTATTTGAAGGCGAACTATCCGTCGGAATACATGGCGGCTCTGCTCAGCCGAAATCTGAACGACATCAAGACCCTGACCGACTACATGAACGAATGCAAGCGCATGCGCATCAACGTTCTCGGTCCCGACATCAACGAATCGCAGTTGCACTTTGCGGCAGACAAGAAGGGCGATGTGCGTTTCGGCATGGCTGCCATAAAAGGTGTCGGCGAGGCTGCCGCTTCGGCCATCATCGACGAGCGCAACAAGCACGGGCGGTTCAAGGACATTTACGATTTCATGGAGCGCATCAACTTCTCGGTCATCAACCGCAAATGTTTGGAGAGCATCGCTTATGCGGGCGGATTCGATTCGATTATAGAGTTTTCGCGCTGTAAATTCTTTGCATCCGACCTGCGCGATGCAAACGCCTCGGCCACCCTGCTCGATTTGCTGATTCGCTACGGCCAGCGGGTGCAGTCGGAGCGCAACAACGCCCAACAAAGTCTCTTCGGCAGCGATTCGGAGAGCGGAAACATACAGCGGCCTACCGCGCCGGTATGCGAGGAGTGGAACGCTTTGACGACGCTCAACAAGGAGAAAGAGGTCATCGGCATCTATCTGTCGTCGCATCCGTTGGATGAGTACGAATTGATAATCAAGAGCCTGTGCAACGCCAAAGTGGAGAATCTGAAAGACCTCGACCGTCTGAACGGCAAGGAAATTGCAGTGGCAGGAGTGGTCGTGAGTGCCGACAACCTTATGACGCGCACCGGCAAGCCGTTCGGCAAATTCAAGTTGGAGGACGAGAGCGGCGAGATGGAGTTTTCGCTCTTCGGCAAGGATTACGAGATGTTTCGGCCGCTTATGTACAAGGACTATTTCTTGTTGGTGCGCGGTCGTGTGCAGCCAAGACCTTACGGCGAAAGCACCGTGTTGGAGTACAAAATTACCTCGATGCAGCAACTGTCGGAGGTGCGCGACAACATCAAGACGGTACGGCTGACACTGCCGGTCGAGACCATCGACGACTACCTGATTACGAACCTTACGTCGGCTGTCCGCAAATCGCGAGGCAAGGCTCTGCTCAAACTGACGCTCTGCGACCGACGGGAGGGCGTTACACTCAACCTCTTTTCGCGCAAGCACAAGGTGGCTATGGCAAAGGAACTGACTGAGTTCATCAAGCAGAACGAAATCGCATACGCAATAGAATAGACAAAATAACAAACCAATTAAAATTCAAACATTATGGCATTAGCAATCAACAACAACAATTTCGAATCGTTGAAGAACGATTCCAAGCCTTTGGTGGTCGATTTTTGGGCAGAATGGTGCGGTCCATGCCGCATGGTTGCCCCGATAGTCGAGGAGTTGGCTGCCGAGTACGAAGGCCGTGTGAACATCGGCAAGTGCAACGTGGACAACAACGACGATTTGGTCGCCATGTTCCGTGTCCGCAACATCCCTACCCTGCTCTTTTTGAAGGGCGGCGAGATAGTGGACAAGCACGTCGGCGCAATCTCCAAAAACGATTTGAAGGCCAAAATCGAGGCACTGCTGTAAGAATTGCAACAGCAAACGATAACGGGCGACCCGCAAGAGTCGCCCGTTATCGTTGCAATATATCCTTTCGTCCTATCTCTTGTCGCTCTCAATAAGCGAAATCGAACGCTGGATGAAGTCGGAGAGGTTTTTGCCTTTGAGCATGCCGTTCGACAGCAGTGCAAGGTCGATGATTTGGCGTACCATGTCGTTGCCGCGACCAATCTCTTTCAGTCGCTCGTTGCGTTCGTCGCGCAAGGTTACGACCTTCTTCGACAACTCCTCGCGCATCGACTTCTCCTCGGCACTCAAATCCTCCTCCTTTTTATCCTTTACGACCTCTTCGAACCGTTTCTCTTCGGCTACTGCCGCATCGATTTTCTTGGTTATGCTCTTCAACTTGTCACCGTATTCCTTCTCGACGCTCGACAGGATGTCGATGACAATCGGATGGTTGCCATTGACGGCAATCGTAAAGTTGTCGGGCATCTGGCCGTAGAATTGGCTCATTCCTCCACCGCTCATCTTGGCCATCTCCTTCATGCGGCGCATAAATTCGTCCTGCGTGATGATTACGGGAGCCTCGTCGGCAGACATGGCTTCGAATGCGATGTTGTAGTGGATTTTGTCGTCCTGCGGCATCTGGCTCTCGAATACGGGACGCATAATCTCCTGCTGTGCCTCGCTGAGCGATATCTTCATATCCTCCTTCTTCGGAATCAGTTTCTCGACGATGTCGCTATCGACACGCACAAACCGCGTCTTTTCGTTTTTCGACTCGTACCAATTTATATAGTGGCTGTCCAACTGTCCGTTCATCTCCAACACGTCGTAACCCTTCGCCTTTGCCGCTTCGAGGAACGAGTGCTTCTCGATGGCATCATCGACATAGAGGAAGACCAACGTATCGTCCTTGTCGGTCTGATTCTCCTTGACTGCCGTCGTGTACTCCTCCGCCGTAAAGTATTTGCCGTCGGTATTTTTCCACAACATGAACGCAGGGGCTTTCTCGGCGAATTTCTCGTCGGTCAGGATGCCGTATTGGATAAAGATTTTCAAATCGTCCCACTTCTGCTCATACTCGGCACGCATCGTCGTAAAGAGTTCGTTCAACCGCTCGGCGACCTTGCGGGTGATGTAGCCCGAAATCTTCTTCACGTTGGCATCGCTTTGCAGATAACTGCGCGATACGTTCAGCGGAATGTCGGGCGAATCGATAACGCCGTGCAGCAATGTCAGATACTCCGGCACGATGCCTTCTACTTGGTCGGTTACGAAGACCTGATTGCAATACAACTGTATCTTGTTCTTCTGAATCTCGAAATTGTTGTGGATTTTCGGGAAATAGAGGATACCCGTCAGATGGAACGGATAGTCGATGTTCAGATGGATGTAGAACAACGGCTCGTCGCTCATCGGATAGAGTTCGCGATAGAAATCCTTGTATTGCTGCTCGGTAATGTCGGCAGGCTTGCGTGTCCACAGCGGCTCGGTCGTGTTGATTTGGTTGTCCTTGTCGGTATCGACATACTTGCCATCTTTCCACTCCTTGACCTTGCCAAACACTACGGGAACAGGCAGGAAATGGCAATACTTTTTGAGTAGGTCGCCCACCTTGCTCTCGTCGGCATACTCAGTGCAATCCTCCGAGAGGTGCAGCACGATGCTCGTTCCGCGTTCGCGCTCGTCATCGCACTCCTCCATCTCGTACTCGGGCGAACCCGTGCAACTCCAATGTACGGCCTTCGCACCCTCCTGATACGATTTGGTGAAGATTTCGACCTTGTCGGCAACCATAAACGCCGAATAGAAGCCCAAACCGAAGTGGCCGATAATCGACTGATTCTGGTATTTTGCCAAAAACTCTTCGGCACCTGAGAAGGCAATCTGATTGATGTACCGCTCGACCTCGTCGGCTGTCATACCTATACCGCGGTCGGTTACCGTCAGTGTCCGTGCCTCCTTGTCCGCTACCACGCGCACCGCAACATCGCCCAATTCGCCGCCGAATACGCCGGACGAGGCGAGAGTTTTGAGTTTCTGCGTTGCATCGACTGCATTCGACACCAATTCGCGCAGGAAAATTTCATGGTCGGAGTAAAGGAATTTTTTGATTACGGGGAAGATGTTTTCGGTCGTTACCCCTATTTTTCCGTTTTTCATATCGTGTATGTTTTTTAGTTGTTTTCTTTTCCGAGCCTTCATCGTTCAAATCGTGTGCCACAACGCAAGACGTGCCGTAACTCTGCCATTCTGTCATCGGTCTGACACGAATCGACGACAACATAGCCGAAACAAGGAATTGTGTCAAATTGCAATTCGGCACAACCCCTTCAAGACGCATAAGAAGAATCGGAATGCAAGGCATTGAAAAAGAGGATGTCGGCAGTTTACCCAACGTAATGGCTGCACCCTCTTTTCGCAAATAGCGCGACACTCCGCAATTATGACACACCGCCGTTACATCATCTCCTCGTAGGCATAGCGGACAGCCCGATTGAGAATCGCGACGAGCGGTGCCGTGGAGCGGAAATCGTCCAACACCCGCACGAGCAGGTCGGGTGCGAGAATGGTGCGCTCGTCGAGCGGTTTCATTATGCCGAAATCGAGCAGACGCAACCACTCGTCGTAGCGGTTGCCTGCGGGAAAGCCCTTCGGATTACGTTGCAGCGAACGGTCGCGACACAATGCGAAACCGTGCGAGCCGGCAATGGCACGTTCAATCGCTTCGCCGTTGTCTATAATCTCCTCGCGGATGCTGCGCAGCACCACAGGTGAAGGCATGTGCGAACCTGCCCACAGAAAACTCTCTGCCGACGGCTCGATGTGCAGGTAATAACCCGCATAGCCCGCCTTTTTGCCGTGCGGAGCAACGAATACGCCCATGTTGGTCTTGTATGGCGTTTTGTCTGCCGAAAAGCGCGTATCGCGATAGATACGGTAGGTGCAATCGCGCAATCCGAGTCCGCGCACCGAATCGTCGAAAGCCGCTATGCCGTCGATGACGCCGAGTGCAAACTCGCCGAACTGCGCCTCTGCCTGCCGGTACTCCGCCTTGTGGGCGGCAAACCACTCGCGATTGTTGTTCGACGCGAGTGCCGACAAAAAATCGACTACGCTGCGCATGGCCTACCAAGCAAAAAGAGGATAACCTGCCATAAGCGCATTGACCTCCTTGCGAACGGCAGCGATGTTGGCTTCGTTCTCGGGGTCGCACAGCACTCTGTCCACGAGCGCGGCGATAACGGGCATCTGCTCCTCCTTCAATCCGCGCGTGGTAACGGCAGGCGTACCGAAGCGCAATCCAGATGTTTGGAATGCCGAGCGCGAATCGAAAGGTACCATATTTTTGTTTGCGGTGATGTCGGCGGCAACGAGTGCCCGTTCGGCAACCTTGCCCGTCAAATCGGGGAATTTAGGCCGCAAATCGACCAATATAAGGTGGTTGTCCGTACCGTCCGAAACAATTTTGTAGCCGCGTTCGATAAATGCCGCCGCAAGCGATTTGGCATTTTTGGCAACCTGACGCTGATACTCCGCAAACGACGAGTCGAGAGCCTCGCCGAACGCCACCGCTTTGGCGGCAATGACATGTTCGAGCGGTCCGCCCTGAATACCGGGGAACACCGCCGAATTGAGTATCTGCGACATCATCTTCACCGCGCCCTTCGGCGTGGTCAGTCCCCAAGGATTTTCGAAATCCTTGCCCATCAAAATTATGCCTCCGCGAGGTCCGCGCAATGTCTTGTGAGTGGTCGAGGTTACGATATGGGCATAGCGGACAGGGTTGTCGAGCAATCCCGCAGCAATCAGACCCGCCGTATGCGCCATGTCTATCATCAACAACGCACCCACCTTGTCGGCAATGGCACGCATACGCTTGTAGTCCCATTCGCGCGAATATGCCGATGCTCCGCCGATGATGAGTTTCGGGCGATGTTCCAATGCCTTTGCCTCCATCTCGTCGTAATCCACACGACCGTCGGCCTCGCGCACCGAGTAACTGACCGCCTTGAAATATGTACCCGACATATTGACAGCCGAGCCGTGCGACAAGTGGCCGCCATGAGAGAGATTCAGTCCGAGAAAGGTATCACCCGGTTTCAACACGGCAAAGAATACCGCCATATTGGCCTGTGCGCCCGAATGCGGCTGCACGTTGGCATACTCCGCACCGTATAGCCGACAGATGCGCTCTATTGCCAGCGACTCCACTTTGTCCACCACCTCGCAACCGCCGTAATAACGGGCTGCGGGATAGCCTTCGGCATATTTGTTGGTCAGCACGGAGCCCATCGCCTCCATCACCTGCGGACTGACGAAATTCTCCGACGCGATGAGTTCGATGCCGCGCATCTGACGCTCGCGTTCCTGCGAAATAAGGTCGAAAAGTTGAGTGTCTTTTTTCATTGTCATATTGGGTTTGTTCGGTTTGCAATACTCAAAGATAACTCTATTTTCAGAGAAAATAACTATCTTTGGAGCAAAATTATTTGATTTTTTATCATTACCGTTTGATTATGAAACTTCTTGAAGGAAAAGTAGCCTTGGTTACGGGCGCAGGACGCGGCATAGGCAAGGCAGTGGCAATGAAATTTGCCGAGCAGGGTGCAGATATAGCATTTACCGATTTGGAACTCAACGACACGGTGCTTGCCACGGTGGCAGACCTCGAACAGTTCGGTACGCGCGTCAAGGCATACGCCTCGAATGCCGCCGATTTCGAACAGTCGCACAAGGTCGTCGAGCAGGTGGTTGCCGACTTCGGGCGTATCGACATACTCGTCAATAACGCCGGCATAACAAAGGACGGTTTGATGATGCGCATGAGCGAGGCGCAGTGGGATGCGGTGCTCAATGTCAATCTCAAATCGGCATTCAATTTCATCCACGCCGTAACTCCCGTCATGGCTCGTCAGCGCGGTGGTTCGATTATCAATATGTCGTCGGTGGTCGGCGTAAGCGGCAATGCGGGACAATGCAACTACTCGGCATCGAAAGCGGGCATGATAGGTTTGGCGAAATCCATCGCCAAAGAGATGGGACCTCGCGGCATACGCGCCAACTGCATCGCCCCGGGCTTCATCATCTCGGATATGACCAACAAACTCTCCGAGGAGATTCGCGAGGAGTGGTGCAAGAGCATTCCGTTGCGTCGCGGAGGTACGCCGGAGGATGTGGCAAATGTAGCCCTCTTCCTCGCCTCCGACCTTTCGTCTTATGTCAGCGGTCAGGTGGTACACTGCTGCGGCGGAATGAATTGTTAGCCGCAAACGACGGTATAAAAGATAGGTTTGGCAAGCAAAACCCTTTGATTCGACTATCGAAATGAAACGATTGTTGATGGCTTTGGCACTATTCTGCGCTGTATGTTCGGCATCTGCGCAGGAGATGTTGCGCATCAATCCCGATGCGCGGGCAACTGCCATGGGCGACAGCGGCACAGCCGCAACGGGCAGTGCCTACCCTACTTTCCACAATCCTGCATCGCCGCTGTTCGAATATCAATGGGTGCAGGCTTCGTTCGCCTATTCGCTCTTTGCGGGCAACGAGTTCGGCAAATATCGGCTGATGGCTGTCGGCGGCTATGTCCGACTGCACGAGCGACATGCCCTCGCACTCGGCGTCAGGCTTGCTCTCGACCCGTGCAACGAGGCTGTTGCGCCACGTCGTCCCGATACCAAGTCGTTCGACCTCGCATACGGCTACAAAATCGGCGACCATGTCGCTTTGGCCGCAACGGCACGCTACATGCACCGCAACAACGGCGGCGAACTCAATTCGAATGCCATAGGCTTCGATGTCGGAGTGATGTCGCGGATTCCCGTCAATATCTGCGAAGGCTCGGAGGTCGGTATCGGTGCAACGCTTGCAAATGCGGGTTTTTGGTGGGGAGACGAGTGCAGCGAACTGCCGCTATCGTTATCGGCAGGAGCGTCGTTGCTGCTGCCGCTGCGCGATTCGCATTCGTTGGAGTTCGCCTTCGATGCTGCCTACTGCTTTTCGCCCGAGCCACTGCGCCGATTCAGTACCGGTATAGGCGTGGAGTATTCGCTGATGCAGATGTTGCGGTTTCGTGCGGGAGGTAATTTCTCGCGCCGTTTGAGTTACGGCTCGCTCGGCTTCGGATTCCGCTTTTTCCACCTGCAATTCGATGTATCCTACACGATGGCAGGCCGCTGCAATCCGCTGCGCAATGCAGTACAGTTTTGCGCAGGAGTCGATTTTTAGTCGGCATCGCAACAAAAATCAAGGGCGGAACAATCAAAAAAGAGGTCTGACATCAGACCTCTTTTTCGGTTACATGCGCGATAATCTGTTCGCAACCGTTTTCGAGCATATCGAGCACCAATTCAAAGCCGTCGGCACCCTCGTAATATGGGTCGGGAACGTAACTCCAATCGGGAAAGGCTGTGGTAAATTCCCGCATACGGAACACCTTGTCGATATAGCGACGTTCGGGTGCAAGCCGACAGACTGTCTCGTAGTTGTTGTCGTCCATCACCACAATCATATCGAAATCGTAAAAATCATCCTCACGGATGGTGCGGGCGCGATGCGTCAGATTGTAACCGCGAGCCGAAGCCGCACGCCTCATGCGAGGGTCGGGCAAATCGCCGACATGTCCCGAATAGGTACCTGCCGAATCGACCTCTATCGCGTCGTCCAAACTCCGACGGCTGACCATCTGTTCGAGGATGCCGTCGGCTGCGGGCGAACGGCAGATGTTGCCCAAGCAGACAAAAAGGATGCGTGTTTTCATGCCGCAAATTTAGCACAAATCGGGCAAACCTCCAAATGGCATGCAACAGGCGCACAAAGAGGGTCGGCAGAGTGTTTTATAAAGCATTACAACTATCGGTTTTGGCGCAAAAAACACGCACGCTGCACCAAAAATATGCGCTGTTTATAAAAATAAGTATATATTTGTGCCGAATTTCAACAAATCAATGTTATGAAAATTAAAGTATTGTTGGCCGCAACGATGTTGATTGCATCGACAACGGCAATCGCTCAGGAGGCGGAACTGCCACGCAAAGTGAACAACGTAACGCTTCTCGACCTGAACGGCAAGGAGGCTACTCTGCCCGAGTGGGGCAACAAGAATCTGATGATATTCTATGTCGATCCCGACCATCACAAGCAGAATCAGGATTTCACCGAAGAGTTGGAGCAGAACGGTCGTGCTTCGGGCGGAGCGATTGTGGGCTTCGGCGTGATGAATCTCAAAGATGCTCCGATGGTGCCTAACGGCATGGCTCGCAGTCTGGCACGCAAACGTACCGAAAAGAACGGTGCAACGGTGCTTGCCGACCAAAACCGCACCCTCAGCACCGAATGGGGCTTGGGCAACTGCAACAACCTCTTCGTACTGCTGCTCGTCAGCAAAGAGGGCGAACTCGTCTATATGAAAAAGGGTCCGTTGAGCGAGGCGGACAAAGAGGAGTTTTACCAAGTGGTCGATAAATACCGCAACTAATGCGTCTGCTTGCGACAGTCATATTGACGATATTGTTGTCGGTTTGGGTCGAAAAGGTTTCGGCTCAAACCGACAGCATACTTGTAACGGGGCAGGATACAATCCGCTACACCTATACGCCTATGGCGATGCCTGCCGTCGAAAAAGCCGATACCGTTGCCGTAAAACCGAAGAAAAACAACATCTTTCGGCGTATCGTGAGATATTTCGCCGAGAGTTCGATAGACAAGAGTTTCGAAAAGAAACTCGACTTTACCTTCGTACTTGGTCCCTACTACTCCAACAGCACGAGTTTGGGCTTGGGAGTGTTGGCTTCGGGATTGTACCGCATCGACCGCGAAAACCGCACTCTGCCGCCATCGTCGTTCTCGGTCTATGTCAATGCCTCGATAATCGGCATGTATAAGGTCGGCATCGAGAGCGTCAGCATCTTCAAGGACGACAAAAACCGACTGTTCGGCGACCTCAGTTTTATGTCGATGCCGACCGACTTTTGGGGTTTGGGTTATACGGACGCCGTACATAACGCCAGCACCCGCTACACCTCGAACAGATACCAAATCAACGTAAAATATCTACACCGACTATTCCGCAACACCTACGCCGGTGCGTGTCTCAATTTCGACTACACGGCTGCCAAGCGGCTCAAACATCCCGAGTATCTCCACGGTCAGAAGAGTGCCTACAATGCTACGGGATTGGCGATACTCATAGAGTACGACTCGCGCGATTTCATTCCCAATCCGAGCAAGGGCGTTTTCTTGTCGGTCGAGCAACTCTTCCGTCCGCGCTTTGCCAACAATACGGGGCATAATCTGTGGCGCACGCGCATCACTGCCGACTACTACCACAAATTGTGGAAGGGAGCGACCGTTGCCATCGATTTGTACGGCGAAATCAACAGCAAAACGACCCCTTGGGTCTTCTATGCCCAAATGGGCGGCACAAAGCGTATGCGCGGCTATTACGAAGGGCGGTTTACCGACCTGAACGTGGTAATGGCGCAGGTCGAGATACGCCAGCGTATATGGAGACGAATCGGCATGACGGTTTGGGGTGGAGCGGGCAACGTGTTCCCGTCGTTCGAGAGTTTCGATTGGGGACAGACGATGCCCAACTACGGTTTGGGCTTGCGCTGGGAGTTCAAAAATCGGGTCAATATCCGATTCGATTTCGGCATGGGACGCAAGGTGCAGGGCAAAATGATTAACGGATTTTTAATGTCGATAAATGAAGCGTTTTAGGATTAAAGCCAAAAAATCGCACAAGGCTTTGGCACTGCTCGCGTGGTTTCTGCTGACCGCCATGATTCCGAATCTGGTGTTGGTCGGTACCGAACACTACTGCGGGTGGTCGATACTTGCAGGGCTGCTCATGCCGCTCGGCTTCTATATGATTGCAGGCTCGTGCATTCGGCGCACGGGAGCACCCGTACTGCTGATGGTGTGGGTGATGGTGCTGTGCGCATTCCAGATAGTGCTGCTCTACCTGTTCGGCAACTCCATCATCGCGACCGATATGTTTATCAATGTGCTGACGACCAACCCGGGTGAGGCTTCGGAGTTGCTTGCCAACATCTCGCCCGCGATAGCCATCGTGGTATTCATATATGGTCCGACGCTCCTTTATGCCGTCTATGCGACCCACAAGCGTTACCGCATCACTCGCCGCATGCGCCGCATAGTCGTATATTCGGGCTTGGCTCTGTTTGCGGCAGGTGCGATTATGCTGATTCCCGCCCGACTGACAGGTCATCGGCAGGTATTTCTCAAAGAGGTATTTCCTGCCAACGTGCTGTATAATCTCAAACTCTGTTTCTCGGAGCAATCGCGCATAGGCCATTATGCCGAGACCTCTGCCGGTTTTACCTACAACGCTTCGCGCAAGGACAACCCCAACAAGCGCGAAATCTATGTCTATATGATTGGCGAGGCCGCGCGTGCATCGTCGTGGCAGATGTTCGGCTACGAGCGTGCGACCAATCCGCTGCTCTCACGCCGCAACGACATCTATCTGTTCCGCAACGTGCTTACGCAGAGCAATACGACCCATAAGAGCGTACCTCTGTTCCTGTCGAGCGTCTGTGCCGAAAACCGTGCCGAAATCTACAACCGCAAGGGTTTGGCGGAACTCTTTTCGGAGACGGGCTTCAAAACCTATTTTATCTCCAACCAACAGCCGCAGGGTGCCATGGTCGATTTGCTTGCCAACGAAGCCGACGAACGCATCTATATCGGTGCGCCGCGCTACGACCTGCAACTGCTTTCGATGATGCGGCGCATAATCGAGAGCGACGACGATGCAGACTTGCTCTTTATTCTCCACTGCTACGGCTCGCATTTCAGTTACAACGAGCGTTATCCGCGCGAATTTGCCGCCTTCGTTCCCGACGAGAATGCCGACATTACCAAGGCCAATGTGCAGACGATTATCAACGCCTACGACAACTCGATAGTCTATACCGATACGGTCATCAACGGCATCATCGACTACCTCGCATCGCTCGATGCCTGCTCGTCGCTGCTCTACTGTTCCGACCACGGCGAGGATATTCTCGACGACGCACGGGGTCGTTTCCTGCACGCTTCGCCGACGGTAACCTACTATCAGATTCACGTTCCCGGCCTTGTGTGGTTCTCTAACGACTATCTGCATCGCTATCCGGAACGTGCCGTTGCTGCCAAGAGCAACGAATGGGCTGCCACAACGACCCATTCGATGTTCCACACCATAGCCGACCTCGCATCGATTGCAAGCGATTATGTCGATGAGAGCGTCTCGTTGGTCAGCGGCAATTTCGACAAGACCGCTCCGCGTTACTATCTCAACGACCACAACGAGGCCGTACCTTACGATGCCGGCATCGGACTGAACGCCCACGACATGGAGCAGTTCGCCGCACACGGAATAACGATGCCGTAACCGCAATATCGCACTTTGTCAAACCATCGAACGAATAAATATGAAGAACTTTCTTGGTTACAGTATCGGATTGCTGCTGCTTGCAGGATGCAAACCAACAGTGGATGCCAAATATTGGGAATCCGAACTCAAACCGAATATGATGGCTCACAAAAAATATCTCATGGCATTCGACCAAGTACTGCCAATCGCAATATGTACTGAATGAAGGCAATCCGAAAGACGAATTGCGGAACAGACACATGACGGATGCTGTACAGTACGTCCGTACTTTCATTCAAGATTCGCTCGATTCATATTTCGCAGTCGCTTACCTGCATGATTATCTCTTGACAAAAGATGTGGCAGATGAACTATTAGTCGAGAACTACAAAGAAGAATAGGACATAGAAACTGTATTTGCAACGGCATTTTTAGGCGAACTTTTTCGGAGTGGATGAAATGCCGAAAGGCCATAACTACACAAAAGAATATGTGCTTGCAATAGCCGACCTCCTGCAACAACAATTCAACGCCATCGATATTACCTTCAATCATCCGAAATTTCAGAGCCAAACGGCAGATTGTATCACTTATTCCGTCTATTGCCCTACCGACAACGAACACTGTACGCTTACACTCGACAAAAAGACCAACGAGTATAGTTGGGGTGTCGGCAACGACCGATAATTATCGGCAATCGACATAATGCAAAAAGGCTGCCCTGCGGACAGCCTTTTTTGATAGTCGGAGACGCAAATTATTTCTTTGCCTCTTCTACCGAAACCTTACGGAACTCCTTCAAGAGTTTCGAAAGTTCCAAAGCCGCCTTGCGGGCACGAGTACCGGCAGCCTTATTGTTCTTCTCTACCTGAGCAGCGGCGTTTGCCTGAAACAATGCAATCTGAGCATTGATAGTTTCAACTAAATTTTTCATAATAACAAAAAAGTTTTTGAGGTTTGTTACAGCAAATATAAATTGCATTTTTGTCTTCTGCAAATTTTTTCGGCTTTAATTGCAGATTTTGGGGGATTTATGGCGTTTTTGCGCCAAAACATGCGAGATTTCCGACAAAACAGCCGCCAAACCGGTTCCCTACGGCCAACTACTGCTTCCGGCTCTTTATCGGCGACGCTCTGCCCGCACTCCGCCAAAAACACTCGGTGGCGATTGCTAATTTTATCTTTTTCCGCTAACTTTGCCGAAAAAATTTGGGACAATGCGTCTTTCGGAGTTGAAAACAGGCGAAACCGCCACCATCGTCAAGGTACTCGGACACGGCGGATTTCGACGCAGAATAATGGAGATGGGCTTCGTGCGCGGCTCGAAGGTCGGGGTCGAACTCAACGCTCCCCTCAAAGACCCGATTGAGTATCGGATTATGAATTATGCCGTCTCGTTGCGTCGTGCCGAAGCGGAGATGGTCGTGGTCATCTCCGATGCCGAAGCGGCCGAGGTCATCAAGCGCAAGAATGTTACCGTTTCGCCGAATGCCGAAGATGTCGAAAACGTCGTTACCAAGACAACCCACCGCATCAACGTCGCCCTCGTCGGCAACCCCAACAGCGGCAAAACATCGCTTTTCAACCGCTTGGCAGGCGCACGCGAACACGTCGGCAATTACAGCGGCGTAACGGTCGATGCCAAGAGCGGCAAATGTACGTACAAAGATTACGAATTGCAGATTACCGACCTGCCCGGTACCTATGCCCTTTCGCCCTACTCGCCCGAAGAGTTGTACGTGCGCAAGCATTTGGCCGAGGAGATGCCCGACGTGGTGCTGAATGTGGTCGTTGCCTCCAACATCGAACGCAACCTCTATCTCACCACCGAACTTATCGACATGAGCCAGCGGATGGTCGTTGCGCTCAACATGTACGACGAACTCGCGGCAAGCGGTGCAACACTCGACTACGAACTGCTCGGCTCGATGATGGGTGTGCCGATGATACCCGTTGTCGGCAAAACGGGACAGGGCATCGAGCAGTTGCTCGATACAATTATCGCCGTCTATGAGAATCGCGACGAGCGGGTGCGCCACATCCACATCAATCAGGGCATCGTCGAGGAGAGCGTGCAGCGGCTCAATTCCGAACTCAAAGCGCATCGCGACGAGTTGCCCAAATGCTTTCCGCCGCGCTACTATGCAATGCGGTTGTTGGAGGGCGACAAGGAGATAGGAGCGATGCTTGCCAACCGTTGTCCGCACTACCCTGAATGGGCAAAATTGTGCGAACGCGAGCAGACGCACATCCGTCTCGACCTCGGCGAGGAGGAGGACATCGAGACCGCCTTTGCCAATCAAAAATACGGCTTCATCTCGGGTGCATTGCGCGAGACCTTAACACCCGGGCGCACGGGTAAGAGCGACATCACCAAACACATCGACGAGATTGTTACGCACCGCATATTGGGCTATCCCGTATTTTTCGCCCTCATGTGGTTGATGTTCTACTGCACGTTCAGTCTCGGACAGTATCCGCAGGAGTGGATAGGCTCGTTGGTCGGCTTTGTCGGGCGCATGGTGCAGCACATCATGCCGGACGGAGCATTGAAGGATATGATTGCCGAAGGCATCATCGGCGGAGTGGGCAGCGTGATAGTATTCCTACCAAACATCATGATTCTATACCTCTTCATCGCGTTCATGGAGGATTCGGGCTATTTGGCACGCGCCGCCTTCATCATGGACAAGGTGATGCACAAAATCGGTCTGCACGGCAAATCGTTCATTCCGCTCATCATGGGCTTCGGCTGCAACGTGCCTGCCGTCATGGCCACCCGTACAATCGAGAGCCGCAGCAGTCGGTTGATAACGATGCTCATTATCCCGTTTACCTCGTGCAGTGCGCGGTTGCCGATATATATCCTCTTCATCGGCACCTTCTTTCCCGCTCACTCCGGCAGCATAATGTTCGGTCTCTACATGCTCGGCATCGCATTGGCAGTACTCACGGCACGCCTTGTGCGCAGCCGCATGTTCAAGGTTGATGAAACGCCGTTTGTCATGGAGTTGCCACCATACCGTCTGCCGACGATGAATGCCACGCTCTCGCACATGTGGGAGAAGTGCGCACAATATCTGCGCAAGATGGGCGGCCTGATACTCGTCGCTTCGATAGTGGTGTGGTTTTTGAGTTACTATCCGCGTCAGGCAGAGGGCGAATCGACAGAAACACACTATGCCAACTCCTACATAGGTCGCATAGGCAGATTCTGCGAGCCTGTGTTCGCACCGCTCGGATTGGATTGGAAGGCAAGCGTATCGGTAGTCTCGGGCGTTGCCGCAAAGGAGATTATGGTCAGCACAATAGGCGTTCTCTATGCCGAAGGCGGCGAGGAGGAGGCAACCGACGAAAAACCTGCCGATTTGCCTGAGCGTTTGGCTGCAAGCGGCGATTTCGACACGGCATCGGTATTGGCTCTGCTTGTCTTTACGCTGCTCTATTTCCCTTGCCTTGCGACCATCTCCGCCATTGCTTCGGAGGGAGGCTGGCGATGGGCTACTGCTTCGGCTCTCTACAATACGGCTGTGGCTTGGGTGTGCGCTTTTGCGGTGTATCATCTTGTGCATCTGTTGGGTTTATGAATTGGCAGGATATAGCGGTCGGCATAATCGGTGTGGCAATCTGCGCAATAGTCGTTGCCCGCATCGTTCGGCGTGTGCGCAATCCACGTTACGATACCCAATCGTGCGAAGGTTGCCCGCACGGCTGCCCGTTGTATGACGATTGCCGCAAACCCGAAAAACGATAGCATTCGGGCGATTTATCGCGATTGACGGTTGCGCGGACGAATTTTACGGTCGCATCGTGCAAAGGCGATAAAGGTCGAATAAAAGCGGGTATTGTGGCGGAAAACCTCCTTGCTCTGCATGCGGTCCAAAAGATATTTGATGTCGCTCGGCATATAGTCGCGCAGTATCCACTCCGCCTGTGTCAGCGTCAATGGCGACTGCATCGACGCAAGGTCGGGGAAGTAATATGCAATCCATTCGACAAGTTGTTTGGCGGGCGAAAATTTTGCCCACTCTTCGCTCGTAAACACGCGCCGACCGTTTTTTGCCGCATCCTTCTGCTCATCGGCATCATTGCAGGCAAATGTCTCTCCCCCTATAACCCCCTCTGAATTATTTGTAGGGTGTGTGTGTGCTAATCCTTTTTCTCCTTTCACACACTCTTTCACTCCTGCTTTCCCGCATTCTTGCAACTCTTTGTTTTCTTCATTATATATATTTGTCTCACAGGCTGTCGCATTTGTCGTCGCGCTCTGTGTCCCGCACGCTGTCGCACAACCATCGCCGTCGCCCTCGTCGGCATCATTGTTACAGACGGTTATGCACGTTGCCGTTGTCGCTCGGATTGTCGCACAGCACGGCGCATCATCCGCCTCGTTATCTGTCGCACCCTTGACCGTAACGGTCTCGACCCTTATCAATCCCCGATGCACCATATTGTTCAGAAACCGTGCCGTCGAATCCTTCTTCCATCCCCACTGCTCTGCCAACGAACGCACCGTCGTAACGAACTGCCCCCGACGCAGCCGCACCGTTCCGCCCGTCAGTTGCATCTGCCGACCATCGACATACGATGCCTGTTCCAACAACGAAACGACTGACTCGAATCGGATGAACCGACGCTTACTCTACCACTCCTCTGCATAAAACAGAGCGCGAGGCACTTTGAGATAACCGCGATTTATTGTCATAATTATTATGAGTTTAAGATTATG
>CALYVN010000002.1 GCA_945494785.1 uncultured Alistipes sp.
CGCGTTGTTCGGCAGTCGTTACCTCGCCCGTTACGAGCGAGTCGGAGATGGTGCAGATGCACAACGCCTTGTTGCCGCTGCGTGCCGCATTCATATAGAGTGCCGACGACTCCATCTCGACCGCCAATACACCCATCTTTTGCCATTTGTGCCAAGCCTCTTTGTCATCGCTGTAAAAGGTCTCGCTGGCGAGGATGTTGCCGACACGATAGTTGATACCCATGCTCTCCGCCTTTTCGACAGCTTTGCGCACGAGGTCGAAATCGGCAATCGGCGCGAATGTACCCGGCAGATTGTATTGTGCACCGTAACTCGAACTGTCGCACGCTCCCATGCCTATTACGACATCGCCGCAATGCAGGTCGGCATTGTAGGCACCTGCTGAGCCGGTACGGATGATGCTCTTGACACCGTAGAAATTGTAGAGTTCGTAGGTGTAAATGCCGATGGACGATACACCCATGCCATGTCCCATGACCGACACCCGTTTGCCTTTGTAGGTGCCGGTAAAGCACCACATTCCGCGCACCTCGTTTACGAGTACGGGGTTGTCCAGATAATGCTCCGCCATGAATTTTGCACGGCGAGGGTCGCCCGCCATTATCACTTTGTCGGCGCTTTCGCCCAATTTTGCCCCGATATGCGGGGTAGGTGTCATATCTTTCATAGTCATCGAAATTTGCTGTTTACAAAGATAAGAAAATTATTTCACATAAAACTTATATATGCAGGTGTGTGTATAAAGGTCGTCGGGACGCACCGTGCATGAAGGGAATTGCGGATGGTTGGGCGAATCGGGATACCTTTGCGTTTCGAGCGCAACGGCACTCCGATAGTTTATCGGTCGCCCGTATTTGCCGCAATAGGAGCCGTCGAAAAAGTTGCCGCAGTAGAATTGCAGGGCGATTTGGTCGCTCGCAATCTCTATGCCCCGTCCGCTTGCGGGGTCGTAAAGGTCGGCAAATTTGACAATCGTTTTGTCGTCCGCACGGTCGATAATCCAATTGTGGTCGTAGCCTGCACCGTAGCGCAACTGCTCGTTGTCGCAATCCACGCGCTCGCCTATCGTATGGGCGGTGCGGAAATCGAACGGCGTGCCTTCGATCGCCATAATCTCGCCCGTCGGAATCAACAGCGGGTCGATTGGCGTGATGTGCGAGGCGTCGATGCGCAGTTCGTGGTCGAGAATTGTGCCGTTGCCCTCGCCGTGCAGGTTGAAAAAGGAGTGGTGCGACAGATTCAGTACGGTCGGAGCATCTGTCGTGGCTGCGTATGTTACGACAAATTCGTTGTCGTCGGTGAGTGCGTATTTCATCTCGATTTCGCGATTGCCAGGGAAACCGTCCTGCCCGTCGGGCAGTGCGGCGTGGAAGACAATCTCGTTTTTGCCGTGCGACGCAACATCCCACACTATGCGGTCTATGCCGAGCGTGCCGCCGTGCAGCGTCTGCCCGTTGTTGTTTTGAGGCAGGGTATAATCCTTGCCGTCGAGCGCGAAGTGTCCGCCCGCTATGCGGTTGGCGTATGGTCCTACGGCAGCGCCCAAAAACCGCTCGCCCGTGTTGTCGATGTAACGGTCGATGCTGTCGTAGCCGATTTCTATGTCGGCATAGTCGCCATTGCGGTCGGGCATCCAGAGCGATACGACACGCGCGCCGTAATTGGTTACCTGCATCACCAAATCGCCACCGCGCAAGGTGTAAAGGCCGACTTTGCGGCCATCGATTTCGGTGTCGAATGCCGCATCGTCAATCAACACAATCTGCTGCTTGGCACTGTTGCATGCAGCGGCAGACAAGACGAATAGATATAAAAGCAGTCGTTTCATGGTGCTGTGATTTTGTCCTATTCGCAAATATAATGAGATTTTGTCTATATTTGTCATGCCGAAACTATTTTTCGGAGATAAAACGAATCGAATTGCGATTGTCCGCAGTGCCGATGCAGTGTAACTGCTGCGATGCACAACGCCGCGCGATTGATTCCGACAAAAGTGGAGCATATTTCAATGGAGACAGCAAACGGGTGTTCTATCCCTCGAACTTCGCGCACGACCGACCGCTTGGTTTATATCGATATTGCCAAGGCGTTGTGTATCGTATTGGTGGTTATCGGCCACTACGCTCCCGCAGGTTGTCCTGCATGGTGGCAGTGTGTGCATGACATAATCTACACATTCCACATGCCGTTGTTTATGTTTGCCGGCGGTTTCGTCTATATGGCAACGAAAAAGGATGAACCATACACAGCTTTCATCATCAAGAAAGTTCGCCGCCTGATGATACCTTATTTTGTCGTTTCGGCCATTGTCATAGGACTCAAACTATTGGCGGACAACATAATGTACGTGCAACATCCGAAGACGGCAATGTCGTTCGTCAGAATGTTCTACTATCCGGAGGCGGGTGCTTTTCTGTGGTTTATTTACGCGCTGTGGTGGATGTTTGTCGTCGTTCCGCTCTTTAAGACCAAAGGGCAGCGGTTGGTACTCTTCGGCATATCGATATTGCTGCACTATATCCCGTTTGCGCTACCCGATGTGTTGTGTTTGGCGGAGTTTAAGACGATGCTGATATACTTTATGCTGGGAGTAATACTGTATGATTGGAAATCCTCGCTTGCAGTTCTCGGGCGAGTGCCGACATCGGTCTATATACTCCTTTTTGCGGCAGCCTGTGCGATACTAAACGCAAATGCAGGGGAGTTGTGGCAGACATGCGCCCGTGTTGCCGCTCCGTTTCTCGGCATTGCTGCAACCATCTCCCTGTCAAAGGTGGTCGAAAAGTCGAAAATCGGGAAGAATTGGCTGATGACGACTTCCGCTTCGTCCTACATCATATATCTGTTCCATACGACATTCGAGGGCTTGGCAAAGGCGGTATTGGTCAAAATCCCCTATCTCAACGATACGACCGACCATTTTGCATTTTTGCTCGGTGCGATATGGGTAGTGGCGTGCGGAGTGGTGCTGCCGATTGTTCTGAACGAAAAGATTTTGAAAAAATATACCCTGACAAAGGTGTTGTTCGGCCTCAAATAACCGACCGTTTCGACCATGTCGCCGTATCGGTCGGGATGGAGTCCTACCTTTGCGAGGTGTCGCAAATACGGGATTTTGCCTATATTTGCACGGAATCAGTAATAATTTTTGAGAGATGGAAGTACGCATTGCCGAGGATTGGAAACGAATCCTGCAACCCGAATTCGACAAACCCTATTTCGAGCGACTGACAGCATTTGTCCGCTCCGAATACGCATCGCACAAGGTATTCCCGCAGGGGCGCAACATATTCCGCGCATTCGACAAATGCCCCTTCGGGGAGTTGAAGGTGGTCATCATCGGACAAGACCCCTATCATGGCGACGGTCAGGCCAACGGGCTCTGTTTCTCGGTCAATGACGGTGTGCCGTTTCCGCCTTCGCTGGAAAATATATTCAGGGAGGTGCGCGACGATATGGGTGTTCCGATACCGTCGAGCGGCAACCTCGACCGTTGGGCGGAACAGGGCGTTCTGTTGCTCAACTCTGTGCTGACGGTCAGGGCTCACATGGCGGCTTCGCACGCCAAGCAGGGTTGGGAGCAGTTTACCGATGCGGTTGTGCGTGCCATTGCCGAGCGCAAGGAGGGCGTCGTCTATATGTTGTGGGGTAGTTATGCCCAACGCAAGGGTGCAATTGCCGATGCGTCGCGCAATCTGATTCTAAAATCGGTACACCCATCGCCTCTCTCCGTGTATCGCGGATTTTTCGGCTCGCACCACTTTTCGCAGGCCAATGCCTACCTTGCAGCGCACGGCAAAACCCCGGTAGTGTGGTAGGGGTCGGCAAGCGGGCAGACGATAATAAAACAGGAGGCTTTTGCCTCCTGTCTTTATTTTACCTTGAAATCGTATTCTTTGCCGTATTCCCGCAATATTGCAAGTTTGAGCGACTTTTCCGTCAGATTATAGACCGCCGACCATTGTGTCTGCGAGGTCAATTCCTCGGTAGGCGGTTGGGAGACGGCACTGAGCAATTCCATTGCCTCTGTTGCGGTCAGGGCGTACTTTTTTTCGAGCAGGATTTTCCGCATCGTTTCATAGCGGTCTTTGCCATGGCTCGAACACCAACCGTCGTTGGTATTTGCCATTGAAGGTGCTATGTAGAAATTGGTTACGCAGCGCAGTATGTCTTTGCCCGTAAATACCTCCATGGTTGCAGGATGCTCGCCGCCGTCGGCGAAGGTGTATTCCACGATGGCATAATCGCCCGTTGCATCTGCCATGAAATAGTGGTAGTTGCTGCGACCGTTGCCACGCATATCCATATCATACTCTTTGAGCATCTGTATAGCCTCTTTGATGGTCGAAGCCCTGTCGAGCAGCATTCGGATTGCAACCGTCGTATTGATTTTCGGCTTGCCGGTATTCTGGCATGTCTGTTTCTCGTTCAACGCCAGCACTCCGATGGCGAAGCCGTCCTCGTTGATGCCGTCGAGTGCGGCATAAGGCAGACCCATCAACAGCGACAGGTCGGTCTTTTCGTCCGAATAGAATCCCTGCCCGTAATTCAACTGCAAGCCGTCCACCATCGAAATCGATCTCTTGCCGCCTTTGGGTGCTGTGTGTACGAGAATTGCCGAGATTGGTTGGTAACTCTCATTGTCGGCAGTGAAGTGGCGGAAATCGTAATTGCGACCCATCAAAAAGTCGGAGCCATCGGACTGCGGCACTGCAAATGCGCTGCATCCCGCACCAAACGACACGTCGCCTGCGTCAGCCGGCAATTTGTCGTAAAGCAGCGAGGCTACATAGCCGAAGAGTCGGGTAGTCTCCGTAATGCCCGATTTCAACACCACGTCCAACTTGTAATCGATTGTATAATCGACCTCGTACAGACGGCCTTGTCCGTCCAAATCCTTGATTGAGTTGAGCATGGCCAATTTTTCGGCATCGGTGATGTATGCCGCCCTTCTCGCTATCGGCGACGAGTCGGAGTTGTGTAAAGAACTAACGGTTGCCATTATGATAATTGTAATGATTGTTAAGGAAAGCAGGATAATTTTGTGGGTTGTTTTCATAAAAATCACACTTGGTTTGATACAAATGTATAAACTATTTTGTTGTTGTCCAAATGTTTGATTGAAATATGTCGTCGTTTTTTTTCTCCCTGCCGCACTTCGACAGACGGTATGCAGCAGTTAGAATGCTGTACGGAAGCGGGGGATTTAGGGGGTGGGTAAAACGTGCCTTCGGCATACAACAAGTAATCCACACCAAACAGCGAACAAAAAAAGAAGCGGCTCCCCATTAAGAGAACCGCTTACAGAAACCATTATATAGGATTACTTGTTGTACGCCTTCATAACCGAGATAAGGTCGAGAACCTTGTTCGAATAACCCCACTCGTTGTCGTACCACGAAACAACCTTTACGAAGGTGTCGGTCAAAGCGATACCGGCAGCCTTGTCGAAGATGGAAGTGCGTGGGTCGCCGAGGAAGTCGGACGAAACGACAGCCTCTTCGGTGTAACCGAGAATGCCCTTCAACTCGCCCTCCGAAGCCTTCTTCATAGCCTCGCAAATCTCGTCGTATTTAGCAGGTTTTGCCAAGTTTACGGTCAAATCGACAACCGAAACGTCGAGGGTAGGAACACGCATCGACATACCGGTCAGTTTGCCGTTCAACGAAGGGATAACCTTACCTACTGCCTTTGCGGCACCGGTCGAAGACGGGATAATGTTGCCCGAAGCGGCACGGCCACCACGCCAATCCTTCATCGAAGGGCCATCTACGGTCTTCTGCGTTGCGGTAGTCGAGTGAACGGTGGTCATCAAACCGTCGGTGAGACCGGAGTTGTCGTTGAGGACTTTGGCGATAGGAGCCAAGCAGTTGGTTGTGCAGGATGCGTTCGAAACGATTTTCTGACCTGCATAGGTGTCGGTGTTTACGCCGCATACGAACATCGGGGTAGCGTCCTTCGACGGAGCCGACATAACCACATATTTAGCACCTGCTGCCAAGTGAGCCTGAGCCTTCTCCTCGGTGAGGAACAAACCGGTCGATTCTACAACATACTCTGCACCTACCTCGTTCCATTTGAGGTTTGCAGGATCTTTCTCTGCGGTAACGCGGATAGCCTTACCGTTTACGATAAGTTGGCTCTTCTCGACATTGTAGTCGATGGTGCCGTTGAATTGACCGTGCATGGTGTCGTATTTGAGCATGTAAGCCAAATAATCTACCGGGCAAAGGTCGTTGATGCCGACGATGTCGTACTTGTCAACCTGCGTGCAGGCAGCACGGAATACCATACGGCCGATACGTCCGAAACCGTTGATACCAATCTTAATTTGTGCCATAATTGTAAAATTTTATAGTTTAATGAATGAAATAGTTACAATCTGTTATTTTTCTAACGCTGTGCAAAAGTACACACTTTATACAATTTACGCAAATAAAAAATAAAATTTTTTAGTAAGAACCCTTTCTATTGCCTTTCACTGCAAAAGCCGTGCAAATTTTCCCTCTTCCGCGCAGGTGTTTTTGTATCTTTTTTTGCCGCTCGGCATTGTCCGGACGAGAGCGGGTCGTTACTTTCCGCGTCGTGCGCGTTTGGCCATGGCAGAGGCGAAGACGAAATCGTTGAGTTCGGGATTGTCGGCGTGCAGTATCTCCTCGTTCGTCCCTTCCCACCACTTTTTACCTTGGTAAATATAGACGACTTTTTCGCCTATCTCCATTACCGAGTTCATGTCGTGCGTGTTGATTATGGTCGTTATGCCGTACTCCTTCGTGATGCCGTGAATCAGATTGTCGATGACAATCGAGGTCTGCGGGTCCAAACCCGAATTTGGCTCGTCGCAGAACAGATAGCGCGGATTCATCACAATAGCCCTCGCAATGGCTACGCGCTTAATCATTCCGCCCGACAACTCCGACGGATAGAGATGGTGGGCATCCGACAGATTGACGCGGCTCAAACAATAATCCACTCTCTCGCGTTTTTGCGCCTCGCTGTCGTCGGTAAACAAATCGAGCGGCAGCCGTACATTCTCGTAAACGGTCGAAGAGTCGATAAGCGCACCTCCCTGAAAAATCATGCCTATATCCTTTCTGACACGTTTGCGGTCGTTGAAGGAGAGCGAGGTGTAACACACATCGTCGAAAAAGATGTCGCCTTCGTCGGGCGTATGCAGTCCGACCAGAGTTTTGAGCAATACCGTTTTGCCCGAACCGCTGCGTCCGATAATCAGATTGGTCTTGCCCGTCTCGAACTCTATCGAGATGTCTTCTATCACCCTCCTTCCCTCGAAGGATTTCGATATGTGTTCACACTTTATCACGTCAGCAACAGTTGTGTAAGGATGAGGTTGAATATGAGAATCGTAATCGAACTGACCACTACGGCGCGTGTCGAGGCGCGGCCGACTTCGAGCGAACTGCCTTTGGCGTAGTAGCCGTAGAATGCCGAAATCGAGGTGATGATGAAGGCGAAAACGGCTATTTTGATAAGCGAATATATCACCTCCCACAGCACGAAATCGTACAGCAGACCCTCTATATAGTCGTCGGGCGACATGATGCCTGTCGTCCAAGCAATCGTATAGCCGCCTATTATGCCTATCATTATGGTGAGCAGGGTCAGGAATGGAAAGAAAAATACGGTGGCGATTATCTTGGGCAGAATCAGATACGAAGCGGAGTTTACACCCATGATTTCGAGTGCGTCTATCTGCTCCGTTATGCGCATCGTTCCAATCTCCGAGGCTATGTTCGAGCCGACCTTGCCCGCCAAAATCAAAGCCACGACGGTCGATGAAAATTCGAGCGTCATCGTCTCGCGCGTGGCATATCCGATGAGGTATTGCGGAATGAACGGCGATTCCAGACTGATGGACATCTGCAAAGTGATGGCGGCTCCGATGAATACGGAGATTATGGCAGTCAGACCTATGGAGTTGAGACCGAGTGCTTCGATTTCGAATATCACCCGACGACGGTATATCCCCATCTTCTCGGGTCGCGAGAAGACTTTGCCCATAAGGATACAGTACCTGCCTATCAGTTCAAAAATTTTCAACACCTCTTTGCCGTTTTGTTCGTTTTGCGCCCGTTGTCGGCACAGTTGCTCCGACTAATTTTCGGGTTTATGCTCTTTTACCTCTTTGAAATCGACATACTCTCCGACATCGTCGCTGACCCGTTTCTGCATAGTGTCGGTTTCGGTTATCGTAACATCGCCTTCGCGTTGCTGCCGTCTGCCGAAGCCGTACCAAGTGCTTTGTCGTCGTGCATCGGCATCCTGCTCCATCGTGCGCTGCGCATCGCGCACACGCCACACGAGCGAGAACCACGACAGCAACGATATGAGCAGTATCGCCAAGAAAATCAGAGCCACGACACCCAACAGATACGGCGCAACGCAAATCAACGCCAACAACAATACGAATGTCAGCGGATTGCGGCGTATGCTGCCAAGTAGCGAAGCGAAAAACATCTTTATCATATTGCCTTTTGCGTACTTTGTATATCGAACGTACTGCAAGCGAATATATTTCGATGCAAAGATAAGATTTTTCCTGCAAAAACAAACGCATTGCCCACAGACAATGCGTTTGTTTGCAGAAGCGGGATGCCGATTACAGCCATCCGCCGTTCGATGCCGTTCCGCCGTCGCGTACCACAATGGCGAACTTTTTGGTTATCTCCGTTGCGATAGGGGCTGTCGAACTGCTCTGCGATGTTCCGCCCACGAGTGCCGTGACGGTTACCACAGCAACACCCGGTTTGTAGCATGCGACATAGAGTTTTGAGCCGAGGAGCGTGCATGCGGTCATGTTCACTGCCGTTTTGTCCTCTGCCGATACGGTTACGCTCTTGAATTTCAGTGCGGAGGCTCCTGCACCGAAGAATGTCGCAAGGTCTATCGCCTTTGCCGTGCCGGTGGTTACGGGCATAGTTACGCATGGCGTACCCTCGACCTGCAACAGCAACAGATATGCGTCCGAATAACCGCTGCCCATCTGCTTGTTGTAGTTCGACAGGGTCATCGTTTCGGGATACGATGTGCCGTAGTTCGAGTAGTAATAGTAGTATTTCTTGGTACCCGTCATATATTGGTTTATGTCCTGTACGGCGGTGAGCAGCATAGTACGGTACTCCGATGCCGTAAAGTGCTTGCCCAACTTTTTGGCATACGAGAGTCCGAGAGCGGCCACACCCGAAACATGCGGACAAGCCATCGACGTACCCTCCATGTATCCGTAAGGATTGGATGCCGACGATTCGGCAGGTGTCAGGGTCGAGAGTATGGTACCTGCAGCACTCTTGGCATAATCCGAATCGCCACCCGGAGCGCAAATATCCACACCCGGCCCATAGTTGCTGAACGATGCAGGCGTATAGTCGGCCGATATTGCAGCCACACTTACGCAACGCTCGTATGCACCCGGATAACCCGGCATTGCGGCATATTCGTTACCTGCCGCGAAGATTGCGATACCGCCTTCGATTACGTCCGTAGCCGAGCCGGCATTGTCGATGAAGTAATCTATCGCTGCCTTCTCTGCCGAGCAGTAACGGTTGAACTCCGATTCGCTGACAAAACCCGCATCTTCCGTATCCAAGCCCGAGTTATAACCCCAACTGCATTGCAGAATTACCGCGCCGTTGTCGGCAGCATACTGAATGGCCTTTGCGGTGTTCGACGTCGTTGCGCCGCTTTCGCCCGAGAATATCTGGCACGACATTATCCGCACGCCGTCGTTGTTGCCGCTTCCGCCTGCAATGCCGCATACGCCCTTGCCGTTGCCGTTCACTGCCGCAACAGTTCCTGCAACGTGCGTACCGTGGCTTACATCGCCGCTTACGTCCCACGAGATTTTGCCGGTGTTGCTTACGAAGTTGTAGCCGTAAATGTCGTCCTTGTAACCGTTGCCGTCATCGTCGCTGCTCGACGAGCCGTTTTTCTCGGCGGTATTTACCCACATGTTGGCAGCCAAATCCTCGTGCGAATACATAACGCCCTCATCGACCACCGCAACGATAATCGAAGGGTCGCCCGTGCAGAGCGTCCAAGCCTTGTCGCAGTTCACATCGGAACCTGCCTTTATCGGCGTGGTAACGCTCGTGTTGCCCGTGTTGATGAAGTGCCATTGATAATCGAGCAGCGGGTCGTTGAATGCGGCAGTTGCACGGGTTTGAGCCGTTGCATGCTGTACGCTTTCGTATGCCGTTGCACGACGGGTGTAGTTGCGTTTTACACGAATGTTGTACTGCACCGTTCCGATTTGGGCAATATGCGCGAGTTTCGATGCGACCATCTCCAAATCGGCGTTTTCGTCGAAAGAGAGTTTGTACCACAGGTGCAATCCCGAACGATATACCTTGTCGCGGTTGCTGTCGGTTATCGTAAAGACGCGCTCGACTGCCGTTGTGCCAATCGTCTCCAAAAGTGCATCCACATCCGCTACTCCCGAACGTGTGGCACCTGCCCGCGAGGCTGTCGATTCGAGTACCGACTCTGCCTCGGGCTTGAATTTTACCACAATCTCTCCGCGGACTGCTTCGTCTGCCGAATTGACTATCGTCGCCGTGTTGTCGTTGTCGGCTGTCGATACGGTTGTCTCGTTCAAATCCTTCGTACACGCTCCGAGCGCGGCGAGGACAAATACCGATAATAATATCTTTTTCATAATGTTTCTGCTGCTAAATCGTTACAAGAATCGTTTTACGCTCTTCGCGCTCTTGTGTGCAACGGTTGCACCGGCGATGTTGTCAGGTACGTCCGCTTTGACATATACCGATACCTCTGCGTCATTGGCTGTGTTGCTCCACGTGAGCGTATTCTCCGTGACCTCTTCGAGTGCGTAGGTCGTTGCCCATGGCGTACCGTCCGAATACTCGCCGCCGAATATGTGGGCAGATGCGTCGAAGGTGTATGTACCCGTGAATTTGCTTACCTCGTAATCGTTGGCACGCTGGTAGAGCGTGAACGAGTAGTCGTCGCCCAATACCATATATACGTCGAATCCGGCAGCCTGACAGCAGTAGGTCGAAAGTTTCCAACTGCCCCAGCACTCTGCAAGTTGCGATGCAGGTTTGTCGATAAGACGCTCCTCGTTTGCGTTGAAATTGAGCGTCGTAACCTTGCCGCGATAGAAATCTATCGCGCTCGTCGTCTGCAATTGGAATCTGCCGAGCGACGTGGCCACCGTTATCGTCGATGCGACAGGCAGAGTTGCCGCATTTACGAGCATGTAACCCGTAAAAGTCTCATCCACTGCTGTTTTGGTGCTGTTCTCCACCGTAAGCGCAACGCTTGGTGTGCCGTTTACGATTTTGACGGTCGGATTGACTATGTCGATTGCCACCTCGCCCGTAAGTGCCGTTTCCGAATCTGCCGACTCTATCGTGATGCCCGTTACGGTAAATGCGCGGGCATATTTGTTCGCCACGTTGAATTTGATTATGGCAAATGCGTGCGTGAAGGTAAACGGCACGGTTACCGTCGTTCCCTCAATCATCGATGCGGCAACCTCTGTTGGAGTGGCCACCAAAAAGTCGTTTGCTCCGATGTGTGCGGTCGAGGCGTTGCCGTTCTGTACCTGTGCGCCCAGAGTGAACGGGCGACCGAGCGAATAGGCTATTGCCCGCGAGCCACCGTCGAGCGATCCTTCGATTTCGACCGTTTGTTCGCTGCTGTAAGGATAGTAGCCGACGATTACATCGCCCGTCTTTACGTTGAAGGTTGCAGTCGAGGTGAAGCGTGCCACACTCGACATGTCGCTTCCGGCATTGTCGTAACGCAGATTCTCGATGGTCGAAGCGTAACCGTCGCTGAAATTGCGGCAAACATATACGCCCAATTGGTCGGTAGCGTTCCAATATGCCGTTGTCAGGTTCTCCTCATACGAGGTGCGCGTAGGCGATTCGGCGGAGATGACTATCGAAGCCCCCTCTACCGTGATGCCTTTCGGTGCATCGTTCTTTGTGCAGCCTGCCGCAATCAGCAGGACGATGCAAAGCATGTGTAATTTTTTCATATTGCTTAACTGTGTTTTACAAATCATAACTCTCTCCTTCGTCGAACGACGGGTCTTCCTTGGGCGAACCCCACTCGCGCGATGCCGCGAATCCCTGTTCGACACCGACATTGAGCGGTATGAGCGCAGGTGTCGTGTAGTGTTTTGTTGTTTTCATCGGTTACGAATTGGCGTTTATATTTTTACAAATATATGTATTTTTTTAAATCATCTATCATCATCGGAATTTATTCGTGCTTTTATGACTGTAAAACACTTTTTTGTTATTGAAAACCGCCTGTTGATTGAATTTATTTTCAAGACAAATCTTCATTGGGTATTTTTGCTGTTCGAAAACCCTTAAATTGGTATTTTAATTATGTTTACGAAAAAAGAATACGATGCTCCCGCACTGTTTATCGAGGAGGTCGTTTGCAACAGAGGTTTTGAGGTTTCGCCTTTTGAAGACGGATTCTATTCCGATTTTGGCGATGGCGAAGAGGACGAATTTACAGACCTTTATTAAAAAAAACTCTCGATTATGAAAAAGATATTGCTTTTTATGGCTGCTGCCGCCATGATGGGCGGTTGCGCCAAAAACGACTCGGATAGTTCCGTGATTGCTCCTGTCAGGGAGCGTGTCGAAGTCGGCGTTGCTACCGACGGTACGAAGGCCTCTTACGATGCCTCGTTGAAAGCCTATTGGGAAACGGGCGACAAAATCGTTGCCGTTATGGGCTACGGTACGGTGCAGGGCGAAACTTTGGATATACAGAGCGGTAGCGGCAGTGCCAATGCCGTGTTTGCGGGCGAAATCACCGTCCGCGATTTAATCGATCCGCGCTATATCCATTTTGCATATCCCGACACCGCAGTTTTGGAGAGTGTGGGCGATGCCGAGTCGGCAACCACGTGTACTTTTACCGTTGCCACCGAGCAGGACGGCAAATGGTCGCCGTTCCTCTGCGCTTCGTCTGCCGAGAAGGCGCGACCTTCGAAACTCTCCGGCATAACGTTCGGCAAGTCGCTCAATGCCGCATTCGGCGTGCGCGTGTTTGCTGCCGACGGCTCTACTCCGAAGCAGTTGCAGAGCGTTAAAATCGAGGCTGCCAACAACATTACGGGTACGCTCTCTGCCACTACGGCAGTCGATGGCTCGTTTGCCGATGCCGTGTTTGCGGTCGATGCCACGGGCAATACGATTACCGCAACCAATCCGCAATATACGACGGGTGTCGATGGCGCAGGCCGCACATACTACGAATACCGTTTCGAAGTGTTGCCTGTCGTTGCGGGCGATATCAAGATAACCGTTACCGCAGCAGACGGCGCGGTATTGTCGCGCACCATGGGCAAATCGGTAACCTTCACGGCCAACAAACGCGCGGGAGTCAATATCTCGTGGGCATCCGTTTCGGTCGAGGGCATTACGTCGTGGTACGAGGATTCGTGCAACAGCGGTGTCGCATCCTCGCTCGACGGGCGCAAAATCTATGTAAACAATGTCAAAATTGCGGGTGTCGATGCCGATGCTGCGGGCGTGTCCGAATCGGGTATCAAAGTAACCGACGCCTCCAATAACGTGTCGGTGTACAAAAATACCGACGGCGGCACATCGTTCAGTAAGGAGATAGCCGTTGTCGGCGGCACTTACAGGGTACAGCCGTATGCCGTTATCAACGGTACCGAATATACCGCAGCCGAGCAGTCGATTATCGTTACGTCGGTGTTGGGCATCGGTACGCACAATATCTGGACATCCTACAACCACAACGACGCGGTAAGCAAGCAGAACAGTGGTGTGGATAACGATAAAATCTATGCCAACGTTGCTCTCTCGGGCGACGATGCCTCCTATGCCGCATCCAATCTGGTATCGACCGTCGCTTTGGTCTATGGCAGCACCACGACGCTGAAATCGGGCGACAAATCGCTTGTCGGTGCCGATTTCACGACCGATGCCGTCGCCAAGACCCAATATGCCGACTGCCGCTTGCTCGTTACGCTTGCCAATGCTTCGGGCAAAACATTTACACTCACCTCGCCGGCATATACAATGAATGTTACGGGAATACCGTATGATTTTGATTTCTCCAATAATGGCAAGAATTCGGAAGGTTGGACGTTGTCGGGGACAAGTTGGAGCACGTATAGTGTTTTGCAGTTGGAAAAAAATGGATATGCCATTTCTCCGGCTTTCTACATTCCTGCAGATGTTAGTATAAATGTACAAACCACAGTCAAGACATATTTGTATTACGGTGTTGCTTGGAATCAGAAGACTAATAATTTATGGATCGCATCTACAACTTCCACTTCTACCAAACCTGCATCCAGCAACCCTGTATCGTTTAAGAGTTCTATCTCTGCCATTGGTAGAGATGGTGGCAGTGATTATTCTTGGAATTTCGATTTGACCAATTCTTCCAAATATATCGGAATAACTCATGATATCACAAGCGGAAATCAATTTTTTCCTATTTACCAATTTGGTGTTAGGTATAATTAAAAACATATTTTTGTAAGAAGGCGGCGGGATTTTCCAGCCGCTTTTGTTTTGTCTATTACTGTTGTCTGTTTCGCGCAATGGAG
The DNA here is from genome assembly GCA_945494785.1 of uncultured Alistipes sp. GTDB lineage: Bacteria > Bacteroidota > Bacteroidia > Bacteroidales > Rikenellaceae > Alistipes. The sequence goes on from CALYVN010000002.1 coordinate 14,597, forward strand.
TGGTAGTTGGTTGCTCGGATGTGCCGTCATTCTGAGCGAAGCGAAGAATCTGTTTTGGGCGAATGCGCAGTTGCTTGCCTTTTGTCTTTGCCCGTTGCGCTTGCTCTCTGCCCGAGATTCTTCACTGCGTTCGAGAATAACGGGCAGAATATAAAAAAACTCCCGCTCCTACAAAAGGAGCGGGAATCGGTATGCGGTGCAATCCGTGTCGGATTACTCCTCTGCTACAACGTTCAAAGCGACTTCGGCCTTGACCTCGCGGTGCAACTTGACAGAGGCCTTGTATTCGCCCACGGTCTTGATGCTCTCTACGCCGATATTCTTCTTATCGACCTCGATGCCTTTGGCTGCGAGAGCCTCGGCAACGTCGGCGGAAGTAATCGAGCCGAAGATTTTGCCCTCCTCTGCCTTAACGGTAAAGGTGAGCGGCAGATTGGCGATTTTCTCTGCCAAAGCCTGAGCGTCGGCGAGAATCTTCGCGTCCTTATGAGCGCGTTGTTTGAGGTTCTCGGCCAAAACTTTCTTTGCCGATGCGGTGGCAGCCTTTGCCAAACCCTGCGGAATGAGGTAGTTGTTGGCATAACCGGCCTTTACCTTGACGATGTCGTTGGCATAGCCGAGTTTCTCTACGTCTTTAATCAATATAATCTCCATGGTTGCCTCCTCCTTATTTCATACAGTCGGTTACGAATGGCAGAATTGCAAGATGACGCGCACGCTTAACGGCCTGTGCGACCTTCTTTTGGAATTTCTGCGATGTTCCCGTCAAGCGGCGAGGCAGAATCTTGCCCTGCTCGTTGAGGAACTTTTTAAGGAACTCGCCGTCCTTGTAATCGACATATTTGATGCCGAGTTTCTTGAAACGGCAGTACTTCTTTTTCTTGACATCCACCGATACCGGATTGAGGTAGCGGAGTTCGCCCGTCTGATTGTTCTCTTGTGCCATAGTTTACTCCTCCTTGTTTTTGTTGGCAAGTTTCGCACGACGCTTCTCCGAATACTCGACAGCGTACTTGTCCTGCTTGAAAGTTAAGAATCTGATGATTCGCTCATCGCGACGATATTGGGTTTCGAGTTTTTCAACTATCGAACCCTCGCCCGTGAACTCTGCCAGGAAGTAGAAACCGGTGGTCTTGTTCTGAATCGAGTAGGCGAGTTTTTTCAAACCCCAATTCTCGAAATTGACAATCTGACCGCCGTTCTCGGTAATAACACCCCGGAATTTGTCTGCCACCTCTGCAATCTGAGCCTCAGAAAGCACAGGGGTAACAATGAAAACGGTTTCGTAATTGTTCATAATTTTTTTGTTTTTAATTGTTGCTGAATATTTAGCGACGCAAAGGTAAGCAAAAAAAACTGTTACGCAACAAAAACTTGCGGTTTTTATCCAAAAAGCGTTAATTTTACCGCCCGAAAAGAGATGTTTTTATGGATTGGTTGTTCGGATTGGGTTATTTCGGCCTCTTTCTCGGCTCGTTTCTCGCTGCTACCGTCGTGCCGTTCAGTGCCGATGTGCTGCTGGTCGGTATGCTTGCGGCAGGCAGCGAAGCCTTTGCAACCATAGCCGTTGCCACGCTCGGCAATTGGCTCGGCGGTCTGACCTCGTATGCCATAGGCCGTATCGGCAAATGGGAGTGGATAGAGCGGCTGCATGTGAGTCGCGAAAGTCTCGAACGCCAACAACACTTCATCTGCCGTTACGGTGCTGTCGCAGCCATGCTTACATGGGTGCCGTTTATCGGCGATGTCTTTGCCGTCGCACTCGGTTTCTACCGTGTCGCGTTCGTGCCGATGGCATTTTGGATGCTCGTCGGCAAATGCGCCCGTTTCGTTACTTGGGCTGTGTTGTGGTATTGGGTTGCCTAACGCTCCTCGCTCTCCTTGAATCCCTGCGCTTTGAGCCTTATCTCGCCTCCGTCGGGTGTAACGAGATATGCTCCCGTGTTTTCGGCAGTGATATGGCCGATTATGTCGATGCAGCCGATATTCACTATCCGCTCCCGCTCGGCAAGCGGCACGGTAAAGAGCAGTTCGTAATCCTCGCCACCGTTCAAAGCCGCAACGACAGGGTCTATGTGCATCTCCTCTGCCAAAGCCGAAGTCTGCTTGGCAAACGGGATGCGCTCCAAATAGATACGCGCTCCGCAATGCGATGCTTTGCAGATTTGCAGCACGTCCGAAGCCAAACCGTCCGTCAGGTCAATCATCGATGTCGGCACGAGTTTCTCCTCGCCGAGCGACTCCACGATGTCGTAGCGAGCACGTGGTTTCAAATAGCGTTCGAGCAGATATTCGTAACCCTCGAATCGGGGTTGCTGGTCGGTGCCTGCCAATACCCGTTTTTCGCGTTCGAGCAGTCGCAAGCCCATGAATGCCGCACCGAGATTGCCTGTCAGACATATCAGGTCGTTCGGCTTTGCTCCGCTGCGGCGCACAATCCTATCCTTTTTCGCGCGGCCTACTGCCGTAATGTTGATAACGAAGCCCGTCATCGAAGCCGTCGTATCGCCACCGACCAAATCGACCTCCGCCTCGCGACACGCAAATTCGACGCCCGCATAGAAATCGCGCAACACCTCCACCGATATTTTGGACGAGATACCGAGCGAAAGCGTAATCTGCTCCGCTTTTGCGTTCATCGCCGCAATGTCGCTGATACCTTTGGTTACAGCCTTGTAACCCAGATGTTTCGGTGGGAAATAGGTCAAATCGAAGTCGATGCCCTCCAACATCGTGTCGCTCGACAGCACTATCGCCGTATCTTTCGATGCTTCGATGACGGCAGCATCGTCGCCTATGCCGACGATGGTCGATTTGCATGCGGATTTGAAATTTTTTGTCAATTCGTCGATTAGCCCGAATTCGCCCAACTCGGCAATCTCGGTGCGCCCTTTCTGTTCAGCCATTGTTCGATAGTTTTGCGCTGCAAAGATAAAGAAAATAATTGTCTTGAATACAAGATGTGTCGCTTGAAGTCTCATTGAACAAAAGAACAGAATGAATGCCGAATTCAATTAAAAAATTTTAATAAATCGTTGCGATTGCCGAAATAATAGGTATCTTTGCACTGTTAATGAAATAACAGACAACAAAAGTATGTTGAATATTGTACTTTTTGGTGCTCCGGGTTGCGGCAAAGGTACGCAATCGGCACTATTGGAGCAGAAATACGGCTTGGCTCACGTCTCCACGGGCGAGATAATCCGCAGGGAGATTGCCGAGCATACTCCGCTCGGGGAGCGCATGGCAGAGCATATAGGTCGTGGCGAACTTGCTCCCGACGAGGTGGTTATCGAGATGATACACCACTATCTGCTTAAACACAAAGAGGGTAAAGGTATTATTTTCGACGGCTTTCCGCGTACCACGGCACAAGCCGAAGCGTTCGACCGTCTGCTTGCATCCGTGGGCGAGAGTGTCGCAGTGATGATATATATGGACGTGCCTGAGGAGGAACTCGTAAAGCGCATTTTGTTGCGCGGCAAGGATTCGGGACGTGCTGACGATGCTTCAGAAGAGGTTATACGCAACCGCATCGAGGTCTATAAGTCGCAAACGGCGGTTGTCGCCGACCACTACCTTGCACAGGGCAAGTACGAGAACGTGCAGAGTTACGGCACCATCGACGAGGTGTTCGGCCGTATCTGTTCGGCAGTAGAAAAATATATGTAACCATACGCGGAACCAATCTGTTGGCGGTGTGTCGGAACGACCGACTGCCGCCTTGTCTGTTACAAGCGCAAACAATCTGCCGACTGCACGGGAATTGTGAAGTTTTAATTTTTTAATGCCATGAAACAGATTATGTTATGTGTCATAACCGCAGCCTTGGTCATGGCGGGATGTGCAAAAGACGATGATGGCAATCGCGGCAATCTGCCACCGTTGCCCGACCCGACCGATGTGTGTTCGGGTATGGATGATGCGGTGTTCAAGGCCTACTGCATCGAAAATTTCGATAAGAACGGCGATGGCAAGGTCTCGAAATCGGAATACGAGGCCGTTACGGAAATCGACTGCAACGGGTTGGAAATCGCATCGTTCAAGGGTGTGGAGTATTTCGCCAACCTGCAAAAGTTCTCGTGCAACGACAACGAGAAGATCGCAAAAATCGATTTGAGCCGCAACGACAAAATCAAAGCAATCGGCAGCCAAGCCTTTTATGATTGTACGGCACTGAAAAGCGTGATGCTCCCTGCCGGAGTTACGACAATTGGCAATTCGTCATTTGCCCTATGCACAAGTCTAACGGAGATTGCGATTCCCGACAACGTTGCCGCTATCGGCGATATGGCCTTCTGCTCGTGAGAGGGGTTGGAGAGTATCGATATTCCCGAAAATGTCGTCGCAATCGGCAACGGTGTGTTTGCGGGTTGTGCAAACCTGCGCAATTTCCGCGGCAAATACGCTTCGGCAGACGGTCGTTGTTTGATAATCGACGGGGAGTTGGTCGCATTCGCTCCTGCGGGATTGACGACATACGCTGTTCCCGACGGCGTTGCATCCATTGCCGATTGGAGTTTCAACGATTGCGTAGCACTTACGGGTATAACCATCGCCGACAGCGTGGTGTTGATAGGCGACTATGCCTTCTCCGAGTGTCAGCAACTTGCGAGCATCGCAATCCCCGACAACGTTACGTCGATAGGCGATTTCGTGCTGTCCAAATGTTCGGGACTGAAAAGCGCAACTCTCGGCAGCGGTATTGCGTTGATTGGCGATTTCGCATTCAACGAATGTACGGGGCTGACAAGTATCGACGTTCCTGCCAACGTCAAGACAATCAATATGTACGCCTTCTATGGCTGCACCGCTTTGACGAGCGTAACTATGGGTAACGGAGTTACGACAATCGGCAGCAATGTATTCCGCAAATGTACGGCTCTGACCAAAGTCGTCCTGCCCGACAGCGTCGAGACAATCGGAGATTATGCGTTCGGCTATTGCCAAGCGTTGCCAACCATTACCATACCCGCAAAGGTCGCATCGCTCGGCGATTATGCCCTCTATGGCTGTTTGCATCTGTCGAGCATCTATTGCAAGCCGACCACTCCGCCCGATTTGGGTCGCTCGGTGTTCAACGGCATTGCGTCGGATGCGGTCATCTATGTGTCTCGTGCCTCGCTCGAAGTGTATAAAAACGCGATTTATTACAACGGCTGTTCGTCCGAGGTGGTCGGCTACGATTTTTAATCGGTACTTTTATCGAAAAACAGGGCGGTGTCATTGGGTTGCCGCCCTGTTTGCGATAGGTGCAAGGCCTTCGGTATATGTCTGTAACCGCACTGTATGGCTGTTGTTCAAAAATTTTTGTGCTTATGCTTTTATATCCCGAAAAATATGCGTACCTTTGAGTGCTGTATTGTATCGACAAAACTGCTTTTATGACCAACAAGGAGATTATAGACGCTCTCTCGGCGGATGTGCGCAAACTGATGCAGCAACATGCCGCTGCTGTGGAGCAACTGCGTGCCGCTCGCAAAACCAACGAGGAGCAGGCACAGAAAATACGCTCCTTGCAGGAGTTGGCAAAGGCCAACAAAGAGGAGATTGCCCGTTTGCGTTTGGGCAACGCTCTCGAAAAAGGCAGTGGCGACAAATCGGCTGCAAGGGCGCAGGTAAACCGTTTATTGCGGGAGGTGGACAAGTGCATTGCATTGATTTCAAACGAGATATAATAGAGACACGGAGAGATGGGCGACGAGCGAGCATTGGAGATAAAGTTGCGAATAGCAGGCAAGACCTATAACATGACGATAGATCCCCGCAAGGAGGAGGTTTATCGCCTTGCCGAGCGCGAAATCAACCGCATGGCAGCCAAATACGAGCAGGCGCATTTGGACGGATATGGCGCACAGGACTACCTTGCCATTGTCGCTTTGCAACTCGCCATTTCGAATATCCGTCTGGCTCAAAGTCGCGAAATCGGCGACGAAAATTTGAAACGGTTGGCCGAACTCGCCCGCGAGGTCGAACAGCATCTCAACCGATAATCTGCCAAGCATCCCACGCAAGGGCGCAGAGATGCGCATGAGGGAGCAGAAAAGGGCGTAAATAGGTGCAAGAGTGCGCCGGCAGAGGAAGGCGGAGGAACGGGCAGAGAGCAGGAGAGAAAGAGGAACGGAGAAGAGAGCCGGAAGAGAGGGACAACGAAGAGGACGAAGGGGACGAAGAGGGCAGAGAGAAGTAACGGAGAGAAAAAGTTTCGTGTGAAAGTTGCACGAGAGATTGAAAATGAGAATTTTCGTCTGCAAAGGCGATACGCAGCGTTCTTTTAACATACAGTAAGGAAAATACCCGCATAGATTCCTAAGCTTTGCGAAACTGAACAATTATTACATTGGGGTAGACTCGATGCGTCAAAACCGGGCCTTGTAGCCCGCAAGGGTGAGTACGTGAGTACCGATGGAGGGTTGCGACGATATGTAAGCCCCACACATGACTTATCGGCAGATTCGTCAAACAAGAGAAGGAATCGATGCGGTTTTTTTTGTATGCGGTACTTTGGCTGCGCAGCAGAAAAAAGAGACGACAACGAACAAACATAAACAAATATAAATTAACGGATTACAAACATACCAATAACAGTTTTTTAGAGCAAGATTATGAATATATTGATTATCGTAAGCATCGCCGTTGTGGTATCGGCCATATCGGGTTTCGCAACGTTCTATGCCGTAAAGGCGCGTTCGTCTGCGATTCTGAAAGAGGCCGAGAATGAGGGCGAAATGATTAAGAAAGAGAAGATTCTGCAAGCAAAAGAGAAGTTCATGCAACTCAAAAGCGAGTACGACAAGCAGGTCAATGAGCGCAATCAGCGTCTGAACCAGAGCGAGCAGCGTGCCAAGCAGATTGAGTCGCAACTTCAAAACCAGCAGCGGGAGATGGAGCGCAAAATTGCCGACAACGACCGCCTGAAAGAGAAGATGGAGAGTCAGATGCAGGCTCTCGAACACAAAAAGGAGGAGTTGGCGCAACTGATGAGCGAGCAGAATGCACGGCTCGAACAAATCTCGGGCATGAGTTCGGAGGAGGCAAAAAACAGCCTTATCGAGAATATGAAGGCCGAAGCCAAGAGCGAGGCTGCCGCCTACATCAACGAGACGGTCGAGGAGGCGAAACTCACGGCGACGAAAGAGGCCAAACGTATCATCGTGGCTTCGATTCAGCGTGTGGCAACCGAAACGGCGATAGAAAATTCGGTAACGGTGTTCAACATCGATTCCGACGAGGTCAAGGGTCGTATCATCGGTCGCGAGGGTCGCAATATCCGCGCCCTCGAAGCAGCCACAGGTATAGAAATCATCGTGGACGATACGCCCGAAGCGATTATCCTCAGCGGATTCGACCCAGTGCGTCGCGAGATTGCCCGTTTGGCACTGCATCAACTCGTTACCGACGGCCGTATCCATCCCGCACGCATCGAGGAGGTGGTTGCCAAGGTCAAGAAACAGATAGAGGAGGAGATTGTCGAAGTCGGCAAACGTACGACAATCGACCTCGGTATTCACGGTCTGCATCCCGAACTGATACGCCTTATCGGTAAGATGAAATATCGTTCGTCGTATGGTCAGAACCTGTTGCAGCACGCTCGCGAAACGGCCAATCTGGCAGGTATCATGGCTGCCGAATTGGGTCTGAATCCGAAGGCGGCACGCCGTGCGGGTCTGTTGCACGATATAGGCAAGGTGCCTGATGACGAGCCGGAACTGCCTCACGCAATTATCGGTATGAAACTTGCCGAGAAATACAAGGAGAAGGCCGAAATATGCAACGCCATAGGTGCGCACCACGACGAGGTCGAGATGACTTCGCTCATTGCGCCGATTATTCAGGTGTGCGATGCCATTTCGGGTGCCCGTCCGGGTGCTCGCCGTGAGGTTATCGAGTCGTATATCAAGCGATTGAAGGAGATGGAGGATATAGCCCTGTCGTATGACGGCGTGGTCAAGACATACGCCATTCAGGCAGGTCGTGAATTGCGCGTTATCGTAGGTGCGGACAAGTTGTCCGATGCCGAGAGCGAGAATCTGTCGCACGAAATCGCCAAGAAGATACAGGACGAAATGACCTATCCGGGTCAGGTCAAAATTACCGTTATCCGCGAAACCCGCAGCGTAAGTTACGCGAAATAGGCAGGTCGCGCTTTACGATTGTCTCCCCGAATCGCTCCTTTACACAAAGGCGGTTCGGGGAGATGTTTTTGTCGGACGGATACGGCAAGAGGTGTCGGATGTCGAAAAGTTGCGGTTTTTGGTCGAGAAATCGTGCGGCAGGTTGTTGGATATTCTCGCAGTTCTTACTATCTTTGTCGTGTATGGAAAGCGATAGATTGATATTTGTAACGAACGACGACGGCTTTGCGTCGAAAGGTTTTGCCGCGGCGATAGAGGTGGCTCGTCGTTTCGGCAGGGTGGTAGCCGTTGCCCCCGAGTGTATGCAGAGCGGCATGAGTCAGGCCATTACCATTTACAACCCGCTCTATCTGCGCAAGGTGCGCGACGAGGAGAATGTTACGGTCTATGCCCTCTCGGGTACGCCTGTGGATTGCGTCAAGATGGCGTTCGACTATATGTTCGGCGACCGCAGACCCGATTTGGCTATTTCGGGTATAAATCATGGCTCCAATTCGGCGGTAAACGTACTCTATTCGGGTACCATGGGTGCAGCCATAGAGGCTTCGTTCTATGATATTCCCGCTGTCGGGTTGTCGGTACTCGACCACTCGGAGGATGCCGATTTCGAAGCGGCGGTGGAGTATGGCGCAAAAATTGTCGAGCGGGTGTTGGAGCAGCAGGTGCCGATGCCGTTGTGTCTGAATGTGAATGTGCCTGCCATTCCGAAGGCGGAGATTAAGGGCGTAAAGGTTTGCCGACAGACGCGGGGCTATTGGCGCGAGGATTTCTTTCGTCACGAAGATCCGCGCGGTCGGGAGTATTTCTGGCTGACGGGTGCGTTCGAAAACAAAGAGCCGCAGGCGCAGGATAGCGACGAGTGGGCTTTGAATAACGGCTATGTCTCGGTTGTCCCCGTACAGACCGACATGACCGCGTACACGCAGATGGATGCGCTGAAAAAGATATTGTAACCAACAATTCCGAATATGGAGAGCGTCGTCGGATTGAGAGTCGTTTTGATGGTCGAACTGATTATTCAGTTGGTGGCAACCGTCTTTGCCATCCGATTGATACGGCGCACGAAATACAATGTCATCTGGATTTTCTGTATCGTCGGTTTCGTGGCATTGTCCATAGAGCGGGTGTGCCAATTGACGATGTTCGATTTGCTGACTACCATACCGAAGGGTTTTGTGGCTGTGGATGTGTTGGTGTCGCTGTGTATTTCGGCTGCCGTATTGTTCGCCAGCCGCCTAATCAACCATATCGACCGATTGGACAGACAGCGGCAACTCTTCAACAAGCGCATCCTTACCGCCGTGTTGCGCGCCGAAGAGAAATCGCGCTCCGATTTTGCCAAGGAGTTGCATGACGGATTGGGTCCGTTGCTCTCGTCGGCAAAAATGTCGCTTTCGGCACTGTCGCGCAAGAATCTGCCTGCCGAACAGCAGAGCATCATGGATAATACGGCGTATGTCATCGACGAGGCCATACGGTCGGTGCGCGAAATCTCCAACAACATGTCGCCACAGGTGTTGGTGGATTTCGGACTTGCACAGGGTGTCAAGGGCTTTATATCGCGCAGCGTGGCTCTGAACGGCGCAAATATACATTTTGTAACGAATCTGCATGCGGAGCGTTTCGACAAGGATGTGGAGGTGATTATGTACCGCATAATTTGCGAATTGATAAACAACTCGCTCAAACATTCCGGCTGCTCTGCCATAAATGTATCGCTTTCGCTGAATGGGGCTGAACTGAAATTGTACTATACCGACAACGGTCGGGGCTTCAATCCGAAGGCGGTACTCGATTGCGGCATGGGGTTGTCGAATATAGCCTCGCGCGTCAATTCGCTCAGCGGTACGTTCGATATTTCGAGTCGCAAGGGCGAGGGAATGAGTGCTACCGTTGTCATCAATGCGTGCGGCAGCGAAACGGCGCGGAAACAGGAGAGGGGAGATGGACGAAACAAGAAAACGAATCGTGTTGGTCGATGACCATGCGTTGTTCCGCAACGGTCTGAAAGGTCTTATCGACGGTCGCAACGGCTGTTGCGTGGTCGGAGAGTTCTCGGACGGAGCCGACTTTGTGAAGGCACTGCCGTCGATGGATGCCGATGCGGTCTTTATGGATATATCGATGCCTGTGATGAACGGCGACGAGGCAACTACCGAGGCATTGCGTCAAAAACCGGATTTGAAGGTGATATGTTTGTCGATGTTCGGCGACGAGAAATACTATTCGCGGATGATGGAGGCGGGAGCAAAGGGCTTTCTGCTCAAAGATTCCGATATCGACGAGGTCTTCGATGCTTTGGAGACGGTTATGGCAGGCGAGAATTATCTTTGCCATGCTTTGTTGGAATCCATCTCGGGGTCGATGCACAGCGGCGCGGAGAATCCCGATGCACTGTCGGAGCGGGAGTCGGATGTACTGCTCGGAATCTGCCGCGGGTTATCGAATCAGGAGATTGCCGACTCGCTTTTCATCTCGAAACGGACGGTCGATGCCCATCGTGCGAACATCCTCGAAAAGACAGGATGCAAAAATACGGCGAGCCTCGTGGTCTATGCGGTCAAAAACGGATTGGTCGAGGTGTGAGTTTATAGGCGTATTTTGTAAACGGACAACGAATTGTTATAAAAATCCCCGAATTGATTACGATTCATAATAATTATTCCTATATTTGCAATAGAAAAACAAATCAATAACCTTAAAACATTATAACTATGAATGTAAACAATTTGATGGCCGATTTGGAGCGCAAACACCCGGGCGAGAGCGAATATCTGCAAGCGGTGCGCGAAGTGTTGGAGTCGGTCGAGGAGGTGTATAACCAACATCCCGAATTCGAACAGGCCAAAATCGTGGAGCGTATGGTTGAGCCTGACCGTATCATCACATTCCGCGTAACGTGGGTCGATGACCGCGGCACGATTCAGACCAATTTGGGCTATCGCGTACAGTTCAACAGCGCGATAGGTCCGTACAAAGGCGGTTTGCGATTCCATAAAGCGGTCAATCCGTCTATGCTGAAATTCCTCGGATTCGAGCAGACTTTCAAAAACGCGCTTACCACGTTGCCTATGGGCGGTGCGAAGGGCGGTTCCGATTTCGACCCTGTCGGCAAGTCGGATGCCGAGATTATGCGTTTCTGCCAGGCGTTTATGCTCGAATTGTGGAAGAATATAGGTCCGGATACCGACGTGCCTGCGGGAGATGTAGGTGTGGGAGGCCGTGAGATTGGTTTCCTCTACGGTATGTACAAGAAACTCGCCCGCGAGTATAATACGGGCGTACTGACGGGCAAGGGTATGACTTGGGGTGGTTCGCTGATTCGTCCTGAGGCTACCGGTTTCGGCGCACTCTATTTCGTGCAACACATGCTGCACAAGGCGGGTTGCGACATAAAGGGTGCAACGGTGGCAATCTCGGGCTTCGGCAACGTGGCTTGGGGTGCTGCAACGAAGGCTACCGAACTAGGTGCGAAGGTTATCGCCATTTCGGGTCCCGACGGCGTGATTTACAACCCTAACGGCATGACCAAGGAGAAAATCGACTATATGTTGGAGTTGCGTGCCTCGAATCGCAACATCGTCTCGCCGTTTGCCGAGAAGTTCAAGGATGCCACATTCACTCCGAACAAGAAGGCTTGGAGCATCAAGTGCGACATCGCTTTGCCTTGCGCATTCCAAAACGAATTGACGGGCGACGATGCCAAGGAGTTGCTTGCCAACGGAACATGGTGCGCTGCCGAGGTGTCGAACATGGGTTGCACTCCGGAGGCTATCGCCGCATTCCAAAATGCAGGTATCCTCTTTGCACCGGGTAAGGCCGTCAATGCAGGCGGTGTGGCAACTTCGGGCTTGGAGATGACGCAGAACGCGATGCATATCTCGTGGTCGGCAGAAGAGGTCGATGCCAAACTGCACTATATCATGCAGAGCATTCACGAGGCGTGCGTCAAGTATGGCACACAACCCGACGGCTATATCAACTATGTAAAGGGTGCCAACATCGCCGGATTTATGAAGGTGGCACATGCAATGTTGGAGCAGGGAATAATCTAATCGGCGCAAAGCCGTAAACTGCGGTGTGTCATAATTGCCGACTACCGCGTTATTATCGAAAAGAGGACGCAGACATTTACGTCAAGTAAACTTCTGTCGCCCTCTTTCTCAATGCCTTGCATTCGACTAATTCTTGCACACCTTTGTTTTTGGAAATAGTTAATGGACAGATGGCGTCGCGGTTATGCGGCAACGAAAAACGGCAGACTTTCAGGTCTGCCGTTTGTTTGTTGCAAGCGATGATTAGTAAATCACCACGATACGGTTGTGTGCAGGTTTGCCGAACGGACAATCTGTCGTGCCGCAGTTGCGAACATCGAGACGGTTGCGATCGACACCCTTGCTTACGAGGTAATCGGCTGCGATGCGTGCGCGTTTGCCAGCCAAACGGGCATTTGCCTTCGGTGTGCCGGTCTGCTTGTCGGCGAAACCATCGACGCGGAATACCTTCTTGTCGGAAGCCTTGATATGCTCGGCAATAAGGTCGAGACGCTTTTTGTTGGTGCTCGAAAGAACCGAGTAGCCGTAAGCATAGAACAACATCTCGTCGTAATTGTCGGTATCTACCGCCTCCTTGGCAGATTCTGCCTGAGGTCTCTCTTTCTTGGCATTCTTCAAAGCCTCAGCCTGCTCGGCTGCAAGTTGCTCGGCTGCTGCCAAAGCCTTTGCCTGTTCGTCGGCCAAAGCCTTCAATTTGTTGGACTTCGCCTTGGCTGCCTTAGCCTCGTCTTGCGACTTCTTCAAGTTGGCAAGCATCGCCTTTGCCTCCTCTTCGGTTGCTCCCGAACGCTCGAACGTGCGCTTGTTGAAACGGTAGGTTGCACCTACATATACGTTAAGACCATGGAAACGGTTGCTCTTGATGGAGGAAACGGGACGATACTCCGAATCGGCCAACAGATATTCCAACGTCAGGTCGATGCTGACTGCTTTGCATACGTTGAAGCGGTTTTGCCAACCGAGGTCGCCGACAAATTGTACGGTACGATATTCTTTGTGGTCCAATGCGCTGCCACCGACACCTGCACCGAGGAAGAGAATCGAATTCCAGATGCGGTTGTCTTTGTAGCCGCCAATCCAATTTGTCAAATCCATCATAAAGTCGGGGTGGAAGAGGATGTAAGACCAATTGCACTCACTACCGGTAGCGGTGGTGTGAGTAAATTTGCCGCCTTCGCCTACAAGTCGTACACCGAATACGGGGTGGAACCATTTGCCTACGCCAACGTATGCTCCGGCAAGTACCGAATTGGAGATACCGCTGCCGTTACCCATGTTGAAGGTAGGGCCTACACCGGCCTGAATCTCCCAGTTATCCCAGAAACCGTTGGAGATGAAGCCTTTGACATTGGAACTCTTTTGCTTCCCGTTGTTGTCTGCCGCCATTGCGCTGCCGGCAACCAAGAGTGCCGCTGCAAGGACGAAAATAAAATTCTTTTTCATAATTGGGCTTGTTTGTTGTATTTGTAATCTCTTATTGTGCCAATATATACTTAACAAAGCAAAGATATACAATATTTTTCAAATGCAACATTTATACCAAAAAAATTATCTTGCAGAGCAAAAAAAAATAGCGACAGACCGAGCCTGTCGCTTGTGTGGCAAACGGGTGTCATCAATATATAGCCACGACCCTGTTATGTTCGGGACAACCTATGGTGCATGGCGCAGTGCCGCAACTGTCCACTTCGAGCCGATTGGCATCGAAGCCTTTTTCGATAAGATAGTCTGCTGCTATGCGGGCGCGTTTTTCTGCCAAACGTTCGTTGACCGACGGTGTGCCGGTACTGCTGTCGGCAAAAACATCTACTTTGAATATCTTGTCGCTCGAAGCGTTGATTCGTTCGGCAACTCTGTCCAACTGTGTTTTGTGTTCGTCGGTCAGTGCCGAATATCCGCATGCGTACAGCAGAATCTCCGCCTCTTTCTTTCCGGTCTTGGAGGTTTTCGATGCCGATTTGCTGTGTTGCAACTCCTCTTTCAAAGCGGCGTTTTCGCTTTCTAGCCGTTTAATCTCTTCATCCGCACGGTTTGCCTTTGTCGTCTGTCGGTTGGCCTCGTTGCGTGCATTGCGTGCATCGGTCTCGGCATCTGCCGCGCTTTTCGACAGGCATTTGACCTTCTCCAATACCGCTTTGACCTCCGTTTCGCTCATTCCCGCACGGTCAAAGATATATCTTGTTTTTGGTTTGTACAACAATATAAGTCATTGATATAATGCTTATTGTGTACTTATTGGCGCAATATACCCGCGCATGTTGACGTGCTAAATTCTGATAAAACGATGATTATGCGCGAAGAATATCCGCACATAAAAAATCGTAAAAAAATTCGATTATTTCAGCCTTTTCCGACACAAAACGATACGACGGCGCAGAATTCTGCACCGTCGTATCGTTTGCGAAAAAGAGCAGTCAGTCTCTGCCGACCCGTTCCGCTATCCGCATTTGGAGTATCCGCAGGACATACAGGTCAGACAACCGTTTTGGTATGCCATGTTCTCCTGACCGCAGTGAGGACATTTGCCCTTCGACTTCGTACCGTCCTTGATATACTGTTTGAGCGCACGTTGTACGCCGTTTTTCCACGTGTTGATATTCTCGCTGTCCAGATGCAGACCATCGATAAGCGATACCACCTTCTCGAGAGGCATGTCGTAACGCAGTACGCCCGAGATAAGTTTGGCATAGTTCCAGAAACTTTCATCGAACAGACGCGATATGCCGCCGATTGTGTTGGTATAGCCGTAGCGGTCGTTGTATTGGAAATCGTAACGTTTTGAGCCGTCCTCCTCGCGAACCTTGATGATATTGCCGTGAACGATTTTCGGCGGAATGTACATGGCATCCTCCTCAATCTTTCCCGTGAAAATCTCGTAAGGGCGACCATCGCGCAAACCAACGAATGCAATCCAATTTTCGGAGCCGTTCTTGAAACGGACGATGTCTGCGGGAATCGATTTAGGTCGTTTGCCGTGGTCGGCAGAGCAATCCGATTTGGCTTTGGATTTGTTGTTCTTATCGACGAGAACGCCCGTGCGGCAACCATCGCGATAGACCGTAACGCCCTTGCAACCGCACTCCCAAGCAGTGCGATATACTTCGGCAACCAACTCTTCTGTTACGTCGTTCGGCAGATTGACGGTAACGGAGATGGAGTGATCCACCCATTTCTGTATCGCACCCTGCATCTTGACTTTTGCTACCCAATCGATGTCGTTGGCAGTGGCGTTGTGATAAGGCGAAGCCTCCACCCATTTTGCAAGTTCGGCATCGGAGATGGTTTGCAGCCGCGATGTGTCATAGCCGTTGATGCGCAACCACTCGACGAACTTGTGGTGATATACGTTGAACTCCTCCCAAGACTGTCCTTCGTCATCCACAAACGACACCTTTACATCTTTGTCCGAAGGGTTTATCTTGCGACGACGACGATAAACAGGACGGAAAACAGGCTCGATGCCCGACGTGGTTTGCGACATGAGCGAGGTTGTACCCGTAGGCGCAATCGTCAGCATGGCTATATTGCGGCGACCGTATTTAAGCATCTGTTCGTAGAGTGCAGGGTCGGCCTCCTTGATACGTTGAATCATCGGGTTGTTCTTCTCCTTGGCGGCATCGAATACCTTGAACGCTCCGCGCTCGCGAGCCATATCGACCGATTCGCGATATGCCTCCACTGCCAAAGTCTTATGTACTTTTACCGCAAACTCCAACGCCTCGTCCGAGCCGTAACGCAGCCCGAGAGCCGCGAGCATATCGCCTTCTGCCGTAATGCCGAGACCGGTACGACGACCTTTGAGAGCCATATCCTTGATTTTGCGCCACAGATTCAGTTCGACCTGGCGTACATCTGCATCTTCGGGGTCGGACTCTATCTTTTCGATTATCAAATCGACCTTTTCGAGTTCGAGGTCGATGATGTCGTCCATAAGGTGCATGGCCTTGTGAACATGGTCGGCGAACTTGTCGAAATTGAAGTGTGCCTGCTTGGTAAACGGATTCTCGACGTAACTGAACAGATTGACCGCCAACAATCGGCAACTGTCATACGGGCACAACGGAATCTCGCCGCACGGATTGGTGGATACCGTTACGAAGCCTTCGTCGGCATAGCAGTCGGGAATGCTCTCGCGAATAATCGTATCCCAGAACAAAACCCCCGGCTCCGCCGATTTCCAAGCGTTGTGAATGATTTTGTCCCACAACTTTTTGGCATCTATCTCCTGTACATATTTCGGATTGTCCGAGTTTATCGGGAACTGCTGTCTGTATGGCTTGCCTGCTTGTGCGGCACGCATAAATTCGTCATCTACCTTTATGGAGACGTTGGCACCCGTAATCTTGTTGGTGTCCAATTTGGCATCGATGAATTTCTCGGCATCCGGATGCTTGATTGAGAGCGAGAGCATCAACGCACCGCGTCGTCCGTCCTGAGCAACCTCGCGCGTCGAGTTGGAATAACGCTCCATGAACGGCACGATGCCGGTCGAAGTCAGGGCGGAGTTGAGAACGGGGCTGCCGCTCGGACGAATATGCGACAAATCGTGTCCGACACCACCGCGCCGTTTCATCAATTGTACCTGTTCTTCGTCGATGCGGAAAATGCCGCCGTAAGAGTCGGCAGGTCGCTTGTGGCCTATGACAAAACAGTTGGAAAGCGAGGCTACCTGAAAATTGTTGCCTATGCCGGTCATCGGTCCGCCTTGCGGAATGACATAGCGGAAATGGTCGAGCAAATCGAAAATCGTCTTCTCTGCAAGCGGATTTTCGTATTTGTTCTCGATGCGTGCCAACTCTTTGGCCAAACGCATGTGCATCTTTTCCGGAGACGACTCGTATATGTTGCCGAACGAGTCTTTCAAGGCGTATTTGCTTACCCAAACGGTGGCGGCAAGTTCGTCGCCGTCGAAATATTTGATTGATTCGGCGACGGCATCCGCATAGTTAACCTTGCTAATCAGCTGACTCTCTTTTTGTTTCATCGTATATGTATGTAAATATGTATTGAATTAGTAACAATTGACACAAATTTATAACAAAATTTTTCTCGGTGCAACATTTGTCGGCATTACATTTTCAATAATTTTTCGACAATTCTCCGCAGATTGCCGTTTTGCGATATACAGACATGTTTTTGCCGTTGTGTCGGGTGCTTAAATTACCGAAAAGTTTTTGTAAATTTGCGACGTTATCTATCGAACGGATGGACTTTATCGAAAATATCGAATTGTCGGGCGACAGCCTCTGCCGCATTCCTGTCGTTGCGGGACCGTGCAGTGCCGAGACTTCGGAGCAGTGTATGGCTACGGCCAAAGCACTTGCCGCGTTGGGTGTTCGGGCATTCCGCGCGGGTTTGTGGAAACCGCGTACCAAACCCAACTGTTTCGAGGGTGTCGGGGCAGAGGGCTTGGCATGGCTGACGGCCGTGCGACGCGAAACGGGTATGGCGGTCATGAGCGAAGTGGCAACGCCCGTACATGTCGAAGAGGCTCTGTCGGCGGGCTTGGATGCCTTGTGGATAGGGGCTCGGACGACAACCAATCCGTTTGCCGTGCAGGAGATAGCAGATGCCCTGCGTGGTGTCGAAATACCCGTTTTCGTCAAGAATCCTGTTACTCCCGACCTCGCTTTGTGGATTGGAGCGATAGAGCGTTTGTCCAATGCCGGTGTGAAGGAGATTGCGGCAGTCCACAGAGGTTTTGCCGACTATGCGAACGGTCGGTACCGCAACAATCCGCAGTGGACGATTCCGATTGATTTGCGTCGGGAGATGCCCGCAATTCCTATATTGTGCGACCCGAGCCATATAGGCGGCAGACGCGAAGCGGTCGAACCGCTGTGTCGCCAAGCGGTGGATTTGGGTTTCGACGGTCTGTTTGTCGAGGCGCATATAGCACCCGACGAGGCGTTGAGCGACAGCCGGCAACAGATTACGCCGCAGATGCTTGGCGCGATACTCGGTCGGTTGGTGTTGCGCGACGGAGCGACTACCGAAGGGCAGATGATTCGTTTCCGCTCGGAGATAGATGCGATAGATGCCGCTCTGCTCGATTTGCTTGCGCGACGTATGGAGGTTTCGCGCCAAATAGGCCGCTACAAACGCAGTTGGAATGTAGCCGTTTTGCAGTCGGGCCGTTATGCGGAGGTCGTAGCCCGCTTTGTCGAGGGTGCGAAAAGTGCGGGCATGGATGAACAGTTTATCAAAAAAATTGTCGGAGCGATTCATGAAGAGTCGGTACGGCAACAGTTGGAAAAGGAGGAATAAGGCGTATGACGGCATTGTATCCCGATATAATTTACGGTCCCGTGCATTCGCGACGATTGGGGTTGTCGCTCGGAGTGAATCTGCTGCCGTTGCAGTCGAAAATTTGCAGTTTCGACTGTATCTATTGCGAGTGCGGTTGGAATGCCGATAATCGCGGGCGGTCGCGGTTCAATTCGCGCGAGAGTGTCCGTGAGGCTTTGCTGGAGCATCTGCGGGCAATGGCTGCGGACGGAGCATTGCCCGATGTCATCACCTTTGCGGGCAATGGCGAGCCGACCATGCACCCCGATTTCGAGGCCGTTATAGACGATACGCTGGCTTTGCGCGACGAATTTGCACCGTCGGCCAAGGTGTCGGTGTTGAGCAATGCCACGCAGATTGGGCGCGAGAGTGTCAGGCGGGCTTTGTTGCGCGTGGACAACAATATACTGAAATTGGATTCGGCTTTCGATGCTACGGTAAGGGTGATGAACAACCCGTGCGGCGAGTACTCCGTGGCGCAGGTGGTCGAAAACATGAAACTCTTCGAAGGCAGATTGGTCGTGCAGACGATGTTCCTGCGCGGAGAGTTCAACGGGGCGCATTTCGACAATACGACCGAACGGGAGGTTGAGGCATGGCTCGCTCTCGTGCGTGAGATTGCTCCCCAAAGCGTGATGGTCTATTCTATTGCGCGGGATACTCCGTGCCACACGCTCTGCAAGGTGTCGCACGAGGAGTTGGCGCGGATTGCCGAGCGCGTCGGGGCATTGGGCATCGCATGCTCGGTGGCGTAGAGTGGCAGGTATCTCTGTTTTTTGCAAAAATTTAGTTCGTTCGAACGGTCGGCAAATCCGAAAAAAATACTATTTTTGCAGTAACCTGTTTGTAAATATATCGTTATATGCAACAAATTGAAGCGTGGACGCTGATTCCTTTTGCGATTATGTTGCTCGTAATCGCCATTGCACCCCTTATCATCGAAGAGAGGTGGGAGAAGAATATCAACAAAATGATTTGCGTATTGGTGCTCTCGATTCCGACGGCATGCTATATGGCATATATCGGCTTGGGCGAAAAGATAGTTGAGCAACTGTTGTACGACTATCTGCCGTTTATCGTTTTGCTGGGTGCGCTCTTTGTGGTAACGGGCGGTATCCATATCAAATATAATATGGTGGCGAATCCGCTCGTCAATACCATCGTGTTGTTCGTCGGTTTCAATCTGGCATCGTTTATCGGAACAACGGGCGCGGCGATGTTGCTGATTCGTCCGCTGCTCGAAATCAACAAAAGCCGTCTCTACAAGGCGCATACCGTCTGCTTCTTCATCGCATTGGTGGCCAACTGCGGCGGAGTGTTGTCGCCGTTGGGCGATCCGCCGTTGTTTTTGCTCTATCTGCGCGGTGCGGAGTTCGATTGGTTCCGCTCGATGTTCCTCGAATGGGCATTTGTCGGCGGTGCGTTGCTGATAATATACAACATCGTAGACCACTTCTACTATCGCAAGGAACGGCGTATGCTTGCTGCCGACAAAGCCGTTGCGGGCGACGAGGAATCGAGCGAGTTGGACGAGCCTCTGCAACTTTCGATTGGCGGTGCGATAAATGTATTCTATGTGGCTGCAATCGTTACTGCCGTAGCACTCGTCAATCCGACGCATATCCCTGCCATGGGGGCAGAGGATGCTCCGCTTTATATCAAATTCCTGCGCGAAATCATATTGGTCGGCATCATTTTGCTTTCGCTCCTGACGACTTCGAAGCGTGTGCGCAAGGCCAACAACTTCTCGTGGGACCCTATCGAGGAGGTCGCCATATTGTTCATCGGCATATTTACCACGATGACCCCTGCGCTGATATTCCTTAACATGCACGCTGCTTCGTTGGGCTTGTCCGAGCCTTGGCAATTTTTCTACTCGACGGGTCTGCTGTCGTCGTTTCTCGACAATGCACCCACTGCCGTTGCATTCCATACGGTGGCGTTGGGCTTGCCTGCTGCCGACGGTGCCGTACTCGTGGCAGGTGTGTCGGAGCAACTGTTGAGGGCTATTGCATTGGGTGCGGTATTCTTCGGTGCATTGACATATATAGGCAACGGCCCAAACTTTATGGTCAAGGCGATTGCCGAGAAGGAGGGTGTGAAGATGCCGTCGTTCCTCGGATATATGTTCAAATTTTCGCTGATTGTTCTGTTGCCGATTTATGCGATAATGCAACTGATATTCTTTTAGTCGGTCGCCTACCGTACCAAAATATCGGCAACCAGATTTACTCCCGATTGGGCATTTATCGCCCTGACGAGAGCATCGCGCTGCATCATCAACTCTTTGCGCACGACGCCCGACTGCACGTGTACATGGAGCGTTCCTTTTACCAGACGCACTTGCAGGGTCTGTTCGGCTATGGCCGTACCGACCACCTTGCGCCAAGTCTCGGGCAGAGAGCCTTCGGCGATTTTTGCCCTGATGTCGGGGCTGTTGAAAATTTCGTCGATATATTTCCCTATCGGTTGCGGGTCGGTGCGTTTCATTGCAGTACTTTTCCGTAATTTACATCGAATATCTTATGCCGGCAACCCGAAGCGTCGAGCAGCCGTTTCATGCGCTCGTGATTGCAGTCGGTGATGAAAATCTGACCGAATCGTTCGGTTGCCACGATTTTCAGCAACTCCGCCACACGTCCTTCGTCCAACTTGTCGAACACGTCGTCCAACAGCAAAATCGGTGTCTCGCCGAAACACTCGGTGATGATTCGGTATTGCGCAAGTTTCAACGCGATGATGAACGATTTTTGTTGCCCTTGCGAGCCGTATTTGCGCAACGGTAATCCGCCTATGCGGAACGACAAATCGTCGCGATGAATGCCTGAGGTCGTAAAGCCGTTTACTCGGTCGCGTTCGCGTGCCGAGAGCAGCAGTTCGGCCATCGGTGCGCTTTCCAACTCCGATTTGTATGTCAGTTCGACCTGCTCTCTGTCGCCCGACAACAAAGCGTAAAATTCGGCAACGGCAGGGTGGAGTGCTTCGGCTGTTTCGCGCCGTTTGGCATATATCTTTTCGCCTGCGGCAACAAGTTGCGCATCGTAAATCTGCAACATCTGCTCGTCGGCAGAGGTTTTCAGCAGTTTGTTGCGCTCGGCCAATACCGAATTGTACCTTATCATGGTGGCAAGGTATTCGTGGTCGAGTTGCGAGATGAAACTGTTGAGGTAACGGCGACGCTCCTCGGCAGCATCGCAAATCAAAGCGGTGTCGGCAGGCGAGACGATGACGACGGGAATGAGACCGATGTGGTCGGAAAGCCGTTCGTATGCCTTGCCGTTGCGCTTGATTGTCTTGGCCGCGCCGCGTGTGAACGAACAACTTATCTGCTCGCGCCGGCCTGCGGAGTTGAGATATTCGCCGTCGATAACGAAAAATTGTTCGCCATGCCTTACACACTGTCCGTCGCTCATGGGCAGAGAGGATTTGCACATCGACAGATAGTAAATCGAGTCGATGATGTTGGTTTTGCACGTTCCGTTGTCGCCGACGAAACAGTTTATGCCCTCATCGAACGGCAATATCTCCTGCACGAGATTTTTGAAATTGATGAGCGATAGTTTTTTGAGCAGCATTGCATTGTCCCTCCGAGGTCAAAAGTACTAATTTTTGTCGAACAATCCGCCTGTGTTCAAAAAAAAGTGCGGCAATATCCGTTTATTGCATAAAAAAATGTATTTTTGTCATTTGAATCGCACAATGCCGATTTAGCAATGCAATAAATAATAAATTAAAAATAGTTACAAGTTATGGCAAAAAACGAAACACGCGCACAAGAGGTTGCGGTAGCCGAAGCAGTAAGTCGCACCGAAACTTTTTTTGAAAACAACGGCAAGAAGGTCGTAATCGCATTGGTTGTACTCGTATTGATTGTAGCGGCAGGTTACGCCTACAAGAAACTCGTTATCGACCGCAATGCCGAACGGGCAGCCGAACTTATCGTCGAGGCACAGTACAATTTCGAGGGAGCGACTCCCGATTATTCGCTCGCTCTCAACGGCGACGACAACGTGGCAGGTTTTCTGAACGTGATAGAGCAGTACGGCTCCACTCCTGCCGGCAATCTTGCAAAGCACTATGCCGGTATTTGCTACCTTCGCTTGGGCGATAAGGAGAATGCCGCAAAGTATCTGGCGGATTACAAAGAGGTAGCGGGCATTCCTGCCGCTATCGTCAATGCGCAGAATTTGGGCTTGCGCGGCGATATCGCAGCCGACAACGGCGACTATGCCGAAGCCGTGAAACTTTACAAGAAGGCTGTCGCTGCATCGGACAACGAATTTACCGCTCCGCTCTACCTCTATAAAGAGGGTTTGGCTCTGATTGCCTTGGGCAACAAGGATGAAGCGGTAAAGTGCTTGGAGCGCATTTCGACGGAGTATCCGTCTGCGGTCGAGGCTCGCGAAGCAGAGAAACTGCTCGGTGCAACGGAATAACGCGGCATACAGACTAATTTTACTCCCGCCATGTTGTCTCCGTCAGAGGTACGTTTGGGTATAGTAGTGGTCAGAAATCGACATCGTCATATTCTCGATGTCGTAAAGGATGTCTATACTCCGTTGTTGCGTCGCGGATGTCAGGAGTCGAATCTGCAACTGAAATATGTGCCGACCGATTTCGATATTACGCTCGGCGTGCTGTTCTTTGCCGAATATACGGATGTGGACGGCGTGATAGTCGTCGGGGACGGATACGATGCAACGGTGGCAAAATCGGTACTGGATTTGCAGATACAGTGGAATATGCCTGTCGAATACCGTTTCGACGGAGCCGATACGGGCGACGGTTGCCACGTGGTAGAGATGGTGCAGTTGCAGAGCGAAATGGTCGCCGATGTTCCGGAGGAGAAGACGCCCGCTTCGCGCCGCGAGAGTATCAACTAACGGTGCGTGACAATCGCAAACTGTTGCGTTACGCTCGGATTGGTTTGCACGCCTTGACAGGGGGTGAAAAATAGAGGGTCGGTGTTGATAACCGACCCTCTTTTTGTGCCTTGTCCGACGATATTGCAGCCTTCATCGGCGCGTTGCAGGTCAATCTGTGGGTGCGATGCGATATTTTTTCAATAAAATGCCCGCTATTTTTGCAGAATAAAAATTTTTATTACCTTTGCACTCGCTTTACTTGTAAAGCCGAAGCCCAGATGGCGGAATCGGTAGACGCGCTGGTCTCAAACACCAGTAGGTTCACCCCTGTGCCGGTTCGACCCCGGCTCTGGGTACAGAGATAAATCGGTAACAATCTGTGTTATACAGTGTTACCGATTTATCTTTTGTGTTTTTGGCGTTATTTTGTCCGCTTTTTCAACGCTTCGGCGAGCGAAGCCAATGTCATGCCCGTAAAATCCTTGACGACAATGTCTGCTCCTGCATCGGCGAGTACCTTGGCGGGCAGGGTGGTGGTGATGCCCACTGCGGCGCAACCTGCTGCACAAGCAGCCTCTATACCTGGGATGCCGTCCTCGAACACCACGCAATCGGTAGGTGCGAGATTGAGCCGTTCGCAGGCTTTGAGGAATATCTCGGGGTCGGGTTTGCAGTGTGTTACGTCGTCGGCACAGACGCAGGCTGCAATGCGGTCGTGCAGATTGGTCTCGCGCATGATGAACTCCACGTTGATACGCGGACCTGCCGAGCCTATGGCGCACTTTATGCCGCTGTGTACCGCCTCGTCGAGCAGCGTGTCGAGACCGTCGGTAAGGCAGACGTGTCCCGAATAGAGTTCGCGGTAAATATCCTCCTTCTCCTTGACCAGAAAATCGCAACCGTAACGAGCCAGCGTCTCGGCATCGACGATTTCGGGGAAGATGTCGAAGGTGTTCCAACCGTAATAGCGCGAATCGACAGGTCGCAAAAATTTGTAGCCATGGCGTCGTGCCTGCTCGTCGAAAGCGGCGAAATGGTACGCTATGTTGTCTATGAGCGTGCCATCCATGTCGAAGATAAAGCCTTTGATATTCATTGTATCATGCAAATAGTTCTCTGATTGAATCGAATGTTTCGGGATAGACGCTTACCTTGCCGATAGCCGTAGGTAGGACGATGTACAGACGGTCGCCGATACGCTTTTTGTCCTTGCGCATCGCATCGAGCAACTGCTCCATGTCTGCCGGCAAATCGGTCGAGAAGCCGTAGCGGTGCAACAGCGATGGGATGCGCTCGGTATCTCGGCGGTCGAGCAATCCGATGCGGTACGCTTTCTCTGCCATCTTGTGCAGCCCTATGGCGACCGCTTCGCCATGGCTGTATTGCGGTGCGCATCGCTCGATTGCATGCGCCAACGTGTGGCCGAGATTGAGTTTGCGGCGTTCGCCCTGCTCGGTCGCGTCGCGTGCCACAATCTCCGCTTTGACCCTTACGGCGGCCTCGATGATGCGTTCGGTTATGGCGGAGCAGGTTCTCAATTGTTGGAAAGAGAGGTTTTCGAGCAACTCGAAAAGATCTTTATCGCCTATTATCGCAGCCTTTACGACCTCTGCCAATCCGGAGCGAAATTCGCAATCGGGCAATGTCCGCAACAATGCGACATCGCAGACGACGAATCGCGGTTGGGCGAATGTGCCGACCATATTTTTGTATCCCTCGAAATCCACGCCGTTTTTGCCGCCTATCGCCGCATCGACCATGCCGAGCAGGGTAGTCGGAACGAAGCCGAACGGAATGCCCCGCATATATGTCGAAGCGACGAAACCCGCCATGTCGGTAACCACTCCTCCGCCGATGCCGAGTACGAACGACGACCGGTCTGCTTCGCGCTCGACCAATTCGGCATACAGCCGCTCGGCAGTGCGCAGGCTCTTTGCCTGTTCGCCTGCGGGGAGCAGAATATGCTCGAAAGGGGCAAGTAGTTCGGGATGCGCTCTGCCTACATTTTCGTCGGCAACGGCAATTACCCGCATACCTGCCGTGAGTTTCGGCAACAGTCGGGTCGCAGAGCCTGTGTACAACAGGCTGTCGTCCGTTATTTTAATGGTTTTGCTCATGCTTGGGACGGTCGGTAATCGGTTGAATAGTTGAACAAAAATAGAACATTTTTGCAAACTAATTGTTACCTTTGCGCAATAATTTGATTTCTGTATGCAAAAACTGCGCAATATCGCCATCATCGCCCATGTCGATCACGGCAAGACGACACTTGTGGACAAGATGATTATGGCGGGACATCTGCTTCGTGAAAATTCGGCGAAAAACAACGGCGATTTGATTCTCGACAACAACGACCTCGAACGCGAGCGTGGCATCACCATCCTCTCCAAAAACGTGTCGGTAATATATAAGGATTATAAAATCAACATAATCGATACTCCGGGTCATGCCGATTTCGGCGGCGAGGTGGAGCGTGTGTTGAACATGTGCGACGGCGTGCTGCTGCTGGTCGATGCCTTCGAGGGTACGATGCCGCAGACGAGGTTCGTGTTGCAGAAGGCGTTGGCTTTGGGCAAGAAGCCGATTGTCGTAATCAACAAGGTCGATAAGCCGAATTGCCGTCCCGAAGTGGTGAACGAACAGGTGTTCGATTTGATGTTCACTCTCAATGCGACGGAGGAGCAACTCGACTACAAAACCATCTATGGCTCGGCAAAGCAGGGCTGGATGTCGCACAAGTCCAACGAAAAGACCGACTCCATCACACCGTTGCTCGATGCCATCATCGACGATATTCCTGAACCTGCCGTTGTCGAGGGTACTCCGCAACTGCTTATCACCTCGCTCGAATATTCGCCATACGTCGGTCGGATTGCCGTAGGCAAACTGACGCGCGGCGAGTTGCATGCGGGCGAGAACGTAACGCTTGCCAAACGCGACGGGCAGACGATGATAAAGACCAAAATCCGCGATTTGATGGTCTTCGACGGCTTGGGCAAAAAGAGGGTCGATTCGGTGCAGTGCGGCGAGATTTGCGCCATGGTCGGCATCGACGGTTTCGAAATCGGCGATACGGTTTGCGACTACGACAATCCCGAGCCGCTGCCTCCGATTGCAATCGACGAGCCGACGATGTCGATGCTCTTTACAATCAACAATTCGCCATTTTTCGGTCGCGACGGCAAATTCGTTACCTCTCGCCATATCAAAGAGCGTTTGGACCGCGAGTTGGAGAAGAATCTGGCTTTGCGTGTCGAGGCGGGAGCCAATGCCGATTCGTTCATAGTCTATGGTCGCGGCGTGCTGCATCTGTCGGTGCTTATCGAGACCATGCGTCGTGAGGGATACGAGTTGCAGGTCGGTCAGCCGAAGGTTATCATCAAGGAGATTGACGGCAAAAAGTGCGAGCCGATAGAGGAGATGACCATCGATTGTCCCGACGAAGCAGCCGGTACGGTTATCGAATTGACGACCAAGCGCAAGGGTATGCTTACCAACATGGAATCGAACAACGGTCGCACGCGGTTGGAGTTCGACATCCCTTCGCGCGGCATCATAGGTCTGCGTTCGAACATGCTTACCGCTACGGCGGGCGAAGCGATTATGTCGCACCGCTTAAAGGGTTTCGAACCCTATGTCGGCGATATAGAGATGCGTACCAACGGCTCGATTATTGCATCGGAAACGGGTACGGCATACGCCTATTCGATAGACAAGTTGCAGGACAGAGGCCGTTTCTTCATCTCGCCTATGGAGGAGGTCTATATGGGTCAGGTCATCGGCGAACATACGCGCAGCAACGACATTACTGTCAATGTTACCAAAGCCAAACAACTGACCAACATGCGTGCTTCGGGCTCGGACGACAAGGCTGTCATAGTTCCGCCGAAGGTCTTCTCGCTCGAAGAGGCGTTGGAGTATATCAAGGAGGATGAATATGTCGAGGTTACTCCGAAGGCTATGCGCCTGCGCAAGATACTGCTGAACGAGATTGATCGCAAACGTGCCGCAAAATAGTTGCAAACAACCAAAAACAACCGGACCTATGAATAAGAAAATCGGAATTGCCAACGACCATGCAGGCTATGAATTGAAGGAACTGCTTACGGGTTATCTCTCGACCAAAGGGTATGAGGTCTTCGACTTCGGTTGCAATTCGCCCGAGAGTTGCGACTATCCCGATTATGCGCATCCGCTTGCCGATGCACTCGAAGCGGGCGAATTTCCGCGTGCCGTAGCCATCTGCGGCTCGGGCGAGGGTATGGCAATCACGCTGAACAAACATCAGAAAGTGCGTGCAAGTCTCTGCTGGTTGCCCGAGATAGCCGCTATCACCCGTCGGCATAACGATTCGAACGTGTTGGTGCTGCCTTCGCGTTTTATCGATAACGAGACGGCGATAGCAATACTCGATACATGGCTCTCGACCGCATTTGACAAGGACGAGCCGCGTCATCGTCGCCGTATTGCCAAAATCCCCGTGCGGGAAATCGAATAGCCGGCTTGCCTGCAAATTCCTTGCTTACAGGCGTGTTTTTTACCGCAAATTGTTTGGAATTGAGAAAATTTCGATATATTTGCGGTAGATAGGCATGTATTTTAATCCTTAGTAATATGAAACGCAAAACTCTCATTTTCAAGGAGGCGGAGGTAAATTTGCCCTATCTCTCGCCTAATCTCAAATGCTGCAGTGTGTGCACAGAGGCAGGATTTTTGAACTCTGTAAACGGCTTCGAGGCCGACGACGAAGGCAATGTCCTCGGCGATGTCGATTCGCCATCCAACGGCTACGGCACCATCGACAACGGTAGTTACTAACCCTCTAAAATCTGTGTGCATCATGAAAAATCTTTCTGTTATATTCGGCTTGGCTGCAATGCTTATGACGGGCTGTGCTGCCGACAACAACGATATCCGCAAGGATATTACCTCCAAAACCTATACTCTGCGCCTGACCTCTGCCGCACCTGTTGCCGACGGACGTACCTATCACGACGGTACGACGGTACTTTGGAACAGTACGGGTGAGCAGATGGCGGTCGCCATCTCCAAAAACGGCGAGATGCTCAACGTGGGCAGCGAAAAGGAGTGTATAATTCCTTTCCCTGCATGCTCTACATCGGAAGTGGCTGCCGACGGCAGTTCGGCGACCTTCGCTTTGACATGGAATACCGACCTCTACGGCGCATTCCCTACCGCATCGGCCTCTTACCGTCTGCACGGCTTCTATCCTGTGGCTGCCATCGGCAACTACGACAGCGAACGCTATCCGTTTTTGAGCGGCAACATCCGTCCCGACGAGGTGCTGATTATAATGCCCGACATGCAGCAGCCGAGTGCCGATACCTTCGACCCTTCGGCTGACGTAATGATGGCGATTTCGCAAAAAGCATATACCATACTGACCGACGGTATGGAGATACCGATGGTATACGACCGTATCGTAACCCACGGCAAACTGACGCTTACCAATCTGCCGTTCGATGCCTCGACCATAAAATCGGTCAAAATTACCGCACCCGAAGACAAACAGATGACGGGCGTTTGGTATATTGCAATTCTCGACAAATCGGAATCGGTCGAAAAGGGCAATTTCAACTATGTACAGTTGATTTATCCGCAGGATGGAGGCAAAGGCGACGAAAAGAAATCGGTAACTCGTGCGGGTAATTCGATGGATTGCTGGTTCTGCACCATGCCGTTCGAAATCGCGGAGGGCGAGCAACTGAAACTCCAAATCGAAACGACGGAGGGTATGGCGACACATGCCATCACGGCTCGCAGCGGCGGCATACGCTTTGAAAAGAACAAATTGGGTACTCTTTCGGTCGATATACCTGCATCGGCGTTCTCGGCATGGAGCATCGAGGCTCCCGCATCGGTGGATGTACGCGGTACGGAGGGTGCGACAACCGAGATTTTGGTGCGTGCCAACTGCGACGTCTATCCTAATATAGAATACTCGGGTGCCGATACCGGTTGGGCGAGTGTGGATATCGATTACTCTTATACGACGACCGATTCGGAGGGTTTTACGACATATCGCTATGTTGTAACCGCCAACGAAAACCACTCTACCGATGTGCGCAGTTGTACGGTCGTGATAACCGATTACAACTCGGGATTGGTAAAGAATGTTGCGGTTAATCAGGCTGCGGGCGAGGGCGACGTTACAATCGTTCTCGAAGACGATACCCGATGGGTAGGTACGAGTGTAGTTCTGGCAGGTGTGCGCTGGTATCCCGTAAACTGCGGTTTCTCCAAGGCTCAACCTTTCGGTCGGTTGTATCAGTGGGGTCGTCGCTATGGCTTGAAATACGCGGAATCGACGCCTGATTATACGATACACGAATATACCACGACTCCATTTGCGACACTGCATCCGGAGAACAACGTTTACTATTGGACGAAGAGGGGTGATGCCGATAAGGATTGGTACACTTCGGAGTTTGAAATTACGCAAGCGGACGAGGCTGCCGGCGTGCCGACGAAGAAACTGCCTGAGGGTTGGGTGGATATTGCCGACAATGCCGAAATAGGCAATCCTTGTCCGGAAGGTTGGCGTGTGCCTACTTTGGCTGAATTGACGGCTTTGAGCGATTTGCGTGTCGGTTCGGCTGTACAGAACGGTTTGAAGCACTGCAAATTCAGCGATGGCGAAAATACGTTGCTGCTGCCGTTGGCAGGTTTCGTGGACCCATGGAATTCAACCGGTTATAATACATCGCCTTACGGATGGAACTCGAAGGCATATTACTACTCTTCGACAAGAACATGGATGATTGCGATGTCCACGCAGTTGCGCGATCTCCTAATCCATGCGATGTATGTAACGGCGGATTATTCGGTCATGGAGACGTCCCGACCTATGGCAGCCTATTCGGTGCGTTGTGTCAAGTCGCTCGAATAGCCGACAAAGCGATAGTCGCAACAACGACGTTTTTACAAAAAACTCCGCGCATCGCGCGGAGTTTTTTTGCGGTATTGCATCGGAAACCTCCGCAGAATTTTGTAAATATGTCATATTGCCAAACACAGCGCGTTTATCGTTCGGCGAAGGTGTAGTAGCGTCCTGCGAGATAACTGTATGCCGTGCAGATTAGGGTGGTGGCGACTTTGGCGGGTGTAGCCCACAGCCCTGCTTGTTCCACCAGCAGTTTCATAGCCACATAATTCAACAGCAGCGACCCTGCCACAGTCAGCATGTAGCGGCACAACTGTCGGCTGCCCGATATGTGTACCGTGCGAAAGGCGACGTTGCGATTGAGCCAAAAACCCGTGAGGAACGTTATCGGAAAGACGCACAGCAGGGCGAAGATATGCGGCGAAACAGTAACGAAAGGCAGTACGACGAAACGTTTGCAGACGACGAAGTGGTAGAATACGAAATACCACACGGCATCGAGCGTCATGTTCAACGCTCCGCATGCGCCGTAACGGAAAAAGCGTTGCGAAACAATCTTTTGCAACGGAGCGATGTAGAAAAAATCTATCGCGCGGGTGATTAAGGCTGCGGTAGACATCATTGCTTGGTATAAACCCACACCTCGTCGAAGGTGTGCGAACGCTCTTTGAGCGATTCTGCTTTGCGGACACACTCACTGCGGGTGTTGCATTCGAAAAGTGCGACCATATACCTCTCGCCGTAGCGATATATGCGGGCATCGAGGTCGGTGAATCGGCGATTGACCCTGCTTTGCCACTCTTCGGCATTAGCGAGTTCGGCATATACGCCCCAAACGGCATAACTGTTGCCGACCGACATAGGCAGAATGTCCGTCTGTTGCTCCTCGTTTGCCGTCGTTTGTTCGGCGGCGTTCTGCACAGGTGCTTTGGTCTGCGTCGTTTCGGCAGGCTCTGCTGTCGGCTGTTCTGCGACAACTGGCTCTGCGACTGTCGGTGCGGCAGCGATTTTGCCGACCGACGATTTCTCCATTTTGTCGGCAAATATATGCTCCGAATAGATGATGTAGCCGGCTACGCCGATGGCGAACAGTAGGCACAGCACGGCAAACGAAATCACCAACCAATTTGTCAGCGGTTGTATGCGTATCTCTTTGTTACCCATAGGATTTATCAAATTATCGAATTGTCGGTCTGCCGCAAATTCGTTTTCGCGAATCACTCCGACACCCTCAATCGTCAAAACGCCTTCGCGCAGGTTGTTCTGCAACCACTGCCCGTATATGGCTGCGGCACGCTCCTGCGACACGCCTGCAACGGTGGCGATGGTATCGACGAGCGGCGTGCCGCGACTCTCTTTGGAAAAGAGAATGTCGGTGTGCGGCGGCAACAGACGGCGTGCCGACAGCCTTTTGGCTCCCGTACACCGCACGATAAGGCTGCCGACATTCGGCAGACAAACATCGCGCTTGGCGGCTAACTCGTTGAAGATAAGGTTGTCTGTTTGCGACATTATTTTTTTGCTTTTTTGTTCGGTGTCGGTGCCTTTGCCGTCTCGGGCTTGTGCTTTAAGGCATACCAAATCGAAGCGATGCCGATGACGATGAACGGCACACTCAAAACCTGCCCCATGTTCAGACCGATGTCGTCAATCATTGCAACTTCGAACTTCTCCTGCTCCATCTTGATAAATTCGATGAAAAAGCGGGTGAGGAAGATGCCTATCAGGCTTATGCCGAAGAGCATGCCGTGTCGTTTCGGAGCATCGGTACGCTTGTACAGATACCACAGCACGACGAAGGTCAGCACATAGCATGCAGCCTCGTAAAGTTGCGTCGGATGTTGTGCCGGTATCTTGTCGATGGGTATGTTCGGATAGAGCCGCACGAATTTGAAACCCCAAACGGCATCGGTCGCTCGGCCTATAATCTCGGAGTTGAAGAGATTGCCCAAGCGGATTATCGCGCCGCTTATGGGTGCTATGATTGCCAAACGGTCGGTCAGCCATAAAACCGGAACACGGTTTTTGCGGGCGCACAGCCAAATGGAGAGCAGTATGCCGATGGTTGCGCCATGGCTTGCCATGCCTCCGTCTCGAATCTCGGTAATGATGGTCCAAGGTTGCGCGAGATAGTACATTGGGTCGTAGAACAGACAATGACCCACGCGCGCACCGATAATCGTACCGAGAGCGATGTAAACGAATGCCGAATCTGCCAACTCTCCGCTTTTGCCCTCGTGTTTGCAGAAATAGGAGAATATCCAGCCGCCCAACAGCAGAGCCACAGCCCACATGACGCCGTAATAGCGAATATCGAGCGAGCCGATATTGACGAGAGTGGGATTCCAATCCCATACGATTGCGAGCAACGATGCCATGGCCTACAACTCCACCTTTTTGAGCGTGAAGGTAAAGGTGCTTCCCTTACCCAATTCGCTGCGTACCGATACGTGTTCGCCGTGAGCCTCGATGATATGCTTGACAATGGCCAATCCGAGACCCGTGCCTCCCTGCTCGCGCGAACGTCCGCGGTCGGTGCGATAGAATCGTTCGAACACATGCGGAGTGTCGGTCTTGGCCATGCCTATACCGTCGTCCTCAACCTCGATGAGTACCTTGTCGAGCATGTCGCGGAATCCGATTTTGGTGGTACCACCCTCTTTGCCGTAGCGGATGGAGTTGATAATCAGATTCTCGAATACCTGACCGATATAGAATTTGTCTGCCGATACCCAAAAACGCGACGGCAGATTGTGCGCATCCCTAACCGTGATGGTGATGTTGCGCTTTTTTGCCTCGATTTCCGCCTCGTCGGCAATCTCCTTGGCAAGCGACACGATGTCGAAACTCTCGGGTTTCATCTCGGTCATGTCGCTCTCCAACCGCGATATGGTATCCAAATCGTGGATGATGTTGATGAGGCGATCGACGCTCTTTTCGGCACGTTCGAGATATTTGCGATTGACCAACTCGTCTTCCAAACCGCCGTCGAGGAGCGTGGAGATGTAACCCTGAATGTTGAAAATAGGGGTTTTGAGTTCGTGCGCCACGTTGCCCAAATACTGTTTGCGGAACTTCTCGGCCTCTTTCAGACGGGAAATCTCCTTGTCGTTGTCGTCAGCCCATGCGTTCAACTCCTCCGACAGATTCTCCACCCGCTTGTCTTTGAGTTCGCCCAGAATCTCGCCCGTGTGGACATCGCGCGACAATACCACCGAATATATCGGTTTGAGTTTGTATGCCACATAGCCCTTCATCAACCCCAATGCCAATACCGAAATCAGCACGAAAGTCAGCAGCGAGGCAACCACTGCCACCCACCAAGCCGAGTGCAGCAAAAGAGTTACGACCAGCATGATGCAGCCGGCAACCGCGCCTATAATCCACGACGCGCTCTCTTTCGTTTTAATCCGTATCATATCAATTCTTTATAGTTAATTTTCCTCTAATGGCGTAAACCTTTTCGATGTCGGCTCGGCGAATGGTCATATCGTCGTATTCCGCACTATTGACTGCCACCAAACGCAACACGGCATCGTCGGCACCGGCACGCACTTTACGCAAAGTTATCAATTTTCTGCCTATTATCACATATTCCTCGCCCAAAATCATCGATTCCGCATCGGTCTCCTGCAAAATCAATACCGAACCCTTTTCGACAGAGGGTGCCATGTCGTCGCCGGAGTAGCAGACAGCAAAGTCTGCCGCCTTGATTTGGGGCAGGAACATATACGATTCCGGCCTTTTCTCGTGCAAACTCCCGATTTCGCCTATGTCGCATCTGTAAAACGGAATTTGTCTCGCGCTATTGTCATCGTCGCTGACATACATCGCTCCGTAGCCTGTCAGCAGCCACGGCTTGCTGATTTGCGGGAATCGGGCAACCACACAATCGGCAACGTTGCGGGAGATGCCGTTTTTGCCGTTTTTGATTTGGTACAGCGTCTCGCTGCGCGCAAGCCCTATATGACGGGCAAAAGCGTTGATGGTCATACCCGACAATTCGATAACCTGCCACAATCTTTCCCAATTAGGGTTGTTTATATTTGTCATAATAACATTTTTTTTGCATCTTTGCACCCGATTGGCTCCGTAGTTCAATGGATAGAATTTAAGATTCCGGTTCTTACGATATGGGTTCGAATCCCGTCGGAGTCACTTCCAACCATCAATTATTCCCGTGCAGCACATTGTCGTCGGTTGCCGGCACATCGTTACCGCGAGAGCAAATATAATGAATTTTCGCCTCATTGCGTCAATGTTGGCTTCACTTTATGCAAAAATTGCGTATATTTGCATAAATAATCCCATTGTATGACCGAAATCAGAGATACAAGACATACGGGCAGCGACAGTGATTTCGAGAACAGAATCCGTCCGCAGGAGTTGGACAGTTTCTCGGGACAGGACAAAATCGTCGATAATCTGCGCGTATTCATCAAGGCTGCACTCATGCGTGGCGATTCGCTCGACCACGTGCTGTTGCACGGTCCCCCGGGATTGGGCAAAACCACTTTGGCAAATATCATAGCCAACGAGATGGGGGCGCAACTCAAAGTAACATCGGGTCCCGTTTTGGATAAACCGGGCGACTTGGCGGGTCTGCTGACCAATATGGCGGCAGGCGACGTGCTGTTCATCGACGAGATTCATCGGTTGAGTCCCGTTGTGGAGGAGTATCTCTATTCGGCAATGGAGGATTTCAAAATCGATATAGTCCTCGACAAGGGTCCTTCGGCTCGTTCGATTCAGATTGAGTTGGCTCCGTTTACGCTGATAGGCGCAACCACCCGAAGCGGATTGCTGACTTCGCCTTTGCGGGCGCGTTTCGGCATACAGTGCCATTTGGAGTATTACGATACGCCCGTACTTAACCGAATAGTGAAGCGGTCGGCATCGATTCTCGGCATCTCCATCGACGACGATGCCGCAACCGAAGTGGCTTTGCGCTCGCGCGGTACTCCGCGAATCGCCAATGCGCTTTTGCGTCGGGTGCGCGATTTTGCGATGGTCGGCGGAGAGGGTCATATCGACCTCGCCATTACACGGGTCGCACTCGAAGCACTCAACATCGATTCGCGCGGTCTCGACCAAATGGACAACAAGATACTTGCCACAATCATCGAGAAATTCAACGGCGGGC
Source organism: uncultured Alistipes sp. (assembly GCA_945494785.1). GTDB lineage: Bacteria > Bacteroidota > Bacteroidia > Bacteroidales > Rikenellaceae > Alistipes. The sequence continues at coordinate 49,987 of CALYVN010000002.1, forward strand.
CTGTCGGTCTGAATACCATAGCCACGGCCGTCAGCGAAGAGGCAGGTACGATAGAGGAGGTCTATGAGCCGTTCCTGATAAAGGAGGGTTTCTTAAAGCGTACTCCACGCGGACGCGAAGCGACAGAACTCGCGTACAAACATCTCGGATTGGCATTTCGGGGAGCGGAGGAGACCTTGTTCTGACACGCGCCTATTTGCGTTCGTCTTTGAGTTTCTGCAATTCGTACATGCGGTCGCGATAACGTGCCGCAGCAAGGAAATCGAGCGATTTCGCAGCCCGTTCCATATCCGCTTTTGCCTTGGTAATCAATGCGTCTATATTTTCGCTCGCGGCGTAGGTCTTTGCTATGTCGGCTGCCATAGGGTAGTCGATATTCTCATTCGGCAGATTGTAGGCGGCAACACGGTTGTCGGCACTCTCGGCATTTGACAGCAACAGGCTCTGACCCGTACCGCTGCGTTGTGCCTTGTGCGGCAACATCGCGTGTTCCATATTGTATCGCACCTGCTTTTCGCGCCGACGATTGCTCTCTTCGATGGCTATGCGCATGGAGTCGGTGCATTTGTCGGCATACATAATCACATTGCCGTTGGAGTGTCTGGCGGCACGTCCCGCAATCTGGGTAATTGCACGTACATTGCGCAAGATGCCCTCTTTGTCGGCATCGAGAATGGCGACGAGTGCCACTTCGGGCAAATCGATTCCTTCGCGCAACAGATTTACGCCGATAAGCACATCGAACATTCCTGCACGTAGGTCTTCGAGAATCTGCACCCGTTCGAGCGTGTCGATGTCGGAGTGGATATAGCGGTTGCGCACACCGACACGGTCCAGATACTTCGACAACTCTTCCGCCATGCGTTTGGTAATGGTCGTAACGATTATTTTGTCGTCGCGTTTGGCGTAAAAGTCTATCTCTTCGAGCAGATCGTCAATTTGATTATTCGTTACTCGCACCTCCAAAGGCGGGTCTATCAATCCCGTAGGGCGGATGACCTGCTCTATGACGACGCTCTCGCTCTTGACGATTTCATAGTCGGCAGGGGTCGCACTGACATAGATTGTCGTTCCGTGCAACTGCTCGAACTCTTCGAATTTGAGCGGACGGTTGTCTTTGGCGGCAGGCAGCCGGAAACCGTATTCGACCAAATTTTCCTTGCGTGCGCGGTCTCCGCCGTACATCGCCCTAACCTGCGGAATGGTAACGTGGCTCTCGTCGATGACCATCAGGTAATCCTTCGGGAAATAGTCGAGCAGACAGAACGGGCGGGTGCCTGCCTTGCGTCCGTCGAAATAGCGCGAATAGTTTTCGATACCCGGGCAGTATCCCAACTCCTTAATCATCTCCAAATCGTACTCCACGCGCTGTTTGAGCCGTTGAGCCTCGGCGGTGCGTCCTTCGCTCTCGAAGAATGCCACCTGTTTGCCCATATCCAGATAGATTTGACTGACGGCCGTGGCTATGCGCTCTTTGGTCGTAACGAACAGGTTGGCAGGGAATATCGTAATCTCCTGCAACGTCTCCAACCGGCAACCCGATACCGCATCGATGGAGTGAATGGCCTCTATCTCGTTGTCGAAAAACATTACGCGGTAACACTTGTTGCCTATGGCGGACATTATGTCTATGGTATCTCCCGTAACGCGGAATGTTGCGGGTGAGAGTTCTCGTTCGGTGCGGGTGTAGAGAGCCTCGACGAGCCGATACAGAAAATGCTTGTAACTTACCACGTCGCCGACCTTGATATCGATTGACGTGGCGTGGAAATCGGCGGGATTGCCGATGCCGTAAAGACACGACACGCTCGAAACGACTATTATGTCGCGACGTCCCGAGAGCAACTCCGAAGTTGCGCTGAGCCGCATCTTCTCTATCTCGGCATTTATGGCGAGGTCTTTTTCGATGTAGGTGTCGGTTGCGGGCAGATAGGCTTCGGGTTGGTAGTAGTCGTAATACGATACGAAATACTCTACGGCATTGTCGGGGAAAAAGTTTTTGAACTCGCCGTACAGTTGTGCCGCAAGCGTCTTGTTATGGCTTAAAACGAGTGTCGGACGATTGAGTTCGGCAATTACGTTGGCAACCGTGAAGGTCTTGCCGGAACCGGTAACTCCCAAGAGGGTGTTGTGTTCCGAGCCGCTGCGAATCGAGCGCACCAATCCGGATATCGCTTCCGGTTGGTCGCCCGTAGGGCTGTAATCCGATACCAATTTGAAATCCATACCGCAAAGGTACACCAAAATAGCGATGCAAGCAAATTGTATGAGTGCAAACGTCCCGCACAAAATAAGCACCCCTCCGAATTTGTTTATGCCACGCGGTTTTTTTATCTTTGCCGTCGAATGATTGACCGCGAAACAATAGACAGAATTTACGCCGCAGCCGACATCGTGGATGTTATCGGCGATTATGTTACGCTCAAACGCAAGGGCGCAAACTATCAGGCGTGCTGTCCTTTCCATAACGAGAAGACGCCTTCGTTCGTGGTCTCTCCGTCGAAAGGGGTGTTCAAGTGTTTCGGTTGTGGCAAGGGCGGTAATGCCGTAACGTTTGTTATGGAGCACGAGAACGTTACATATCCCGAAGCGTTGAAGATAGTCGCCAAGAAATACGGTATCGAGGTGCGCGAAAAAGAACTCACGGAGGAGGATATTCGTCGCAACGACAATCGCGAGAGCATGTTTACGCTCAATTCGTGGGCTGCGGACTATTTCATCGACTACCTGCATCGCAGCGACGAGGGCATGAGTGTCGGAATGACCTATTTCCGCCAACAGCGCGGTTTTACCGATGCGACGATTAAAAAATTCGGTCTGGGCTTCTGTCCGTCGAAGGGCGACAAGATGTCGCAGGATGCACTCTCGTCAGGCTACAAAGAGGAGTTTTTGCTCTCGACGGGTCTGTCCATAAAGCGCGAGAGCGACGGTCGCATCTACGACCGATTCCGCGAGAGGGTAATGTTCCCCGTACACAACATTTCGGGGCGCATAGTGGCATTTGGCGGTCGTACTCTGCGCACCGACAAGAGTGTCGCCAAATACCAAAATTCGCCCGAGAGCGAGATTTACAGCAAGAAAAACGAACTGTACGGCCTCTATTTCGCCAAGAAAGCCATCCAGCAAAAGGATTTCGCGATAATGGTCGAGGGTTATACCGATGTGATTTCGATGCATCAGGCGGGTGTCGAAAATGTTGTGGCATCGTCGGGAACGTCGCTGACGACCGAACAAATCCGACTGCTCGGCCGTTTTACGCGCAACATAACGGTTATCTATGATGGCGACTCGGCAGGTATTCACGCTTCGCTGCGCGGTATCGATATGATATTGCGCGAAGGTATGAATGTCCGTGTGGTGCTGCTGCCCGAGCCGGAAGACCCCGATTCGTTTGCCCGTACACACTCGGCGGACGAGGTGCATGCCTACATCGCCCAAAACGAGGAGAATTTCATCACCTTCAAGGCGAAACTTCTGTTGCGCGATGCGGCAGACGACCCTATCAAAAGGTCGGCTGTCATTACCGACATCGTGCAGTCGATAGCGCAGATTCCGGACAACATACAGCGGTCGCTGTTCGTGCGCGAGTGCGCCAGAATCATGGATATCGAAGCCTCGTTGCTGGTCGGCGAAGTGGCACGCAAACGCCTGTCGTCGCTCGGCGATGCGGAGGCAGACGAATTTTTGCGTCGTCAGCAGCGTCTGCGTCGTGCGGAGGAGCGCGAAACGACGGCGGCCAATGCGGATGCCGAAGATAAAATCGGCGCAACGTCCGTCGGCAGCAGTACCGATGCGTTGGAGCGCGAAATCATCCAATACCTGCTGCGTTACGGCGAGCATAATTTCGATTTCAAGGAGGGCAACAACTATATTCACGTGAACGTGGCGGAGGAGATAATCACCGAACTCAACGAGGACGATACGCAGTTGTCGAATCCGGTCTATAACGAGATTCTGTCGTTGTACCGCAAGGCATTTGCCGAAGGGCGCAAGGTGGAGATGCACGAACTCATCAACAATCCGAATCCCGAAGTGTGCAATGCGGCGATAGATATAATCACCGCAGAGGAGAACTATACCGAGAGCGAGATATGGAGTCTGAAAGAGGTGCATACGACCTCCGAATCGGAGATGCTCAAAGCGGGTGTGCCGAAGGCGTTGTTGCTCTTCAAGTCGAAATCGGTGGCGCGAATGATTGCGGAGTTGCAGACGAAGTTGGCCAACGAGGAGTTGGACGATGACCGAATGCTGCAAATCGCCGATAAACTTGCTCAACTCAACCGCGTCAAGGTGATGCTGGCGAAAAAAATTAAGAGATTGTTGCTTTAATGATTATATTTGCAACCCGTTCGTATGCGGCGGTGGTTGTCGGGAGAAAATGGCAGATTACAAGAGCATAAATGTTCGCAACAAACGTGCGACGTTCGACTACGAGATACTCGAAGAGTATGTCGCAGGTGTCGTTTTGGTCGGTACCGAAATCAAATCCGTCCGTATGGGCAAGGTGTCGATGGTCGATAGTTACTGCTATTTCGACAAGGGCGAATTGTGGATTCGCGGGGTAAATATCGCCGAATATGCGTGGGGAACGTGCAACAACCACATCCCCAAGCGCGACCGCAAACTGCTTCTTACAAAGCGCGAGATTGGCAAACTGACCCGTGCGATGCAGGATAAGGGTTTGACTATCGTCGGCCTGCGACTGTTTTTGAACGAGCGGGGTTTGGCAAAAATCGCAATCGGTCTGGCTCGCGGCCGCAAGAGATACGACAAACGGGAATATCTGAAGGAGAACGACGCGCGACGAGAGATGGACAAGGCTCTCAAACATTTTAAGTAATTTATTATGGCACTGATACTTTGTATAGAGACGGGTACCGACATCTGTTCGGTCGGTATTGCAAAGGATGGCGAATTGGTTTCGTTGCGCGAGAGCGACGAGGGTCGCGACCATGCCAAAAAGGTCGGTGTGTTCGTCGATGAACTCCTGCACGAAACAGGGGTTGCACCCGATGATTTGGATGCGGTGGCAGTAGGCAAAGGCCCGGGTTCTTATACGGGCTTGCGCATAGGCGTATCGTTTGCCAAAGGACTGTGTTACGGTATCGGCAAGCCGCTGATAGCCGTTGATTCGCTTGCTGCGCTTGCTGCGGTGGCATGCGAGGATTATGAAGCGGGCATTATCGATGTGGAGCATTGGGACGAAGCACTGCTTTGCCCTATGGTCGATGCACGGCGCATGGAGGTCTATGCGCAGGTCTTCGATACAGCGGGTGCGGCACGCAGCGAAGTGTCGGCAGAGGTGGTTACTTCCGAGTCGTTTGCCGAATATCGCCGCGCATGCAGCGAGTTCGTCATCTTCGGCAGCGGAGCGGCCAAATGCGCCGATGTGTTGCAGGATGCAACGGCGGTGTCGGTTTTGCCGTCGGTGCGCGGTATGGTGTCGTTGGCAGAAAGGGCATTCGTTGCGGGAGAATTTGCCGACGTTGCCTATTTCGAGCCGTTCTACCTCAAAGACTTTGTCGTTACGACATCCAAGAAAAAATTTTTCTAATCCGATTGTTTATGCCGTGTGATGGTTGCGCAACTCTTTGCGCAACTCCTGCTCTCTGCCGTCCATACAGCGGTCGGCAAGGGCATGAAAGCGTTTGGAGTGGTTGTGGTGTACTGTGTGGCACAACTCGTGGATTACGACATAATTCTGCAAATGTTCCGGCAGTGTCATCAGAAACAGCGACAGCGATATGTTGTTCTCACTCGTGCAACAACCCCACTTGGAGCGTGCCGCCCGAATCGTAACTCGCCCGTAGCGGAATCCGAATTTGCGTGCGAAAAATTCGACTTTGGCAGGCAATACGCGCTTTGCCTCGCGGCGCAGAGCCTCGATTTCGTCGGGTGTGCAGATATGGCGGTCGGTAGCGGCTGTCTCTATCCGACGGCGGGTTGCGGCAATCCAATCGGCTTTGCTCTCGGCAAAGACCAATGCCCGCGAGACGGATATGCCTGCGGGAAAACTCAAACGAACTGCTCCGTTGGGCTTTATGGTAAGCGAAATGCGACGGCAGCGTGCATTTTGCGACAGCGTTATCGCTCCGAGCGTCGGATGGTCGATTTGCTTTACTGCCATGAGGTTGTGCCGATTGTTGCTGTTGATGAATTGCCCGAACGACGGCTATTCGCCTATTCGCTGTCGGACGACCTCGAACAGCATCACTGCTGCAGCTGCCGAAACGTTGAGCGACTCGATTGCGCCGATAAGCGGAATGGCGAGTTGTTCATCGCACAATTTCAGGGTCTCTTTCGAGATGCCCTTCTCTTCCGACCCCATGATGATTACGGTCGGTTGACGGAAATCGGCGTCGTATATCAGTTTGCGGCTGTGTTCGGTCGCGGCGACTACCCGAAAGCCCTCTGCCTGCAAGGTCTTTATCGTGTTGCGTATCGAGCCGACGCGACAAACGGGTATGCGGTTTAACGCTCCTGCCGATGCTTTCATCGCTTCGGCATTGACGGGTGCCGAATTTTTCAGCGAGGTGATTATGCCGTGCGCTCCCGCACACTCTGCCGAGCGTGCTATGCCTCCGAAGTTGCGGATGTCGGTAATGCCGTCGAACAACACTATGAGCGGTGTTTCGTCATCGGGTACACGCTCCAAAATATCCTGCAATTCGACATACTCTATGGCCGCCATTTGCGCCACAACTCCCTGATGATTGCCCTTTGTCAGGCGGTTGAGTTTTTCGACGGGTACCTCCTGTACGCGTAGACGGTGGCGCAGACACAAATCGCGCAAATCGTTCATAAGTTGTCCGTCGGCACCTTTGCGCATATAGATTTTTTCAATCTGTTTGCCCGACTCCACAGCCTCTGCCACGGGACGAATGCCGAATACCAAATTGCACTCCATAAAGACATCTGTTTTCGTTCGGCAACAAAAATACGGAAATATATTTGAATTTTTGGCGGTAACATCATAATTTTGTGAGCGGTTTGAATCAGTTTGTGGAGATTATGAAACTATTGCGTACAATCACATCGATTTTTGTCGTCGCCGTTTTGGCCGCTTGCAGCGATAAGGCTGCCGACAAGTGGCAGTGTAAGGTGCAATCGGTCTATATCATCGGCGCGTCGATTGCCTATCCCGAAAATACATGGTTCGAAATGGGTTGCGAGCAACTCGGACTGACGCCAATCAACCGTGCCGTCTCCGGTACGCGCCCGACCGAGAGTGCCGTACAAATGTCTCGCGGCGAGGAGTATTCGTTCGAGGAGTTGGACTCGTTCGGCGTATTTGCCATAATGCACTGCCACGAGATGGAGGTGTGCGACGAGAGCAAGTTGCTCGCCGATTACAACGATTACGAGGTGCAGGTGGATATGGACTATTCGCAGGCGTTCGACTACATCATTCGCCGATATATCGACGATTGCCGTGCGCTCGAATACAACCCTGCCTCGCAATGGTACGGCATCAATGGCGGCAAACCCGTCAAAATCATTCTGTGTACCCATTGGCACGATGCAAGGGTCGTATATAATGCCTCCGTCCGTCGTCTGGTCGAACGTTGGCGGGAGTATGCCACGCTTTGCCCGTTCGATACCGAAATAGGCTTTACCAAAGATGTCCCCGACCAAAACGGCCAGCAGGTCTCGTTGCAGTTTGCCTGCAACGGCATCAACGATACGGAGGAGTTGTACGGCGTGGTTTACGGCTGGCATCCGACACGCGGCCGCGATGCCGAGATACAGCAGCGCATGGCGCGGATATTCGCCAAAGCGTTGCAAAGATGTCTCGACGAGGAGAACGATGCGCAATAATCATTTTTCCGCACCTTAAAGGGGTTGTGCCGATTGACACAACCCCTTGTTTTTCGTCTGCCTCGCGTTTTACGACTGCACTATGTCGAGTTCGTAATTAGCCTTCTCCCACTCGTGCATCAGATGGTCGTAACGCCGTTTCAAATCGTCGTATCGACGGTATGACTCGGCGTCGTACGACGTTGCAACCGCAAATTGCTCGTCGAAGGCGGCAATCTGCTTCTCGATATCGCCCAATTCCGACTCGATACCCTCTATCGTTTTGCGAATTTTGCGCAGCACCTTCTCCTGCTCCTTTTTCTGCTCGTATGAGAGTTTGCCGGCAGTCGGCTCGGATTTCGTCGCAACGGTTTCGGGCGCGGCTTTGCGCTCGACCTCGTGCAGATTCTCCAACTTGCGCTTTTCGAGGAAATAGTATATGCCGCCCAAATACTCGTGTACTCCTCCGTCGCGAAATTCGTACACCTTATCGACGATGCCGTCCAAAAATTCGCGGTCGTGCGAAACGACGATAACGGTGCCGTCGAACTTTTGAATCGCCGCTTTGAGTATATCCTTCGAGCGCATATCCATGTGGTTGGTCGGCTCGTCCAATACGAGCAGATTGTGCGGTTCGAGCATCATGCGTGCCATCGCAAGACGCGAACGTTCGCCACCCGAAAGTACCTTTACCTTCTTGTCTATATCCTCGCCGCGGAACAGAAATGCACCCAATATGTCGCGCAGCCTCGTGCGGATGTCGCCTACCGCAACACGGTCGAGAGTGTCATAGACGGTAAATTCGCCGTTCATCAAATCGTCCTGATTCTGCGCATAGTAGCCTATATTGACATTCGCGCCGATTTTTATCTCGCCCTCGCTCGGCTCGATTTCGCCGATAAGCATCCTTGCGAATGTGGTTTTGCCCTCGCCGTTCCGACCTACCAGAGCGATTTTGTCGCCTTTGTGTATGGTAAATTCCGCCCCCGAGAATACGCGGTGCGCACCGAAGGCCTTTCCTGCACCTTTGATGTCGGCAACAATCTGACCCGAACGCGGTGCGGGAGGAAATTTGATGTTGAGGGTCGCCAAATCTTCCTCCTCGACATCGATTCTCTCCAATTTGTCGAGTTGCTTTATGCGCGACTGCACCTGATTCGATTTGGTGGGTTTGTAGCGGAATCGCTCGATGAACTCCTCGCTCTTTTCGATAAGACGCTGCTGATTCTGATAGGCGGCCAACTGCTGTGCGCGTCGTTCGGCACGCAGCGTAACGAATTGCGAATATGGTACTTTGTAATCGTATATTTTGCCCAACGACAGTTCGATGGTGCGCGTGGTTACGTTGTCCAAAAAGGCACGGTCGTGCGAGATGAGCAACACTGCGCCGTTGTAGTTGCGCAGATAATCCTCCAACCACTGTATCGACTCGATGTCCAAATGGTTTGTCGGCTCGTCCAACAGAAAAATCGACGGACGGCGAAGCAGCAGTTTCGCTAATTCGATACGCATGCGCCAACCGCCCGAAAATTGGCTCGTCGGCTTGTCGAAATCGTCGCGCCGGAAGCCCAAACCGAGCAGCGTCTTCTCTATGTCGGCATCGCGTGTGTCGCCACCGAGTATGTGATAACGGTCGTTCTCGTCGTTGAGACGGTGCAGCAACTGCTCGTATTCCGCCGATTCGTAGTCGGTACGCTCGGCAATCTCTTTGGTCAGCCGCTCAATCTCCGCCTCGATGCCCAACACCTCCTCGAAGGCCTTTTCGGTCTCGTCCAACAACGTGGTGGTGTCGGCAACGCGCATCTGTTGGGGCAGGTAGCCGATTGTGCATTCGCCATTGCGCGTAACTGCGCCCGAAGTGGGTTGCTGTTCGCCTACAATCAGTTTCAGAATGGTCGATTTGCCCGCTCCGTTGCGACCCACCAGACCGATGCGGTCTTTCGGGTTGATTAGGAAGGAGATGTTGTCGAACAGCGTCCAGCCGCCGAAACTGACGCTCAGATTGTCAATCGAAATCATCGGGCTTCAACCATTTTTACTATCTCCGCTTCGGGGTCTGCCGCTCCGAATATAGCCGAGCCTGCAACCAACACATCGGCACCCGCACCGAATACTTCGGCGGCATTGGCGGTCGAAATGCCGCCATCGACCTCGATAAGGCACTGCGCACCGCAATCGTCGGCAGCCTTGCGAATGGCCGCTATGCGCTCCAACGAGCCGTCGATGAACGATTGCCCGCCAAACCCCGGTTCGACACTCATTACAAGTACCAAATCGACCTTCGGCAACCACTCGTTCAGTGCGCTCACGTCGGTTTTCGGTTTGATGCTGATGCCGACTTTCGCTCCTGCCGAACGAATCGCATCGATGCACGCGCCTGCGTCGTCTGCCGCTTCGAGGTGAAAGGTAACGTAGTCGGCTCCCGCTTCGACGAAACGTTTGACGTAGCGTATCGGGTCGGCAATCATCAGATGCACGTCCAAAACTTTGCTCGTGGCCTTGCGCACGGGTTTGATGACGGGAAAACCGAACGAGATGTTCGGTACGAACACTCCGTCCATGACATCGCAGTGAATCCACGCCGCTTGCGAGCGGTCGAGCATGGTGATGTCGCGTTCGAGATTGCCGAAATCGGCAGATAGTATGGAAGGCGATATGATTCTCATGGTGCAGTTATCTTTTTTGCAAAGGTATGAAAAATAGATTTCATAAAATCAATGTCAGACCGATTTTGTCGGATGATTCGTATGTGCAGACGAATCCGCTTCGCTCGAAAAGTCGCCGGCTCGCAACGTTGGATGGCGATGTTTCGGCATAAAGCAATGCGAGAGATGTTTCGCGTGCATATCCGATAAGTGTTTGCAGGGCATCGGCGGCATAGCCGTTGCGGCGGTCGGACGCAGCATAAACGAGTATGCCGACACCTGCCGATATGCCGTTGTGTTCGTAAAGGTCGATTGCTCCGACCGTCCGCCGACTGACATCAATCATCAAACGCAGTTGTCCCGTTTCGGCTGTCGGGTGTTGCTGGTTACGCACGAACTGTTCGATGTCCGCTCTTGTGAACATCTCCTTTTCGGGCGAACCCGCACGACGCACCTCGCTGTCGTTTTCCCACAAAAGAATAGTGTCGATATCTTTCGATTCGACACTACGCAGAGTGCATATTCGACCTTGCAGCACCATCGGGCTACAAACCGATTACCTGATTGCGGATAAGCATCGCCACACCCCAAGCAGGTGCATTGTCGCTCATCTTCGACAGGCGGAATTTGGTATCCTTATATACGAGACTGAGCGAATACTTGTTGGTTGCCGATTTGAGAGGCAGCATTATGTAGTCGCCTGCGGCAGCAAGATTGCCTCCGACAATAACGGTTTCGGGATTGAAAATGTTGATAAGGAACGCCACGGCTTTACCCGCCTTTTCGCCTGCCTCCTCGATGAGTTCGATGGAGAGGTTGTCGTCGTTGCGTGCTGCCGCGATGATGTCGTTGATGTGAATCGGCTCCTTGCGCTCGTATTTCGGACGCAAAATGGTGTTGGCACCGTTCTTGACGAGTTCGCTCATCTTCTCCTCGATGGCGATACCCGAAATCTCGGTCTCCAAACAACCCTTTTTGCCGCAGAAACAGATTTTCTCGTTGTCGAACAACGGAATGTGTCCGAACTCGCCCGCAAATCCGCTCTTGCCGTAGTAAAGTTTGCCATCGACCACGATGCCGATTGCTACACCGAGTCCGAGATGGAGATAGATGACATTGCTCTCGTCCTTCGATTTGCCGCACGAATACTCGGCATAACAACGCGAGCGGGTGTCGTTCTCGACAAGGACGCGGATGCCTACACGCTTCTCTATTATCTCGCGCAGCGACTCTTCGACATTGGTGAAATACTTATAGGAACGTCCCTGCTGGGTATTGACGCGGCCGACTATACATACGCCGACTCCCAAAATTTTGTTCTTCTCGATGCCGCAGGTGTTGATGAAATGTTCGATGTTGGAACAAATCTTCTCCAAGCACTGCGAACGGTCGGTCAATTCGAAGGTGTCATCGACCACCTCCTGAATTATGTTGTTTTGCAGGTCGGTAATGACATAAGTCATGCGGTCGCGACCTACGTTGATGCCGGCGAAATAGATGGTCGAATTGGTCAGACCGTAAACGTTCGGCCGACGACCGCCGGGGGTTTCGACTTTGCCGAGGTCGTTCACTATGCCCTCTTCGACCAACTCCTGCACGAGTTTGGTAATGGTCGGCACGCTGATTCGCAACTCCTTGGTCAGTTCGGAAAGCGTCGATTCGCCATTGATGGCCATATAGGCGATAATGCTCCGTTTTATCAAGTTGTTTTTATGGGACAGACCCTTGCTTTCGGTCTCCTGATGGTTGAAAAAATCTATAAGAGAAGTCATGTATCGGTGTGTTTAATATATCGTTACGCCCGTAACGATATGCAAAAATAGTAAAAACTATTTGTAACACGCAAGAATTTATTTAATTTTTTAGGAAATATCTGCAATTTGTTAAAAAACACCTTGCGGGTACAGACGCAATCGGCGATGTCCGTTCATGGGCATCGCTGAGCAAAACAATTGAATGACAGTGTTCTACAACTTCGATTGGGAGGTTACTGACACGTCGGCATTCGTCTTGCGGATAAGTCCCTGCAAAACCATACCCGGACCAAGTTCGGTAAAGTCGGCAAAGCCGTCGGCAACCATGTTGCGAACTATGTGTGTCCAACGAACGGGCGCGGTGAGTTGGGCAATCAGATTGCTTTTAATCTCTTCGGGGTCGGTGTGCGGTGCCGCATCGACATTCTGGTAAACGGGGCAGGCGGGTGCGAGGAAATGCGTTTCGCCGATGGCTTGTGCGAGTTCCTTGCGTGCCGGCTCCATAAGCGGCGAGTGGAATGCACCGCCGACAGGCAGCACGAGTGCGCGCCGTGCGCCCGCAGCCTTCAACCGCTCGCAAGCGGCATCGACAGCCTCGACACTGCCCGATATTACGAGTTGTCCCGGGCAGTTGTAGTTGGCAGGAACGACCACACCCTCCGTGTCGGCACATATCTTTTCAATCTCCTCGTCGCCCAATCCGATGATGGCGGCCATGGTACCCGCCTGCTTTTCGCAAGCCTTCTGCATCGCCTCCGCACGTTTGGCAACCAACAGCAATCCCTCCTCGAACGACAGTGCGCCTGCTGCCACGAGTGCCGAAAATTCGCCGAGCGAATGACCTGCCGTTGCATCGGGACGAATGCCGAGTGCAGTGGCGAGAATCGCCGAATGGAGAAATACGGCGGGTTGCGTCACTTTGGTCTGTTTGAGTTCGTCGGCAGTGCCTGCGAACATTATGTCGGTTATGCGGAAACCCAAAATCTCGTTGGCTCTCTCGAAGAGTTCTTTTGCCTGCGGGAGATTGTCGTACAACTCTTTGCCCATGCCGCAGAATTGTGCGCCCTGTCCAGGAAAAACCAATGCTTTTTTCATAATTCCGTATGGTATTCGTGTAAATTATTTTTTTGCAAAAGTAATTAAATTTTTTCTATCTTTGCAGGAAAACAAATACATATATATTATGAAATTGTACTATATGCCTGTCGTTAAGGTGCTTGACATAAGCATTGAAAAGGGATTCGTCGCATCCGAGCCCGACATGAATTACGGTGACGGAGGAGATGCGTGGTAGCGGTTTGAAAAATCAAAACAGTATGAAAGCAATAAGATTTATTTCGATTGTATTCGCTCTCGTTTTGGCGGCTTGTTCGCGCACTGATGAGAGTATGGATATTACCGGAGGTTATGCGATAACCTCGTTGGACGGTTTTATCGAGGAGCGGGCAGACAGCCGAACTTTGGCAGAGGTGCGCGAAGACGGATCGGTGCAGATGTATTGGCGTGCCGGCGATGAAATTGCGGTTACCGATTTGTCCGCACTCTCAACCTTCAAACTCAAATCGGGTGCCAAGAGTACGCATGGCGTATTTGCCGGTTCGATTGTTTCGACATCCAAAACGATGTATGCCGTATATCCCGCATCTGTGGCAACGATTACGGAGGGTACTGCTTCGGTTACCTTGCCGAACATACAGTCGTACACCTCGTCGGCAGATGCCGATACGGGTGGTCGCAACATCATGGTCGGCGAGACGGCAGATGCTTCGGCATTCGATTTCTATACGGTCGGTGCGATTGCACGATTTGCGATTACGGTCGATGTCGACGAGACCATCAACTCCCTGACAATGCGTGTCGAGGATGGTTATTTGTCGGGTCTCGGCACAATCGATTTGCAGAGCCGTACACTCAGTGCACTCAACAAGCGTAACGTTACGCTGAACTATACCGAGCCGGCTATCGGTTCTTCGACCGACGGTTGGGCTTTGATTGCGCCAATCGATTTCACCTCGACAACGGGCAAGGTCTATTACGACATCACCACGAGCAAGGGCAAATATACCTTCTGCCGCAAACCGACCAAGGCGTTCAGGGCAGGTATGGTCTATAATTTCCCACTGAATAAAAACAATTTCGAGCAGGTTGCCTCTTCGTCGGAACTTGCCGACGGCAAATATACGTTCGAGAGCAATGCCTCGACGCTGACGGTCAAATTGCTGCGTGCCACCGATACGACGATAGCGGTAGGGTGGTCGCAGAACGGTTTCCCTGCCGATTACTCGGCGGATATTGCCGACGAATACGAGTTGTATCTCTACAACGAGCGTAACCAATCGTTGGTAATATGGCGCCCCAACACGGCTCAATGCGTAACGGGCAATGCCGTATTCGCATATACCGAAACGAGTGCTACCAATCCGCCGCGATTCATATTTACGGGTCTGACTCCGAATACGACCTACAAAGTCAAGGTTAAGAATCTAACGACCGCCAAATCGTCGGCGATGTTGATTGTCTCGACGGCTGCGGTGGATTGCGACGAGGTAGTATCGACCGCTCAAAACGAGGGCGATATCATCGCATTCCAGAACTTCGGCAAATTGGTATGGAACGGCGATATGACTACTCTGTCTGCTGGATATATTTACCCGGGTTATGCGTCGCTGACCGATATAGACGACGGTACTGCATGGGGCGATTACCGCTCGGAGGAGCAGACCACCTACAAATACACCCGTCAGGACCGCGAACAGCAATTGTTCACCACCTATAAGGCGGTTGTGCAGAGTTGCGGACTCGGCGATTGGGCTTATTGGCGCAATTCGGCAGATGATGCACAGACGGCTACTCCTTGTGCGATTCTCTCCCGTCCTGGTTATGTCAAGGTCGGTGTCAGCAAGGTGCGTGCCGGTATGGCAACACCGGTATTGTCGGCTTTGAGGGGTAAGGCTACCGTGCGCGTGTCGTTCAAGGCTTGCGCATACGGCACCACCACTCCCGACCAGACCGCTCTTGGCGTGCGTGCCATCGACGGAGGTACATTGTCGAGTTACAGATTGACGGGCGGTACGGAAGGCACGGCCAAGTCGCTTACCATCAGCGATAAATTCGAGTGGAACAAATACAGCGTGGAGGTGTCTGGCGTGTCGCCTACCTCGCGTATAGTGGTTTTCGCCAATGCTGCGGATGTGTCGTCGAAGAACAACCGTTTCCATCTGGACGATATCAAGGTCGAGTTTGTCCGTTACGAAGAGGCTGTCGAGGAGGCTCCCGTAGTGAAGCAGGTGGCAGCCGACGTCCGCAATGTTACGGTGGAGTGGAACGAGACCAATACGGACGGTACGCGCAAATATACCGTTGCCATATATAAGGATGCTGCATGCACGAACAAGTATCAGGAGTACGCAACGACCATTTCGTCGAGTA
Source organism: uncultured Alistipes sp. (assembly GCA_945494785.1). Lineage (GTDB taxonomy): Bacteria > Bacteroidota > Bacteroidia > Bacteroidales > Rikenellaceae > Alistipes. The sequence continues at coordinate 65,612 of CALYVN010000002.1, forward strand.
CGAATTATATGGCTTGGCCTGCCCGATTCACTTTCCCTCATCTGACACCGAAAACGACCTATTATGTTACTGTTACCGATTCTGCCGGCAAGGTTTCGAGCCCTGCTGCCGTAACGACTTCGGCCGAGCGTACAAGCGTCAGCAACGAGGTGCTGTATGCGGGCTTCGACGAATTGTGCTTCGGCGGCGACTATATCAATATGGCCAATGCTCCCGTATTGTCCGGTACTGCGTCGTCATTCAAGCCTTCCGAATTGACCGAGGCGATTGCGCAATCGGTATCGTCGAGTGCGCCTACGACCGACGGCGGTCAGTTTACTTCGCATTCGTCCGAAACGCTCCAACTGTTGGGCTTGGATGCGTGGACGGGTGTGGCAGCGTTGGTGCGTCAAGGCTTTGTCAAAGTCGGTACCGCATCGGCAAAAGGCTCTATAACCACTCCCGACCTTGGCTGTATCACGAGTGGAGCAGCACTGAAAGTGTCGTTCAAAGCGTGTCCGTTCGTCGATGGCAAGACCGACCAGACTTCGCACATAAATGTCAAACTTATTGCCGAAGACGGTACGGTTAAGGCGACACAAAGCGTCGAGATAGGCGGTCGTCGTTCGCAACCGGGTTGGGACTCCTTTACCGTCGATTTCACGGGCGCGGAGCCTGTCGATAAACTGCAATTCGAAGCGGGCGACGTGCTGCAATCGCGATTCTGCATAGACGACATACTCGTTACATCGCCGTCCGCAATTACGGGCAAAATCGTCTTCGGTTATGTCAAGGACAGCGATGGCAACCCTATGGCGGATGTCGTGGTCAGCGACGGTTTCTCGGCTGCGAAGACCAATGCAAGCGGTTATTACCGCCTGACACCGACAAGCGATACGTGGTATATCTATTACTCCATTCCGGAGGATTGCGAGGTGCCTATCAACTCGTATGGTCAGCCGGCATTCTTTACGAAATACTCTTCTTCAAAGAACCGTTACGACTTTACGCTGAAGCGCATGAGCGGTGGTGTGGAGACGGCGTTCAACCTCTTCTGCCTTGCCGACCCGCAGTGTCGTTCGACCGACATCTCCCGCTTTACCAACGAGACTGTGGCGGATATTAAGTCGCATGCGGCAACCAAGTCGCTGCCTTGCTACGGCGTAACGCTCGGCGATATAGGTTATTCCGAGACCTCGCGCAATACGGTGCCTTACATGTCGCAGATGCGTTCTGCCATGGCAAAGAGCAAAATAGGCATGCCTATATTCCAGACAATCGGTAATCACGACTATACCTATTTCTACGGTTCGAGCAATCCTATCTCTGCCGACGCTACCAGCAGTACGGCCAACCTCAAATGCCAGCGTGCATTCGAAAATGTGTTCGGACCTATCAACTATTCGTGGAATCGAGGCGATGTGCATATAGTGAGTATGCGTAACATCATATACAACAGTACGACGGATGCCTCCAATTATTCGATGGGCTTCACCGACGAGCAATACAAATGGTTGCAGCAGGATTTGGCATATACGCCGAAGACCAAGATGATTATCTTGTGCGTGCATATTCCGATTATGAACTCGTCGAAACTGAACGTGCAGAATGTATTGAAACTTATCAAGCAGTTCAAGACGGCGCACATTATGTCGGGACACACCCACTATATGCGCAACGAGCCGACCAAATCGGGCGCATACGAGCATGTACACGCGGCGGTATGCGGTGCATGGTGGTGGTCGTCGGTCAATGGCGACGGTAGCCCTAACGGCTATGCGGTGTACGAAATCAACGGTACGACCATGACCGATTGGTACTACAAGGGTGTAAATAATGGAATGAATAAGCGCTCGTATCAAATCCGACTCTATCGTGGCAATATCAAGACGGGCGGCTCTTACGAGTATTTCAAATATCAACTCGGCAGCAACGTATTGTTGGCAAACGTCTTTAATGCCGACTCTTCGTGGACTGTCAAGGTTTACGAAAATGGCGTATATTCGGGTGATATGACTCCTATTTCCTACGTACGGTATGATGCCACCACATTGCCGAAGAGTTCTACCAGCCCGACCTATGTGCCTACCGATTCGAGTCAGGATTTCTGGGCGATAGGTTATCACATCGGCGTTGTGGGGCGCGGACATACCGACAGTTATATGACCAGTTGCTTCCACATGTACAAATATACGCTCAAAAATTCGTCGGCAACCATCAAGGTGGTTGCTACCGACCGTTTCGGCAACGAGTACACGCAAACGTCGATAACGGGAGATTGCGAATATACGTATGCGAAAAAACCTTAATAAACAGTGATTGACTTTTGTAGTTCCGCCGAAAGTATTACTTTTGCAAATTATTAAATAACTATTTGTAAAATGAATATAGAACAGCACATCGCCAATGTCGTATTCCATGCGGTCGATTCGTTGTACGGAGGGGTCCATATGTCCCAAATCCAGATACAGAAGACCCGCAAGGAGTTTGATGGCGATTACACGCTCGTTACCTTCCCGTTGCTGCGCATCAGTCGCAAGTCGCCCGAAGCGACGGCACAGGAGATAGGCGAACGCATTGTGGCGGATAACGCCGACATCGAGGGATTCAATGTAATCAAAGGCTTTTTGAACATTGTTCTCGGCTCGGCATTCTGGTTTGAGCGTTTCGGCGAAATCGTTGCCGATGCACACTATGGTCAGGCAGCCCCTACGGGTCGCAATATCATGATTGAGTATTCGTCGCCCAATACCAACAAACCGCTCCATTTGGGACACGTGCGCAACAATCTGCTCGGTTACTCAGTGGCACAGATTCTCAAAGCCAACGGACACAACGTCATCAAGGCCAACCTTGTAAACGATAGAGGCATACATATCTGCAAATCGATGGTCGCATGGTTGCTCTACGGCAATGGTGCCACTCCCGAATCGACAGGCAAAAAGGGCGACCATCTGGTGGGCGACTACTATGTCGAATTCGACAAACACTACAAGGCAGAGATTGCAGCTTTGGTAGCCGACGGTGCAAGCGAGGAGGAGGCGAAAAAGAGGGCTCCGATTATGCTGCGCGCGCAAGAGATGTTGCGCAAGTGGGAGGCGAAAGACCCCGAAGTCTATGCCCTTTGGGAGAAGATGAACGGTTGGGTCTATAAGGGCTTCGATGTTACATATAAGGCATTGGGCGTCGATTTCGACAAGGTCTATTACGAATCGCAGACCTACCTCCTGGGCAAATCGCTCGTGCAGGAGGGTTTGGACAAGGGCATCTTCTTCCGCAAGGAGGACGGCTCGGTTTGGATTGACCTTACGGCGGACGGATTAGACCAAAAACTGCTGTTGCGCGGCGATGGTACGTCGGTCTATATGACGCAGGATTTGGGTACGGCATTGAGCCGCTTTGACGAGAACAAACTCGACAGCATGATTTATGTTGTCGGCAACGAGCAGAACTACCACTTCCAAGTGCTGAAACTCGTGCTGAAAAAGTTGGGTTACGAATGGAGCGACAGCATCTACCATCTCTCCTACGGTATGGTCGAACTGCCGAACGGCAAGATGAAATCCCGCGAGGGTACGGTGGTCGATGCCGACGAACTCATCGAAGGCATGGTCGATACTGCTCGTGCGATGTCCGAGGAGTTGGGCAAATTGGAGGGCTGTACTGAACAGGAGGCTGCCGCGATTTCGCGCATGGTCGGTTTGGGCGCACTCAAATACTTCATCTTGAAGGTCGATCCCAAGAAGACCATGCTCTTTAATCCCGAAGAGTCCATCGACTTTAACGGCAATACGGGTCCGTTCATCCAATATACGCATGCCCGCATCTGTTCCGTGCTGCGCAAGGCAGAGGAACAGGGCATCGAGTTCGCGGATTGTACGTCGGCAGACGAGTGTCTGCGGGAGGAGACCGAGATTATAAAGTCGCTGTGCGACTATCCGAACGTGGTTGCTGCTGCGGGCGAGAATTTCGCACCGTCGCTGATAGCGAACTACACCTACGAATTGTGCAAACTTTTCAACGGCTACTATCACGATTACTCTATTCTGCGCGAGGAGTGCTGCGCAACCAAGCGCATGCGTCTGCAACTTGCACGCCAAGTTGCCCGTGTCATAGCATCGTCCATGAGTCTGCTCGGTATCGAGGTGCCTCAAAGAATGTAGTGTAATATGGCAGGCTCAAATTTTGTCGATTACGTCAAGATTTTTGCACGGTCGGGACACGGCGGCGCAGGCTCGGCGCATTTTCGTCGCGAGAAGTTCGTGGCTTTCGGTGGTCCGGACGGCGGCGATGGCGGCAAGGGTGGCAGTATTATTTTGCAGGGCGACAGTCAGTATTGGACGCTGATACATCTCAAATACCAACGCCACCAATTTGCCGAAGATGGCGAATGCGGCTCGGGTGCCCGTTCGTCGGGTAAGGATGCAAAAGACATCATTATTCCTGTTCCGCTCGGTACGGTTGCCAAAGATGCCGAAACGGGCGAAGTGGTAGGTGAGGTTACGGAGAACGGCGAACAGTTGGTACTGCTCAAAGGCGGTCGCGGCGGATTGGGTAATTGGCATTTCCGTTCGGCCACCAATCAGGCTCCGCGTTATGCGCAACCGGGTGAAGAGGGTGCCGAAGGTACGTTCGTTTTGGAATTGAAGGTACTCGCCGATGTCGGTTTGGTCGGTTTTCCGAATGCCGGCAAGAGTACGCTGCTGTCGGTCGTGTCGTCTGCCAAGCCGAAAATCGCCAACTATGCCTTTACGACCCTCGAACCCAATCTGGGTATTGTCGAGGTGCGCGACCACAAGTCGTTCATCATGGCGGATATTCCGGGTATCATCGAGGGTGCGCACGAGGGCAAAGGCTTGGGTACACGCTTTCTGCGCCATATCGAGCGCAATTCGATATTGCTGTTTATGATTCCTGCCGACAGCGACGATATATGCCGCGATTACGAGATTCTGCTCGGCGAATTGACGCAGTACAATCCCGAATTGCTCGACAAACAGCGGCTGTTGTCCATCACCAAGTGCGATATGATCGACGATGAACTGATTGAGCAGATGCGCGCACATCTGCCTGCGAATGTCGAATCGGTATTTATTTCATCGGTTTCGGGCTTGAACATCACAACGCTCAAAGATATGTTGTGGGCTGCATTGCAACGATAATGCGCCTTTGCAGATACATACTCCTTTTGATTGCGATTTTGTCGTGCATTTCCGCCTATGGGCAGGATTTGCACGACTATCGTTATTACAAACTGTTTGAAGACGAAACGACGGAAGCGGTGGAGTTGCAGACCGATTCGATTGTCGCCGACACTCCCCGCAAATCGTACGGACGCCGACTGCTCGACTACAACTTCCGCTTTGTCCGCACCATGCGTCGCGGTGCATCGCTCGCCGAACGGCAAACTTCTCTCGGCGGCATCTGCGTCGAAGGGTTGTACCGCTCTGCGGCAACACGCCTGCAACTCGTGCGCAACGAAACGGACGGCCTAACATTCTCCTCTGCATCGGCAGGAGGAGCATTCGGCAATGCGGAGTATGCTTGCGACACCATTGTACAGGAGCGCACTTCGGTTGCCTTCAATCTCTCGTCGCGCAACTATCTGGCGGGCATAAATGCCAATACGGCATGGCATGCAGGGCGTAATTGGTCGCTTGCGGTCGATGTATCGGCACGCACGGGGCGCGATGCGCACATCAAAAGCATCTTTACCAACGAAATGTCGCTCGATGTTATGGCGGTAAAGCAATTCGACTCGCTGCACCGACTCTCTGCCGTAGTGCTGCTGTCGCCTGTGGAGCGCGGAACGCGACAGGCCTCGACCCGCGAGGCTTTCGGATTGCGCGGCAACACGCTCTATTCGCCTTCGTGGGGTTATCAGAACGGCAAGGTGCGCAATTCGCATGTGCGACGCGACATGGTGCCTGTGGCTGTTGCCATGTACGAAGGGCAGATAACGGCGCAGACCTCATTGTCGGCATCGGTGGGTACAACGCTCGGTATCAGGCGTTACAGTATTCTCGATTGGTTCGATGCACCGACACCTGCACCCGACAACTATCGCCGTATGCCGAGTTATTTTACCGATGCAGCAGTTGCCGACATGGTGGCGGACGCATGGCGACGAGGCGATACACGCTATACGCAGATAGATTTCGACGAACTTGTGGCACGCAACCGTTTGACGGGCGACGAATCGGTGTATGCGGTTGCCGACAGGGTAGAGCGGATTACGCGGTTGCAGATGCGGGTGGCAGCGACCACTGCGCTCGCCAAAAATATGCGAATCACATACGGCATCGATGCTCTCTACGACCGCAGTCGTCGTTACAAACAGATGCGGGATTTGCTCGGTGGCAGACCGATTACCGACATAGACCACTATCTGATAGACGACGATGCCTTCTGCAATTCGTTGCAGAACAATCTGCTTACACCCAATCGCCGTATAGACGAAGGCGACCGCTACGGTTACGACTATGCCTTGTCGCGAACTTCGGCATCGCTCTTTTGTGCCTTGAATTACGTTGCATCCGAACTGTATGTCGATGCGACGGTCGAAATCGGCTATGGCGGCATTGTCCGCAAAGGCTTCTATCGCAAGGAACTCTTTGCCGACAACTCCTATGGTCGTTCGCGCGTCGTGCGTTTGTCGCCTTATGCCCTGCGGTTGGCTGTCGGTTACGATATATCGAAGCAACACCGCTTGCGCTTGGCGGCGTTGGTGCGTGGCGATATGCCGGAGGCGGAGAATCTGTTTTTGCAGGCCGATTACAACAACCGCACCATCGACAATCCCGTGTTGCGCAAGACATTCGCCGCCGAAGCGGTCTATACATTTGCGGGCGAGAAAATCGATTTGTCGGCTACCGCTTTCTGCTCGCTTACGCGTAGCGATACGGAGAGCGACAGGCTTTACGACGACACTTCGGGCGAATATGCCGATATGGTCGTGTCGGGAATCGATGTGTTGCGTTACGGGGTTGAGGCGGAGTTGAATGTGCGACTTGCGGAACATTGGCGCATATCGGCTGCTTTGGCGGCAGGTCGCTACAAATATGCAGCCAATCCGCGCATAACGCTCTATGCCGACAACGACAACCGTCTGCTGTGCGACCGAGTGCAGAGTTATGTCGGTAAATGTACGGTCGGCGGTGCGCCGCAGGTTATGGCAACTGCCGAAATAGCCTATTTCAACAGAGGTTGGGGCGTATCGGTCAATGCCGCGTATGCAGGATTGCGCTATGTTACGCCGTCGTTTTTGCGCCGTACCGAACGGGTGGCATATATGGCCGATTCGCCCGAATTGTTCGACGAATTTATGCGTCAGGAGCGGTTGAAGGATGCCTTCTCGATAGATTTGTCGCTCTCCAAAACGTTATATTTGAGCCGCTTCGACAAACGCATCTATACCGCACCGCATCTGCCGCGTTTTATCGATCGCCATTCGCATTCGCGCTTGACCTTCTATCTCTCTGTCGGCAACCTGCTCGGCGGGCGCAATACGGTTTACAGCGGTTACGAATCGTCGCGCCTGCAACGGAATTGGTTGGCAGGTGCATATACCTTCCGCCCGCAGGCCTCGCGCTACCTCTATGCCTATCCGCGCACCTACTATTTTGCGGTACGGTTTACATTCTGACAGATACGCAAAAAGACCGCAAATGTGCGGTCTTTTGTTGCAAACAAAGGAAGCGTTTAGTATTGCTCCTTGTCGTTGGGGAAATCGCCCGATTTGACATCCTCGATATAGCGCGAAACGGCATCCGACATGACCTCGTGCAAATCGGCATATCGTCGCAGAAAACGTGGCGAGAAGCCCTTGTTGATACCCAACATGTCGTGGATGACCAATACCTGTCCGTCGGTACCTGCCCCTGCGCCTATGCCTATTGTCGGGATGCTCAACTCCTGCGAAACCCGTGTGGCAAGCGTCGCGGGAATCTTCTCCAACACAATCGAGAAACAACCTGCCTCTTCGAGCAGATGGGCATCGTGCAACAGCCGTTGTGCCTCTGCCTCCTCTTTGGCACGGACGGTATATGTGCCGAATTTGTGAATCGACTGCGGAGTCAGCCCGAGATGACCCATAACCGGTATGCCGGCGGAAAGAATACGCTTTATGGAGTCCAAAATCTCCTCGCCGCCCTCCATCTTTACGGCATCGGCCTCCGTCTCCTTCATTATGCGGATTGCCGAATCGAGTGCCGCTTGCGAGTCGCCCTGATATGTGCCGAACGGCATATCGACAACCACCAAAGCCCTCTTGACTGCCCGCGTAACCGAGCGTGCATGATAAATCATCTGGTCGAGCGTTATGGGTAGTGTGGTTTCGTAACCCGCCATAACGTTGGCGGCAGAATCGCCGACCAATATCACGTCGATACCTGCAGCATCGACTATCGTTGCCATGGAAAAATCGTAAGAGGTGAGCATCGATATTTTCTCGCCGCGCCCCTTCATCTCTTTGAGCCGCAATGTCGTTACGGCTCTTGTGGTACTCTCTACCGACATTTTTGGTTGGTTTTTAAGTTTTGCGACGCAAAGGTAAGCAATTTATCGATACGGCTGCCACCGCACTGCAAAAGTTTTTGCCGCGAGAAGCAATTCCGGCAAGGCACTTGCAGGAAATCATCCTCAAAGAGCAACATCCGGAATCATGGGATTCGAACGGCGAAGCCGTCGCCGAAATACCGCTGAAAATAAAACACAATTATTTCGGCAACCCCCGACCACAATTCGAAACCATCAATTCCCGTTTCAGAATCCGTCGGGCGATAAACAATCACCCTTTTGTTTTGTGTCCGACAGTGTCAAATTTATTTGTAAGCGAGGCGGACACAAAACAAAAAAAGACCACTACAAAGTAGTGGTCTGACGGATTCTGGAATTGTGTGGGAGTTGAGGGATTCGAACCCCCGACCCTCTGCTTGTAAGGCAGATGCTCTGAACCAGCTGAGCTAAACTCCCGTTTCAAAAAATGGCTCGGGACTGCGAGCATCACTGCCCGCCGCAACGGAACATGCTATCCACAACACTGCATCCGCAGCGTACAAGTGGGCAGTTGCTCTTGCAACCCTCGCGCAAATGCGCCTGAACAAGGACTTGAACCTAGGACCCCATGATTAACAGTCATGTGCTCTAACCGACTGAGCTATTCAGGCGTTTTTAAAGAACCTTCGAAACAGAATCGGGCAACGGTACACCCGTTTTCCCGATTTTCGTGGTGCAAATATACGGCTATTTTTTATTCCTGCAAAAATTTTGTGCAAAAAATGCAAAAAAATATAACTTTGCCCTGTGATGAACAGATTAGTCATATTCGGCCTTTCGCTATTCGCATTATCGGTTGTGACAACGGTTGCGACGGCCCAGTCGGCATTGCGTTTTGCCGAGTCGCAACACGATTTCGGCACGATAAATGAGGATGGAGGCATTGTGTCGAATACGTTTCGTTTTACCAACGTCGCCGACGTGCCTGTGGTTGTAATCGATGTTGCATCGTCGTGCGGCTGTACGAAGGCGGAGTTCTCGCGCAAGCCCGTACAAGCAGGCGCAGATGGCGAGATTATCGTCCGTTTCGACCCTATGGATTACCCCGCAGGGGCGTTTTCGCGCAAGGTAACCGTCTCGACATCGCAAGGCAGGGCAGAAACACTGACGGTAACGGGTAGGGTAAAACCCCGCAAAAAGAGCATTGTCGAACGTTATCCGCTCGCCATAGGCAACGGCATACGGTTAGAATCGAACGCCCATGCGTTCGGCTATGTCGAACACGGCTCTGCCCAACGCAGTGCAATCGGCATGATAAACGATTCCGACAAGGCGGTGCGAATCGACATAAAGCTTGCGACAATCGAGAGTCGGCTCGATATACGCCATCCGCACACCCTTGCTCCTCACGAGGAGGGGGTGATAGATTTCGGCTACATATTGACTGAGGTGTGTGCCGTCTATGGCACGATGCGCGATTTGGCGACGATTTCCATCGATGGCAAGGCCTCCGATTACGAGTTGATTATAAGCGGTATGGCGATAGACAGCCGCAACCGTGAGGGCGACAATGGAGAGCCTGCGGCACAATTGTCGGAAAATTTTATTAAATTTGGGACGCTCAAAAGTACCGACGTGGCGCAACGACGGACGATTGTGCTGCACAATGCGGGCAGTGCGCCGCTGCATCTGCGCCATGTCGAGACCGAACGAGGCGTTGTCGCGGTCATCATGCCCGACAGACGCACCGTTGCAGCGGGTGGCAAAACGATATTGACCGTTGTTCTGCATCCGTCGAAATGTCCGTTCGGGGCAGTTGCCGACCGCATCAGAATTATTACCGATGATGCTGGACGACCTGTTTTGAGCGTAAAGGTTACCGCTTTGATTGAGAAATAGTTAAACCGAACGATATATGTTTGAGATAGTTGAAAAGCGACTGCTTGCCGACGGCATATTCCTCACGCGCGTCCATGCACCGCGCATTGCCAAATCGGCTTTACCGGGGCAGTTCGTCATCGTTCGTGCCGACGGCAACGGCGAGCGCACACCGCTGACCATTGCCGATTACGACACGGCAGACGGGACGATAACGTTGGTAACGCAGGCGTTGGGCGTATCCACGCGCAAAATAGTGGCAAAGGAGGTCGGCGAGTCGTTTGCCGATGTTGCCGGACCGCTCGGACGGCCATCCGATTTCGTGAGTATGTCGGACGAGGAGTTGCACCGTACCCGATTCGTATTCATAGGTGGCGGAGTCGGTACGGCACCCGTATATCCCCAAGTAAAGTGGCTGCACGAACACGGCATCGAGGCCGATGTAATCGTCGGAGCCAAGAGCGAACGGATGTTGATTTACACCGACGAATTGGCGCGTGTCGGTCGGTTGCACATAGCTACCGATGACGGCTCGCGAGGTTTTCACGGATTGGTTACGGCATTGCTCGAAAAGTTGGTTGCGGAGGGCAACACCTTCGACCGATGCGTGGCGATAGGCCCTATGATAATGATGAAATTCGTCGCGCTTACCACCAAGAAGTTGGGTATTGGTTGCACGGTTTCTCTCAATGCCCTTATGGTCGATGGTACGGGTATGTGCGGTGCGTGTCGGGTAACTGTTGCCGGCAAAACACGCTTTACCTGCGTGGATGGTCCCGAATTCGACGGCCACGAGGTCGATTTCGACGAAGCCATGCGCCGTCAGGGAATGTACCGTACACAGGAGGAGCGGGCATTGGCGATTATGCGCGAACGCGAGGCGGGACACAAATGCAATATCGGTTTAGACAAGTAGCGAATTATGGCAAACAAAATACCGCGCGTGCCGGTGCGCGAACAAAATCCGGCGCAACGTGCCGCCAACTTCGAGGAGGTATGCTACGGCTACAATGCCAACGAGGCGATGTTGGAAGCGACACGCTGTTTGGATTGCAAAAATCCGCGATGCGTTACCGCGTGTCCCGTAGGCATTAAAATTCCGCGTTTCATCGAGCGACTCAAAGAGGGCGATTTCTCTGCGGCTGCCGACATCATTGCCGAAGATTCGTCGCTGCCGAGCATCTGCGGGCGTGTTTGTCCGCAAGAGACGCAGTGCGAAGGCTCGTGCATACTCGGCATCAAGGGCGAAGCGGTGGCGATAGGCAAATTGGAGCGTTTTATCGGCGATTGGCAGTTGGAACACCGCACTGCCGAACATGCGGCACCCGCAACCAACGGCCATCGTGTGGCGGTTGTCGGCAGCGGACCGTCGTCGTTGGCTTGTGCAAGCGATTTGGCAAAGATGGGTTACAAGGTCGATGTATTCGAGGCATTGCACGAATTGGGCGGTGTGCTGGTTTACGGCATCCCCGAATTCCGTCTGCCGAAACAGGCGATTGTCCGCAAGGAGATTGAGGCAGTGCGTCGGTTGGGCGTAACCTTCGAAACCGATGTCGTCGTCGGCCGTACCGTAACTGTCGATTCTCTGCTCGACGACGAGGGGTACGACGCCGTATTCATCGGGTCGGGTGCAGGATTGCCGCGTTTTATGGGCATCGAGGGCGAAAACCTCAACGGAGTATTCTCTGCCAACGAATTTCTTACGCGAGCCAATTTGATGCGTGCCTACGACAACGAATCGGATACACCGATATATGTCGGTCGGCGTGTGGTTGTGGTCGGCGGAGGCAACGTGGCGATGGATGCCGTCCGTACAGCCAAGCGATTGGGCGCGGATGCCACAATCGTCTATCGTCGCAGCGAAACCGAATTGCCCGCACGTCGAGAGGAGGTGCATCATGCCAAGGAGGAGGGTATAGAGTTCCGTATGCTGACCAATCCGACGCGCATCATCGGCGACGAACGCGGTTGGGTGCGCGAAATAAATTGCGTGCGGATGGAGTTGGGTGAGCCCGACGAGAGCGGTCGCCGTTCGCCTGTCGAGGTTGCCGGCTCCGATTTTCGGATTGAATGCGATGCGGTGATTATGGCACTCGGTACATTGCCCAATCCGCTTATCGCCTCCACCACGTCGGGTCTCGAAACCACACGACGGGGTTGCATTGCCGCCGATGCCGACGGACGCACCACTCGCGAAGGGGTCTTTGCGGGAGGCGATACCGTAACGGGTGCGGCAACCGTGATTTTGGCAATGGGCGCAGGTCGGCGTGCCGCAAAAGCCATAGACGAATACGTAAAAGCAAAAAATGCCAAACAATAGAATCGGATTCATGCGTACAAACTTTTTATTGTCCGCACTCTTTGCTGCATTGATGATCGTCGGCTGCCAATCGAAACACAACTCGCTGACAGGCGTCATAGGCGATGCAACCGTAAATACGGTTACGGTAGTAACGACGGACGGCGACAAGGTAACGTTCGGTACCATGGATGCCGACCGCTCCGACTGCCACGGACTGCTTATCGGCTCGCCCGTAACGATAGAGTATGAGGGCGACATCGAGAACGGAATCGGCACAGCCGTTGCCGTTGCCGTTGCAACATCGCGCGAATACAATCTTCTGATAGGCGATTGGACCTATCGCAACGGCGACTTCGAACAAGGTTTCTCGTTGCGCATCGGGGGCGAAGCGGAGCAGATAGGCACAGCCACGCTCCTCTATTCGGCTTGGCAACTCGACGGCGACACTCTTTCGCTTGCAGGCCGCAGTAGCGGCAACGGACAGGAGTTCGATTTTATCGAGACGTGGACTATTGCCGATTTGGATGAAAACACTCTGAAACTCGAAGGCGAAAACGGCTCTTCGCTGACACTGACACGCAAGCGGTAACAGAAGAGTCCGATACGATTTCACGCGCCCCTGCCGAAGCGGGGGCGCGTGATGTTTTTTACTCAAACCCTCTCTAACCTATTGCCTCTTTGGAATCGACAGGGTTGGCATAAATGCCGAGGAATATCTCGCGGGCTGTCTCGGCACTCGCGCTGAACGCACGCTCGGCATCGGACAGACGATTGCAAAACCGTGCCTGCTGCTCCGCCGTGTAGCGGTCGGCAAAACGGTTGTCTCCGTGCAGAATATCGTGCGCTATATAATTGGTGTCGTGCAGAACATAAGCCTCTGTGATACGCTTGTCGATAGCCTCCACCAGAGCCTTGTATGCTTCGGGTTTCGGCAGTGCAGCCATCTCCTGCAACTCGTCGTCGCCGATAGGCCGGCAAACCGTGATGTTCACATCGCCCTTTTGTGCCGATATGCCGCACATGATACTTTCGAAATCCTCGTTAGGCTGCTTGCGGTAAGGCTCGCCCGTGGCACGAGCCGCGAGTTCCAATGCCTTGCGCACGTCGCACGTCTCGTATTGATACGACACGGCGACAGGAGTAATATGCAGACGTGAAAAATCGGCGGCAAAATCGCCATCGCCACTCATTCCGAGCATCTTCAACACCCCTTGGTCGGTGGCATCGCGCCCATCTTTCGTTCGGCCGTTGCGTTGCGCTATCCACATCGAGCGACCTGCCTCGATACGCAGACGGATATACTCGGTCAGGTGGCGCGAATTTTCCAAAAATTCGCGAGGCGAGACATCGTCCTTGCGGATAATCTTCACCATATTGTTGGCTCGGCATATATCGGCGACTATCTGCGGACGCAGCAGATTGTCGCCCAAAGCGATGTCCGTAGTCGGCAAATCGTGCGAAAATAGCATGTACTGCAACATAAACGCATCGAGCGATATGTCGCGATGGTTGGATATGAAGAGTTGGCCGCCTTCGTGCGCCACGTTCTCCAAACCCGATTGTGTGAAATTGTCTATCGTCGAGTCGATAATCTGCTGAATCGCGGGATAGAGAATACGGCTCTGAATGTCGTGCGTATTCCGGCAACTGCGGATTGCTTCGCGTATCAGCGCGATGTCGATATTCGGAAAAGCGAATTTTGCTGCAGGTTCGAGCATCGGATCATCGGCAATACGCTCCATCGCTGCGGGAATTTCATCGTCGTAATAAGCCCTTATGTCATCGAATGAGGTATTATCCATCATGTCGTTTTTTTCGATTTCGCGACTTGCGCGAAACAATAATCTCTGCAAATATAAGAAAAAAATCCTATTCGGCGCATTTTTCTGCCTATATGTCGTTTTAAGAGCGGGATGAACATTACTCTTGTGCCTTGCCGTATCGATAAATTTAGTATATTTGCACAACCTTCCGTTACGACAAACACGATTTAACGATAATTGTTCAACGCTATGAATGTCAAAGAACTTCTCAAAGAGTGCCAAAAGCGTCGATGCGCCGTTCTGGCAACCAACTTCTACAATTTCGAGACCCTTACTGCCGTAATGCGTGCCGCACAACGCACGCAGGCTCCCGTATTGTTGCAACTCACGCGCAGTTCGATAGATTATATGGGACTGAAACAGGCGGTTGCCATGGGACGACAGGCGATTGCCGACTACGGTGTGCAGGGTTGGATTCATCTCGACCACGGCAGTTCGGTCGAATTGGCGGAACGATGCCTCGATGCCGGTTTCGATTCGGTGATGATAGATGCCAGCGAAAGTTCGTTCGACGAGAATGTGGCAACCACGCGCCGTGTCGTGGAGTTGGCACGTCCTTACGGTGCCAATGTCGAGGCGGAGTTGGGTTATGTCGCCAAACTCGGCCAGCAGCAGGGTGGCGGTTTTACCACAGCATCCGATGCGGCACGTTTTGTGGAACTGACAGGTGTCGATGCGTTGGCTGTTGCGATAGGCTCGGCGCATGGATTTTACAAGGAGGAGCCGCATTTGGACATCGACCGTCTGCGCGAGATACATGAGGCCACTGATGCAGCCCTCGTACTCCACGGCAGTTCGGGCATTCCTCATTCGCAGGTGCGCGAGGCGATTGCCAACGGTATAGTCAAGGTCAATCTCGCCACCGAAATCAAAGACAATTTCATGCGTGCGCTCAAAGGCGTACTGCTCGAAAGCAACGAAATCGACCTCCGCAAGGTATTCCCGAAGGCTGTCGAACCGGTTGTCGAACTTCTGTGCGAAAAGTACCGCATGGTTGGCTCGGCAGAGAAGTAACCGATTGCGACCATTCGACAAAACGCCGTGCATCATCCGATGCACGGCGTTATTATATACGGCAACTCCATTCCTATCGGCTCTCCCGCTTCAACAACAGATGTTCGAGCAGCAATATAATGATTATGCCCATTACGAAGCCGTTGCCCACAATCGGACGAATCAGTGCAGGAATGGCATCGACAGCCTGTTGCGGAGCGAACGACAAAACGATGTTGAACATTATCGGAATGCCGAGTATCAATCCGTCCTTGAAGGTAGCGACCGATTTCGTCGTCTGTATCATCCCCAATCCCGCAGCCACCTGTGTAGCCATGAGATAGAGCAACACCGTACCCATAACCGGCAGCGGAATGGTCAGCAACACCGCAACGACCTTCGGAAAGAAGGCGAGCAGAATCATACCCACGGCAGCAGGGATAACCGTATGTCGCGATGCGCATGATGTCGATGCCACAACACCCGGGGATAGCGAATAATCGACAGGACCGATAACGCCCAATGCTCCTGCCACGATATTCATCAGACCCGTGATGCCCGCACTCCGTTTGTTGCGCTTGGCCATATCACCCGCGCCTATCATATCGCCCAACGATTGTACCGAGCCGATTTGGTTTATCAGCAGGGCGACGTAGCAGAATACGAACGCCAACACCACTCCTGCATCGAACTTCATCGGCCACACCGACAAGCGCGGCGCAACAGTATCGGTGGCGAACTGCGATGGAAAGCCCGTAAAGCAGTAGTAGATAAGCGACCCGAGTATCATAGCCCATATCACCACGGTAGTCTTCCACACACCGCGCAGCAGATTGTTGGCAACCGCCATGACCATTACGCAGACGAGCGAGAAGACAAATGCCGACAACTGATGCTCGGCATCGGAGAAAATCAATTCGACTATCGGTTTGGCGATTGTGAACGACACCAACAGCAATATCGACAATACGATACGCGGTGTAAAGATGCGTTGCAGTTTCGACAATGCTCCGCATGCCGCGATGCCTGCAACCATTGCGCCGCCTATTATCATCGAGGGGTAGATGGTCTCCGACCCGTAGCCTTGTGCCGAAGCGGCGATAACCCCCATAAGCAATGCTGCGGCAGGGCCTGCCACAAGCGGCAGACGATGACCCCACAAGGCCTGTACGACCATCGTCAAACCCATTACGGCAAACAACTTCTGCGTAAAGCAGACCGTTTCGCCTTCGGGTGCGATGAAGGTGCTCGTAAGCACTACGGGGATACATATCATAAACCACTGCAACCCGTACAACAACATTGCACCGGCAGCAGGACGGTCATCGGTTCCGTATTTGAGTTTCATAGTATTTGTGTTGAACAAAATAACGTTGCGATTTTATCAGATTGCGCGTATGCAGCACCATTGTCTTGGTCTCGTTCAGAATGGTTATGTAGAGCATGCTCGCCTTGGTCGAAGTCTCCTTGTGTTTGATGCTGCGCAACTGCGTGGTCATCGATTCCGAGATGCTCTCGAACAGCGCATCGCGCAACTCGACAACCATGTGCGCCTCCGTAAAGTCGTTGCGTTGCAGAATCAGATTGACCCGCGCGAATATCACCTCGACATCGTCGTTTATGCGCATCAAATCCTCGATTTGCTCCTTGTTCATGCCCTCATGGTTGTTGTCGATATGCTCGAAACAGGGGTGTGTGATGTTGCACAGCGACCGCGCTACCTCGGTGATGTAATCGACCGCCTGCGCATAGTAGTATGCCACCGAAATCTCGTTGTCCTTCAATGCGGAGAGTACCGACATTATATTCTGTTTGCGCTCCTTCGCCTTGGCATAGAGTTCGTCCGACTGCTGCATCACCTCGCGCAGTACCTTGCGATTCTCCTTGAATACGGCAATCATCGTTCGGTCGTAAATCTTGGTTGCAAGACGCATCGCCTCCGAAACCTCCGCGACGCTCTGTCTGATTACGCCGTCTGCTCCGTCGGCGAGGTTGTCGGCATCGCTCTCCGTTACGGCAGCAGCCGCACGATTCTTTTTGATATTGCTGCGCAACAGAATCCA
>CALYVN010000003.1 GCA_945494785.1 uncultured Alistipes sp.
CTGCTATATCATAGTTCTCTTAGTTCTCCCAGAACTCCTATAAAAGGTCGCTCGTTATAAGTTTCCCGTTATACGCACAACCAACACACCATGAATCGTCATAACCTTTTTACTGCAATAGTCGTCGTTGCGATATTTGTCATCGGTTGGCTTGTCGGTCGCTCTTACGGGCGGCGCGTTACGGGTGAGCAGGTGTCGGCTTTGCTGTCGCACATCTCTGATGGCGGCAAGGTGGGACGGGTCGTGTCGATGATAGAACACGATTATGTCGATTCCATCTCTGCCGACTCCATTGCCGAAATGGCGATTCCCGCCATATTGAAGGCATTGGACCCGCATTCGGTCTATATCCCTGCCCGTGAGTTCGAGCAGACGGAGGAGCCTTTGCAGGGCGAATTCGACGGTATCGGCGTGGTCTTCAACATGGCGACCGATACGGTCATCGTGCTGAACGTGATTCCGTCGGGTCCGAGCCAAAAGGCGGGTGTGCAGGGCGGCGACCGCATAATCAAGGTGAACGACACCGTGATAGCGGGACAGAAGATGACTACCACGTCGGTTATGAAACGGCTGCGCGGCAAGCGGGGTACGCAGGTGCGGCTTGCGCTGGAACGTAACGGCATCGCAGACCTTGTCGAGGTCGTCGTTACGCGCGATGCCATTCCTCTGCACAGCGTCGAGGCTGCGGTGATGCTGACCGACTGCGTCGGCTTCGTCAAACTGTCGCAATTCTCGCGCACCTCCTACAAGGAGGTTGTCGAGGCTGTCGCCCGTCTGCGCAAGGAGGGCATGACGCGGTTGGTGTTCGATTTGCGGGGCAACAGCGGCGGATTCCTCGACCAAGCGATACTCATAGCCAACGAATTTTTGCCGGCTCGCAGCCTGATTGTCTATACCGAAGACCGCAACCACAAGCGCATAAGACAATACAGCGACGGTCGTGGCTCGGCGACCGACATCGCTTTGGCGGTGCTTATCGACGAGGGCAGTGCCTCGTCGAGCGAGATTCTGGCGGGGGCATTGCAGGACAACGACCGCGGAGTGATTATCGGCCGCCGTTCGTTCGGCAAGGGCTTGGTACAGTCGCAGGTGGAGTTCGGCGACGGCTCGGCAATGCGGCTCACGGTGGCACGCTACTATACGCCTACGGGTCGGTCGATTCAAAAACCCTACTCGGCAGGCAGCGACGACTACGAGATGGATATAATCAACCGCTTCAACCACAACGAATTTTTCTCGGCCGACAGCATCCGTTTCGCCGATTCGCTGCGCTTCACCACGCCGAAGGGTCGCACGGTCTATGGCGGAGGAGGCATCATGCCCGATATATTCATGCCGCTCGATACGACCAACGTTACCAAATACTATGTCGAGGTCAGCGGTCGCAACATCCTTTACCGCTATACGATAGCCTACTCCGACCGTCATCGTACCGAGTTGAGTGCCGCACGCACCACCGCCGATTTGCAACGTATGTTCGACGGCGACAAGGGACTGTTCGACAGATTTGTGGCATACGCGGCAGAGCAGGGCGTCCGCCCCGTACCGCGCGACATAGCCCGTTCGCGCCGCATCATCGAGGCGCAACTGCGAGCCTTCATCGCCCGCAACTCCGAGTTGGACAACAGCGCATTCTATTACTTCATTTACCCTATCGACAATACCCTCTCCCGTGCCGTGCAGGAGGTACAAGGGCAGTGATTAGTGATTAGTGGATAGCCACTCAAAACCCTCCCCTTTCCAGCACTCCGTCGGCATCTTTGACCGATTCGCGGCACCAGCGGTAGAGCAGTTGCGCCCGTCGGTCGGCCGTAAGGTGCCAATCGGCGACCTCGCGGCGCATGCGTTGCGAGAGGATGTAAATCAGTATCGCCGCCGAAGCTGAGACGTTGAGGCTCTCGACCAATCCGCACATGGAAATCCGCAAAAATTCGTCTGCCGAGCCGATGACCTCGTCGGATATGCCCTGCTTCTCGGTGCCGAACACGAGGGCGAAACGACCCTTGCCGACATCGAACGTTTCGGGCGTGCAACTCTCGCGGTGGGGTGTGGTGGCGACGATACGGTAGCCTTGCGCTTTGAGTGCGTGCAGAGCCTCGCCGGTCGAGGCGTGGCGGTTGATGTCGATCCACTTGTCGGTGCCGCGCACGATGTTCAGATTGGGGTTGAAGGGGCAGAGGTTTTCGACCGTGTGGATGTTTTGTATGCCGAAGGCCTCGCAGTGGCGGACTATTGCGCTTGCGTTTTGAGGGTGGAACATATTTTCGGTCATCACCGTCATATAGTCCGTGCGGCTGTCGAGCGCACGGCACAGTGCATCGAAACGCTCGGGCATCATAAACTCGGCAAGATAGCGGGCGCGTTCTTCGGCTTGGGCGCGCGAGAGCGTACTACTTTCGGTATTTTTCATCTTCGTCGAGGATTTTCAGGTAACTTTCATAGCGCGAATATGCCATTTCGCCGCTCTCCACAGCCCGAATCACGGCGCAATGCGGCTCGTGGGTATGGGTGCAGTTGTAGAATCGGCAGTCGGGCGCAAGCCGCATCATCTCGGGAAAGTAGTGCCACAACTCCTTGTCGTCGATGTCGATGAGACCGAAACCCTTGATACCCGGGGTGTCGATGATGTAACCCTCGCTGCCGACGGGATACATCGTCGAAAAGGTCGTCGTATGGCGGCCTTTGCCCGTACTCTCCGAGATTGCACCCGTGCGTATGTCGAGCGCGGGATTGAGCAGCCCTACGAGCGTCGATTTGCCGACGCCCGAATTGCCCGAGAGGAGCGTTATGCCGCTTGCGGTCTGTTGCCTTACGCGCTCCACTCCGCGCCCGTCGATTGCCGAAAGGTCGATGACCTCGTAACCCGCATCCTCGTATGTGCGGTGGAATGCGGCGACCTCGTCCGCGCGGTCGGCAAGCAGGTCGCTCTTGGCGAGCAGCAGCGTTGCCGGCACCTTGTACGCCTCGCACGTTACGAGCATGCGGTCGATGAATTCGGGTGCGGTAACGGGTTCGGCTATCGTTGCGACTATCATCGCACGGTCGATGTTGGCGGCTATGATATGCGACTCTTTCGAGAGATTCGAGGCTCTGCGGATGATGTAGTTGCGGCGCGGTGCGATGTCGCAGATGTTCCACTCGCCGCGCTCGTCCTGCTCTGCACAGACGTTGTCGCCGACCACGACGGGGTTGGTCGAGCGCACTCCGCGCAACCGCAACTTACCGCGTATGCGGCATTCGCGCTGCACGCCGTCCTCGCAGGCAACGGTGTACCAACTGCCGGTGGAGCGTATGACAAGCCCGCGCATTTTCATTTGTCGTCGTCGGTTTTGGAGTGCGGAATTTGCTCTTTGAGCCACTCGATGTAAGGGAATACCGACTCCGAAGCCTTGCGCACGGGTGCGAAGGTGCGCGACGAATCGATATACTGCTTCTCGACGAGGCGCAAATCGTCGTTGAGCGTGCCGAATGCGGCATAAGCCACGCTGAGTATCAACGCGAATTTCAGTATCGACAACACTATGCCCAACAGCGTGTCGAGCGAGTGCAACCCGATGAACGACAACATCGCTTTGAGGAATTTCGTCAGTACCAAAGCGATGATGATTGTCGCCACGAATGTTATGGCGAATCCTGCCACAGCGGCATATTTGGGGTCGATGCCGAGCCACAAACCTATTTGCGCACCGATGCGGACGGCGAGAATCAACCCGACGATGATGCCTGCCAACGAAAGCAGCTGCGCCACGAATCCGCTTCGCCAGCCGCTCACTATCGCCCATACGAGGACGATTGCCGTTATGATGTCGAAAATGTTCATAAACCTCCCATTTCTGCACGAAGTTAGTGTTTTTTTTTAACTTTGCGAAAGAAATGGCGGTTTATCGGTCTCGGGAATGACGGCGAGGTTGTTGCTTGCCGACGATACTAAGAGAACTAAGAGAACTAAGAGTTCTGCGAGGGCAGAGGACGTATAGAAAAAAAATAAACAACCTTGCTGCGTATCATAGTTCTCATAGAACTCCTAGAACTCCCAGAACTCCTATATAAGCCGCATGTGATAAGATAACCATTATACGCACAACCAAATACCATGAAGCACCTTTTATCCATACTTGTTTGCGTTGTTGCAACCGTCTGCGGGTTGCAGGCACGCGAGGTCTATATCCTGAACAACGATTGGAAATTCTATTTCAAGGAGGAAAATTCGAGCGACGAGGCGCGCCATGTGCGTCTGCCTCACACTTGGAATCTCGATGCCTTGACGGGCGACGGCTCGTATCGCCAAACCACGGCCAACTACGAGCGTTCGCTCTACATCCCTGCCGAGTGGCGCAATCGGCGGCTTTTCCTCCGTTTTTACGGCGTGCAGAGCGTGGCGGACGTGTTTATCAACGGTCGCCATATCGGCGAGCATCGGGGCGGATGGACGGCATTTACCTTCGAGATTACCGATGCTGTGCTTTGGGGTGAGGCGAATACTTTGGCGGTGGTGGTCAGCAACGCCTTTCAGAACGACGTGCTGCCGACCTCGACCGAACTCAACCTCTATGGCGGCATCTACCGCGATGTCGAACTGATTACGACCGATGCGGTTGCCGTTTCGCCGACCTATTACGGTACGGACGGTGTGCTGATTCATCAAAAGTCGATTACCGATGCGCGTGTCGAAGGGTCGGTGGGCATTATGCTCTCGGGCAAAAAGGATGCGCCATGCACGGTGTCGGTTGATATTTTCGCACCCGACGGCTATATGGCAACGGGCAAATCGGTGCGTGCGAAGGTGGACGGCAAGATGTTGCAGGTGCCGTTTGCGGTCGATAATCCCGAATTGTGGTCGCCTGCGCATCCGCGCCTCTATACCGTCGAGGTGGCAGTCGGCAACGATACCCTGCGGCTGCGGACGGGATTCCGCCGTATCGAGGTTACGCCCGAAAAGAAATTTACCGTCAACGGGCGTCGCGTGTTCATCCACGGTGTCGCGCTGGCTCACGACCGCGTGCCGGTCGGCAGTGCGCTCTCCGACCGCAATTACGATGCCGATTTGGGCATCATGGCGGAGATGGGTGCCAATGCCTTGCGATCGGTAACGGCTCCCCATGCGCCGTACCTCTACGACGAATGCGATCGACGGGGTGTGGTGGCGTGGATTGACATACCGCTGACGCAGGCTCCGTTTTTGAGCGATGTGGCATATTTCGACATGGCACGCTACAAGGAGAACGGGCGTGCGCAGTTGAGCGAGATAATCATCCAGAACTATAACCACCCGAGCGTGGCTATGTGGGGCATATTCACCCACCTGCGCGGTCGCAATCCTGCGCAGTTGGAGTATGTGCGCGAGATGAATGCCCTTGCCAAACGGTTGGATACGACGCGCCCGACGGTCGCTTGCAGCAATCAGGACGGCGACATCAATTTCATCACCGACCTTATCGTGTGGCAACAGAGCGTCGGTTGGGACAAAGGCTCGGTCGAGGATTTGACGGTGTGGCAGAATGCGCTCTCGTTGTCGTGGTCGCACCTCGCGCAGGCTGTCTGCTATGGTGCTGCCGGCACCTACGGTCGCACGACGAATACCGCCTTCAAACGCGGCGTAACGGCGCATCGCGTACCCGAGAGTTGGCAACGGCAGTTCCACGAGGGCTACATCGCGCGTGTGGACGAGAATCTGTTTTGGGGCGTGTGGCTCAATACGCTCTTCGATTTCGGCTCGTCGCGCTACCGAACGGGAGTGTGCAATTCGGGCCTTGTGGCGTTCGACCACTCGGCACGCAAAGACGCATTCTACCTCTACCGCACGTTGTGGAACAAGCGCGTGCCTACACTCCATATCGTCGGCAAGGGTCGCGATGTCCGCCTCTCGAAGCGGCAGTGCCTGACCCTCTATTCGTCGGGCGAAACGCCGTTGCTGACCGTCAATGGCGACACCGTGCGCGTCAAATCGTTGTCGCAGGGGGTATTCCGCACCGATACAATCGAGTTGCATGGTCGCAATTCGATTCGTGCCTATGCGGGCGGATGCGTCGATTCGATGGAACTTACAATCGGCAACTACCTAAAACGTCGGCAGTAGCAACGCCTTCGCACATCAGCAAATCGAGTATCGACAGATTTTCGGCAAAAGGCAGCCGGTCGGAAAAGAGTTGGAAATATCGCGGTGCTTCGAACGAGGTCGTCCGCTTTTTGGGTCGCAGGTCGATGTCGTCGGCCTGCGGCTCTATGTATGCCTCCGAGAGCGTAAAGCGCGGAGCGATGCCGCACAGTGCGAGAAGGGCGTGGAGAATCTCGGTGTTGTAATCCGCCAAAAACCGCCATTCGCGCTCGTAGAATCGGGCTATGACATCGGCTACCATGTCGAAATAGGGCGAAGACCGATAGGCGGAGCAGATGGCGACCCAATGTTGGTGCTGCCAGCGTTTGGAGTAGTCGATGCGCACGTCGCACAGTGGCGTTCGCGGTCGGTCGGCATGAGAGAGACAGACCGACAACGGCATGGTACCGTTGGCAGTCATTATCTCGGTACGGTTGCGCAACGACCGTTTGATGTAGTGTTCGTGCAGGTCGATGACGCAATCCCCGCCTGCCTGTACGAGCCGCGCGACATACTCTATATCGCCCCAATAGGCGGAAGGGAGAATCACTCTTGCCATCGTCCGTCTGCCTTTATCAACTCCGTCAGCCGCTCCAAAGCCTGCTCCTGCGGGATGTTGCGTGCGACCACCTCGCGACCGCGATAGAGCGTTATATGCCCTGCCGACGAGCCGACATAGCCGTAATCGGCATCCGCCATTTCGCCCGGTCCGTTCACTATGCACCCCATGACGCCTATTTTCAACCCTTTCAGATGCGAGGTACGCGCCTTGATTTGCGCCAATGTCGTCTCTATGTCGTAGAGCGTGCGACCGCAACTCGGACAGGCTATGTATTCGGTGTGCGACATGCGTACCCTTGCCGCCTGCAAAATCATCAACTCCGCCTCGCGCAGCAGTTCGGGCGAGTGTTGCGGTGCGTCGATGCAGACGCCGTCGGCAAGTCCGTCCAAAAGCAGCGACCCCATGTCGGCAGCGGCCTTGACGACAAGCGTCGTAAAGTCGGCATCGTCGTAACGGCGGCGAATCACCGTCGGACGCAGGGTGTCGGCATTCAGAATCGCGGCACGCCATTCGGCTGTCGGATTCTCCGATACGGCGGTAACGACATCGTAATCGGCGGTTATCTCGTCGTGGACGACGTAGGCGGCATTAGTGCGCCGACGATACTCGAACGGCGAATACCGCTCGGGATGATTGACACGGAAACAACCTTTGCGCTCGGTGAAGTATGCGACGAGCGATTGTGCCACGGGTACCTCGTTTTCGGGTGCTTCGGTCAGCGATACGCGCACGGTGTCGCCTATGCCGTCGGCCAGCAACGCACCTATTCCCACGGCACTCTTTATGCGCCCCTCGATGCCGTTGCCCGCTTCGGTAACGCCGAGATGCACGGGATAATCCATCCCCTCCGCCTCCATCGCCTCGACCAACAACCGATAGGCATGTACCATGACGCGGGTGTTGCTCGATTTCATCGACACAACCGCTTGGTCGAAATGCTCCTTGGCGCAGATGCGCAAAAACTCCATCGCCGAAGCCACCATGCCCTGCGGCGTATCGCCCCACTTGTCCACGATATGGCGTGCCAGCGAGCCGTGATTTACGCCTATGCGCAGTGCCACTCCGCGCTGTCGGCACTTGGCAATCAACTCCTCCAAACGGCCGTTGTCGGTACGGTAATTGCCGGGGTTGATGCGCACCTTATCGACATAATCGGCGGCAATCATGGCAATCTCGGGTACGAAATGGATGTCTGCCACTATGGCTGTCGCATAACCGTCCCTGCGCAGACGCGGTACGATTTCGGCGAAGTTCTCGCCCTCTTTGCGACCCTGCGCCGTCAGCCTCACTATCGGCGCACCCGCATCGGCTATGCGCTCGATTTGGGCAACGCTCGCTGCGGTATCGGCGGTCGGGGTGTTGGTCATCGACTGTACGGCAATCGGACAATCGCCTCCGATTTCGATTGAGCCTATGCGTACCCTGTGTGTCTTGCGACGTTGAAATCTCTCTATGTTCATGGCATTGCTCGGCGACATACGTGCCGAATGGTTTTGATAGAGCAAAATTAACAATAAATCCTCTATCGCCAACCGTTTTAATATATATTTCGTACATTTGCAATATGGGACGATTGACGGACAGCGTAAAATTCGTGCCGGGTGTCGGCGAAGTTCGTGCCAAGTTGCTCGAACGCGAGGCGAACATCCGCACCATGGGCGATTTGCTCTACCGCTTCCCGTTTCGCTACATCGACCGTACGCATGTCTATCGCATCGGCGACATCGACGAGAACACCTCTGCCGCATTTGTGCAGTTCCGAGCCAAAGTTACGGGCAAAGCCTTTGCGGGCGAGGGTCGCAAACGACGTTTTTCGGTCTTTGTCGGCGACGGTACGGGTTCGGCGGAACTGATATGGTTCCAAGGTATCAAGTGGGTGGAGAAGCGTTTCGAAACGGGGCGCGAGTATATGATTTTCGGCCGTCCGTCATTCTATCGCGGCGAATTGTCGATGGTGCATCCCGAAGTGGAGGAGGTCGAAAAGGCTCTTGCACGGCGCGAGCAGAGCGGCTTGCAGGGCATCTATCCCATGACCGAGCGGCTCTCGGAGGCATTCGGCGAAAAAGGTTTCTACAACACAATCTGCAATCTGTGGAGTTTGGTGCGCGACGACATCGCCGACTATATGCCCGTTGCCATGCGCGACCGCTACGGTTTGGTGTCGCTCTCCGAAGCCCTCTACAACATCCATTTCCCGCAGTCGGCAGAGCGTTTGCGCCAAGCGCAATACCGCCTGAAATTCGACGAACTGCTCGGCATCCAACTCAACATCCAATCTCGTCGCACGGCTCGTACCACTGCCCGCGACGGCTTCATATTCAACCGCGTTGGTGAGAAATTCGGCACCTTCTACAACACCAAACTCCCCTTCCCTCTGACAGGGGCGCAGAAACGGGTGGTCAAGGAGATACGGCAGGATACAGTGTCGGGTTACCAGATGAATCGGCTGTTGCAGGGCGATGTCGGCAGCGGCAAGACGGTCGTGGCGTTGTTGTCGATGCTGCTGGCTGTCGATAACGGCTTTCAGGCGTGCATCATGGCTCCGACCGAGATACTCGCCCGACAACACTTTGCGACGATGTCCGCCATGTGCGAGGGTGTGGGTGTGCGCATAGCCGCACTTACGGGAACGACGCGAGCCAAAGAGCGTCGCGAAATCCTCGCATCGTTGGCAGAGGGTGCAATCGACATAATCGTCGGTACGCACGCACTGATTGAGGAGAGGGTGCAGTTTGCCAATTTGGGCTTCGTGGTCATCGACGAACAACACCGCTTCGGAGTGGAACAGCGGGCGCGAATGTGGACGAAAAACGCACAACCTCCGCATATTCTTGTCATGACCGCAACGCCTATTCCGCGCACGTTGGCAATGACGCTGTACGGCGATTTGGATGTGTCGGTCATCGACGAACTGCCCCCGGGTCGCAGACCCGTAAAGACGGTGCATTACTTCGATTCGGCACGATTGAAACTCTTCGGATTCATGCGCAAGCAGATTGCTCTCGGGCGACAGGTCTATATAGTCTATCCGCTTATCAAAGAGTCCGAAAAGAGCGACTACAAAAATCTGCAAGAGGGCTTCGAGGCCATTATCCGCGATTTTCCGCTGCCCGAATATCGGGTGTCGGTCTGCCACGGCAAGATGAAACCTGCCGACAAACAGGAGTCGATGCGCCAATTCAAGGATGGCGAGGCGGATATTTTGGTTGCCACGTCGGTCATCGAGGTAGGTGTCGATGTGCCGAATGCGACGGTTATGGTCATCGAATCGGCAGAGCGTTTCGGGCTGTCGCAGTTGCACCAACTGCGCGGTCGTGTCGGGCGCGGAGGCGAACAGTCGTACTGTATATTGATGTCGGGCGAGAAACTCTCGGCCGATTCGCGCAAACGGTTGGAGGCGATGTGCGAGACCGACGACGGCTTCCGGCTCGCCGAACTCGATTTGCGGTTGAGGGGTGCGGGCGACATCAACGGCACGATGCAGAGCGGTATGGCATTCGATTTGAAGATAGCCAACCCGACGCTCGATAACCAAATATTGCAAGTGGCACAGGCTGCGGCCATCGAACTGCTCGATGCCGATGCAACGCTGTCGCAACCGCAAAACCTCCCTCTGCGAACCCTGCGCGACCGCTACTCGGGCAACACCGATACGGATTTTTCGGAAATATCGTAGGGTATGACGGCGAAGTTGTTGCGTGACGACGATTCTAAGAGAACTAAGAGTTCTAAGAGGGCAGAGGGCGATAGAAAAAAACAACAACGTTGCTGCTTATCTTAGTTCTCCTAGAACTCTTAGAACTCCCAGAAACAGCCGCACGTGATAAGAAACCCGTTATACGCACAACCAAAAAACACTCTTAAACTTTGAAATTCTTAACCCCCTTAAACCCTTCGTAAGACGACCGTAATACGCACAACATTATGAAACACTCCATCCTTTTCCTTTGTGCCGTGTTGATTGCTGCGACCGCATCGGCGCAACTCTACCATGCGGGCGAGGTGTTGCGCTACAAGGTAGCCTATCGCGCCAAACTGATTCCGAATACCGAGATGGCGACGGTGGTCATGGCGACGACACTCGACACGCTCGGCGGACGACCTGTCTATAAGGTCTTTGGCGAGGGTAAGATTATGCCCTCGTACCGCTGGTTTTTCAACATCGACGACAAGTACACCATCTATGTCGATACGCTCTCCAAACGGACGGTGCGCTTCGAAAGCGACATCTTCGAAGGGGGCTACACCTTCCGAAGCCACTACACCTACGATTGGCAGTCTGTGCAGGTGCATACATGGTCGCAAAGCCGCAGCAACGAGCCGAAACAGCACTCCTTCGCACTGACCGAACAGAGCATGGACCCCGTATCGCTCTATTTCAATCTGCGCTCGGTCGATGCGTCGCTGTTTGCCGACGATACGCCTCGCGAATTGGAGATGGTGCTGGAAAACAAAATCCGACGGCTTCGCTATCGGTTTCTCGGGCGCGAGGTGTGCAAGGTGCCGAAGAAGGGCAAGTTCCGCACGCTGAAATTCGCCTGCACGCTCGGCTCGTCGGAGGAGTTTTCGTTTACCGACGGCTCGGAGTTTTTTATCTGGATTACCGACGACGACAACAAATTCCCCGTGATGCTATCGTCGCCAATCCGTGTGGGCAGCGTCCGAGCCTACATAAGCGGTTGGGAGGGGCTAAAATATCCGCTTGTCTCGCGCGTGCAATAATCTGCGCCGCAATATCGTTTACTATTTGGCAGATTTTTTGTTATATTTGCATCGAAACCTAAAACATTATGGTTATGGAAGAGAACAAATTCGATTACGAGCCATCGACCGATGGCGGAGCATACGACGACGAACAGGGTGCGGATGTCCGCAAATCCATTCGAGGTTACAGAGTGGTGATATTGTTGCTGGCAGTCATCCTTGCAGGATTGTCGGCACTCTATTTCAACCTCAACCGCCAGCAGCAGCACGATTACGAACTGCTGAAAATCGACCGTGATTCGATACAGAGCAATCTCGGCGCGCTTATCACCGAGTACGACAACCTCAAATACACCAACGACACCATTGCCGCCAACCTCGAAAAGGCCAATGCGATGATGGAGCAACTCAAACGCGAACGCCGTTGGAACTATGCCAAAATCAAGGAGTATCAAAAGGAGGTGGGTACGTTGCGTGCGGTGATGAAGAACTACCTGCGCCAAATCGACTCGCTCAACCATCTAAACAAAAAACTCATCGACGAGAATGTCTCGTACCGCAAGGAGATTTCGTCGGCGAACCTGCGTGCCGATGTCGCCGAGGAGCGTGCCAACGAACTCCAAAACAAAGTGCAACTCGGTGCCGTGCTTCGCGCCCGCGACATAGCCCTTACGCCGCTCAATGCTCGCGGCAAAGTGGTTTCGCGCGTCAAAACGGCCTCGACCCTGCGTGCCGACTTCACGGTATCGGCCAACGACCTCGCTTCGGCAGGCAGCCGTACCATCTATCTCCGCCTGACCTCGCCCGACGGCTATCTGCTCTCGACCGAGAGCGTGCCTACATTCTCGTTCAACGGCGAATCGCTCGGCTACTCCGCTTCGCGAGAAATCGACTACCAGAACGAGGATACCGATGTCAGCATCTACTACAACGGCAGCGGCTTCGTCAAGGGCGACTACAAAGTCGAACTCTTCTGCGACGATGCTCTGCTCGGTTCATATACCGCTACTTTGAAATAGCCCGTGTCGCACGATAAACAAAAACCCCGACTCGAAAGGTTGGGGTTTTTGACATTATACCCAACGAGGGCCTATACGGCATTCTGCCATACGAGGGCCGATGCGCCCAAAATGGCGGCGTTCTTGTTCATCAAACCGCTCGGCAGCACCTTCACCTTATTTTTGAATGCGAAGAGCATGTTCTCCTCCAAATACCACTTTATCGGGTCGAAGAGTATGTCGCCCGCCTTGGCAAGTCCGCCGAAGAGGAATATGGCTTCGGGCGAGGTTATCGTTACGGCATCGGCAAGCGCGTGTCCCAACTTCTCGCCTGTCAGACGGAATGCCTCCAAGGCAATCGGGTCGCCCTTCTTGGCGTATGTCGAGAGCATAGCCGAATCGAGGTTGTTGAACGGAATGTCGCGCAACGGGCTCGGGCAGTTCATCGTCGCCATAAGTTCGTATGCCGTGCGCTTGATGCCTATCGCCGAAGCGTAAGCCTCCAAACAACCCTTGCGTCCGCATCCGCATTCACGTCCTCCGCGCTCGACGATGACGTGGCCGAATTCGCCCGCAAAACCGTCATGACCGTAGATGAGCCGACCGTTGGCCACAAAGCCCGAACCGACACCCGTGCCGAGCGTAATCATGATGAAATCCTTCATCCCTTTGGCATTGCCGTATATCATCTCGCCGATGGTTGCGGCATTGGCATCGTTGGTTACGTAAACGGGTACGTTGGGGAAGTGCTTGCTTATGTCGCCCGCAAAATCGAAAATGCGCAACGATTCATCCTTCTCCTTGTCCTCGTCGGTGAATTTCCAGAGGTTGGCAGGTGTCTCGATTGTGCCTTTGTAGAAATTGGCGTTCGGCGCACCGACACCTATACCTATAAGTTCGAAATCGAAATTCACGCTGTCGGCAAGCGTCTTCATCGCTTCGCACAGGTCGGCGATGTACGACGGATAATCTTTGAAAGCGGGATAGGCTTTGGTGGAGATGACGGATTCGGCATACAGGTCGCCCTTTTCGTCCACCAATCCGAACGCGGTGTTGATACCGCCGATGTCGATACCGAATGCAAGTTTTTTCATATAAGGTATTATGGTTTTGGTTTCTTGTTTCAAAAATACTTAAAATTTTGCACCCCCGCAAAATTTTAAGTACTTTTGAGGGTGATTTCGACGCAGTGCGCCCGCAGGTCGGATGCGTTGCTGCGCCGCAGAAAAGTTTGCGAATATGAAAATCCATACGGCAGAGACTCTTGCGCAGATGTTCGAAGACCATTTCCTGCAAATGCGCACGCCCGATGACCCCGAAAATCTCTATGCTCCAATCCGCTATGCTCTCGGCGAAGGGGGCAAACGCATGCGGCCTACACTGTTGCTGCTGTCGTACAACCTCTTCGGCGACAATATGGCGCAGGCACTCGATGCAGCGGCAGCCATAGAGACGTTCCACAACTTCACGCTGCTGCACGACGACATCATGGACAACGCCTCCATGCGGCGAGGTCGTCCGTCGGTCTATGCCAAGTGGGGCGAAAATGTGGCAATCCTCTCGGGCGACGCGATGCTTATCAACGCCTATGCCGCGTTGCAGCGTGTGCCGGCAGCGGTGTTGCCGCAAGTGTTGCACGCCTTCAACAGCATGGCTGCGCAGGTGTGCGAAGGACAGCAGTACGATATGGATTTCGAGCAGCGCAACAAGGTCTCGGTGGTTGATTATATGCACATGATTGAACTCAAAACGTCGGTTTTGCTGGCGGGTGCCACGACAATCGGCGCGTTGTTGGCAGGTGCCTCCGACGACGATGTGCGCCACCTCCACCGCTTTGCCATAGAACTCGGTCTGGCATTTCAGTTGCAGGACGATTTGCTCGACAGTTACGGCGACGAGCGGCTGGGCAAGAAAATCGGCGGCGACATATTGGAGGGCAAGCAGACCTACCTGATGGTTACGGCGATGTCGAATGCCGACGAAGGGCAGCGCGAGGTGTTGCGCACCGCTCCGCACCGCGACGATTGGTCGGACGAACAGAAGATTGCGGCAGTCAAGGCGGTCTATGATACGCTCGATGTGCCTCACCTGACCGAACAGCAGATAAACATCCGCTTCGCCCGTGCTACGGCGATGCTCGATGCGTTGAGCGTACCTGCCGAGCGCACCGAATCCCTGCGTACCTACGCCGCAAGTCTGATAGGACGGAAGAGGTAGTGGAGAACGGGACGGTGCTTGGGTCGCGGGTATGACGGCGAGGTTGTTGCTTGCCGACGATTCTATGAGACCTAAGAGACCTAAGAGTTCTACGAGGGCATACAGCGGATAGAAAAACAAACAACGTTGCTGCTATATCATAGTTCTCCCAGAACTCCTATATAAGCCGCACGTGATAAGATAACCATTATACGCACAACCAAAAACTACTCTTAAACTTTTTGCAAAAAAACGTCAATGAAACGCAGCGACATAGAGATAATGGCTCCTGTGGGGAGTTACGAATCGTTGAGGGCAGCCATCGATGCGGGTGCCGATTCGGTCTATTTCGGCGTCGGACAACTCAACATGCGGGCGCAGTCGGCAGCCAACTTTACGCTCGACGACATGGCGCAGATTGTAGCCATAGCCCACGAGAGCGGTGTCAAGGCCTACTTGACGGTCAATACCGTCATCTACGACAACGAACTCGCACTGATGCACTCGGTTGTGGATAGGGCGCGTGCCGAGGGCATCGATGCCGTCATCGCCTCCGACCTTGCGGCGATACTCTATGCCTTCCATACGGGCGTCGAGGTGCATATATCGACGCAGTGCAACGTGTCGAACAGCGAAGCGGCGAAATTCTTTGCCCAATGGGCGGATGTGGTCGTGCTGGCTCGCGAATTGAGTTTGGAGCAGATTGGCGAGGTGCATCGCGCCATAGTCGAGCAGGACATACGCGGTCCGCATGGCGAACTGCTGCGTATCGAGATGTTCGCTCACGGCGCGTTGTGCATGTCAATTTCGGGCAAATGCTATTTGAGCGAACACGAAACACACTGCTCTGCCAATCGGGGTGCGTGCCGTCAGATTTGCCGTCGCAAATATACCATCACCGACAAGGAGAGCGGCGAGCAGTTGGATATCGACGGTCGCTATATCCTTTCGCCCAAGGATTTGTGTACGGTCGATTTCCTCGACAAATTCATCGGTGCGGGTGTCGGCGTGCTGAAAATCGAGGGGCGTGCGCGAGGCGGAGAGTATGTCAAACGGGTGGTCGGGGCATACGACAAGGCACTGCGTGCAATCGAGGCGGGTACCTACTCGCGCGAGTATGCCGAGAGCCTCAAAACCGATTTGGCAAAGGTCTTCAATCGCGGCTTTTGGGGTGGTTATTATGCCGGAGCGCAGGTGGTTGAACACAGCACGGCATACGGCTCTTCGGCAACGCGGCGCAAGGAGTATGTCGGCAAGATAACCAACTTTTTCAAAAACATCTCCGTTGCCGAACTGACGGTCGAGGCCTCGACGCTGGACGAAGGCGACGAGATACTGATTATGGGCGAAACGACGGGCGTGGTCGAACAACATGCCGCCGCGATTTATCTCGACGACCATCCTGTTGCGCAGGTGCGTCAGGGCGATATCTGCTCCATCAAGACAGTGCAGCCCGTCCGACGCGGCGACAAACTGTATAAAGAGGTAAAAAGATAACGATATGTTTGCAGCAAACACCTACATCGAGCGTCGTGCCGAGTTGGCGCGTCGCATAGGCAAAGGGTTGATACTCATCGCGGGCAATATGCCTTCGCCGAACAACTACCCCAACAATGCCTACTATTTTCGTCAGGACTCGACGTTTTTGTACTACTTTGGTCTGAATCTGCCTTCGTTGGTCGGCGTCATCGATGCCGAAACGGGCGAAGCATCGCTCTACGGCGACGACTTTACGGTCGAGGATATTATCTGGACGGGTCCGCAACCGAGCCTTGTCGAACTCGGCGCACATGTCGGCGTGGCGGAGTGCAATTGCCGTCCTGCGGCTGCATTGCGCAAGACGACGGGCGAAGCGCAGGCTCACGGTCGCCGCATCCACTATCTGCCGCCGTATCGTGGCGAGACCAAGATGATGCTCTCCGAATTGCTCGGCTTGCCGACCGAACAACTGCACGCGCAAAAGTCGGTCGATTTGATGTTTGCCGTTGCAGAGATGCGCGAGGTCAAGAGCAGCGAGGAGATTGCCGAACTCGAAAAGGCCTTCCGCATAGGTTACGACATGCACCTGACGGCTATGCGCATGTGCCGTGCGGGTGTGGTCGAACGCGAAATCGCGGGTGCGATAGAGGGTATCGCCAAGTCGCAGGGCTTGGGCGTGTCGTTCCCATCGATTGTCTCGCAGCACGGCGAGACGCTGCACAATCTCAACTGCGACGGAGTGCTGGAAAACGGTCGGCTGCTGCTGTGCGACGCGGGTGCCGAATCGGTTGCCAACTACTGCTCCGACCATACGCGCACCTATCCCGTCAGCGGCAAATTCACCGCTCGGCAGCGCGATGTGTACGACATAGTGCTCCGCGCCCACGACGAAGCACCGAAATATATGCGCACGGGTGCCATGTACACCGATGTCCACCGTGCCGCCTACCTGACTTTGGCAGAGGGTTTGCGCTCGCTCGGTCTTATCAAAGGCTCGGCAGAGGATGCCGTGGATGCGGGTGCGATGTATCTCTTTATGCCTCACGGCTTGTCGCACGGCTTGGGTATGGATGTCCACGATTGCGAGGCCATGGGCGAACGCAGTTTCGATTTCGCCTCGATTCGCGAGCGTGCCGCAGAGTCGGCAACCTGCATCTATCGTGCCGCATGGCGTCTGCGCAAGGGTACGGTCATGAGCGACGAGCCGGGTATCTATTTCATCCCCGCACTTATCGACCGCTCGCGCAGCGAAGGACTGTATAAGGGCATCGTCGATTACGACGCACTCGACGCATACCGCGATTTCGGCGGCATCCGCATCGAGGACGACATCGAAGTTACCGATAACGGTGGCCGCACAATCGGCGACAAACGCATACCGGTAACCGTCGCCGAACTCGAAGCCGCAGTAGGGAGGTAGAGGGATTTTTTTGCTGTTTTGGAAAAAAGTATTACTTTTGCGCTCGGAAACAGGCGGTTATGGGGTGCGCATCGAGGGTGCGCATTGAGTGCCGCCGAAGGTAACATATTAAAAAACAAACTATTATGAAGACAATCAAATTGCAGGCAGCCGCTCGTGCCGATTTCGGCAAGAAGGCAGCCAAGTCCGCTCGCCACGCAGGATTGGTTCCATGCGTAATCTATGGCGGTGGCGAAAATTTGGCTTTTACCGTCGATGTAAAGGCCGTAAAACCGCTTATCTACACGCCTAACTCCTACATCGTCGAGATTGAGTTGGACGGCAAGGTGGAGAAAGCCGTATTGCGCGAGGTGCAGTTCCATCCGGTTCGCGATGAGATTCTGCACATCGATTTCTACCGTGTACAGGAGGGCAAGCCAGTGGCAATCGCCATTCCGGTACGTCTGACCGGTACTGCCGAAGGTGTGAAGGTCGGCGGTAAGTTGGCTCTGTCGGCCCGTAAACTCGTTGTCAGCGGTTTGGTAGAGAATCTGCCTGACGAGTTGGTGGTTGATGTTACGCCGCTCCAAGTCGGTCATACGATTTTTGTTGGCGACCTCAAATTCGACGGCTTGCAGTTTATCTCGCCGGCGACACAGGCCGTATGCGCAGTGCGTGTAACTCGTGCTTCGCGTGGTGCCGAGGCTGCCGAGGCATAAACCATCGATGTAAGATGAAATACTTGGTTGTAGGATTGGGCAATATCGGTGCCGAGTATGCCGAGACCCGCCACAACATAGGTTTCAAAGTGTTGGACGCCTTGGCCGAGGCGTCCAACATCTCTTTTATCGCGGGACGCTACGGCTCGACTGCCGAATTGCGCTACCGCGGTCGGAGCGTTACGCTGTTGAAGCCCTCGACCTATATGAATCTGTCGGGCAAGGCAGTGCGCTATTGGCTCGATGCGCTGAAAGTGGAGCGCACGAATCTGCTCGTGGTGGTCGATGATATAGCGTTGCCGTTCGGCGAACTGCGCATGCGCCCGAAGGGGAGTGCGGGAGGCCATAACGGATTGAAAAATATCGCCGAGATGCTCGGTACAGAGGAGTATCCCCGTATGCGCTTCGGCGTTGGAGGCGATTTTGCACGAGGCCATCAGGTCGATTACGTCTTGGGCGAATGGACGGACGAGGAGCGTGCCAAACTGCCCGAACGGCTGAAACTCTTCTCCGATGCCATACTGTCGTTCGTCGCCATCGGCACGGAACGCACAATGAACGCATTCAACAACAAATAGCAGGTCAGTCGGCCTGCTGTTTTTTGCAATCACGCTGTCGTACCCCTCTTTTTTATCGCAAAAGTTTGCAAATTTATTTTTCAATCGTAAATTTGCAAAAAATATCTATTGTATGATAGAGCGCGAATTACAACAGAAACTTACGGAGTTGGCAGCCAAATATCCGATTGTTACCTTGACGGGACCCCGCCAATCGGGCAAATCCACACTGCTGCGGCATACCTTTCCGGAATACGGATATGTTTCGCTCGAAGACCCCGACATGCGTCTGTTCGCGACCGATGACCCTCGCGGATTTCTTGCCACCTACCCCGATAAGACGATTATCGACGAGGCTCAGCGCGTGCCGTCGCTCTTTTCGTACATTCAGACACATACCGACAAAGAGGGTCGCGAGGGGATGTATATGTTGGCAGGCTCGCATAATTTTCTGCTTATGGAGAGCGTCAATCAGTCGCTTGCGGGGCGAACGGCTGTGCTGAAATTGTTGCCCTTCTCGCATGCAGAGATGGAGGCGGGAGGTATATTGCGGCAATCGGTGGATGAGGAGATTTTTGCCGGTGGCTATCCGCGTCTGTTCGACAAGGTGATTGCTCCTGCCGATTACTATCCGTTCTACATACAGACATACGTTGAGCGGGATGTGCGGCTACTGAAAAATATCGGCGATTTGAGCCGATTCATCAAGTTTATGCGCTTGTGTGCAGGTCGCATAGGGCAACTGTTGAACTTGTCATCGTTGGCGAACGAGTGCGGTGTTGCCGTATCGACCGTGGCAGCATGGATTTCGGTGTTGGAGGCAAGTTATATATGCTACCTGCTGCGACCCGATTACAACAACTACACCAAGCGGTTGGTCAAGACACCGAAACTCTACTTTTACGATACGGGATTGGCATGCTCGCTGTTGGAGATACGCTCGGCATCGCAGGTTGTAACCCATTTTTTACGCGGAGGTCTGTTTGAAAACCTCGTCATCAACGAGTTCGTGAAGGGTGCATACAACAGCGGCAACGAGCCGAATCTGACATTCTGGCGGGATAGCACGGGCAACGAGGTCGATTTGTTGCGATACGATTCGGGCAGACGGTATGCCTATGAAATAAAATCGGGTGCAACCTATTCGCCCGACTTCTTTAAGGGCATATCGAAATGGGCGAAATTGTCGGGTGCAACGCCTGAACAGTGCTTTGCCGTATATAATGGCGACGTGTCGATGCTGACTTCGCACGGCAAGGTGATAAAGTGGCGATAGGCGGTTACTCCTCGTCGTCGAAATCGTCGTCGTCGCAGACGAACATACCCTCCATAAGTGAGTCGATGTCGCGGCGTTCCTTTTTGGTCGGGCGACCCGTGCCGCGCTCGCGGAACATGAAAATCGTCTCGTGCGGCATATTGAGTTTGTCGCGCTCGCTCTGCGGGGTGATGTCGGTGCAGAACTGCGGAACATTCTTGGCGGGTTGGCGGTTGGCAACAGGCTCGACGACGCGGTAGGTGCAGGTTATAAGGGTGCGTCGGACGGCAATGGTGTCGCCCGCCTTGATTTCGCGCGAGGGTTTGGCGGTGGTGCCGTTCACGCTGACACGGTTGTTGCGTATCGCCTCGGCGGCATCGCTGCGGGTCTTGAATACCCGCACCGCCCATAAGTATTTGTCTAATCGGATGGACATGGTGTTTTTACAAAAAGTTTAAGGGGGTTTCAGAGTTTAAGGGTGTTTTTGTTGTTATGTTTTTCTTTGTCGTTGGTCTCTGCCCGTCATTCTCGAACGGAGCGCAGTGAAGAATCTCGGGCAGCCAACTGCGCACTCGTCCAAAACAGATTCTTCGCTGTCGCTCAGAATGACGGAAGCAGTTGTTGTGTATAACGGTTTTCTTATCACGCGCCATGCGATTGTTTTTGTCTTGGCAGTTGCGGTCTTTGCCGCCCTTTTTGGCTGTTTTCGCTTGCCTCGCGCGTTACATAGTTGCAACCATGCGCCTTGCTCGCCAAACGAAAACACCTCAAAAATCATCTGCAAATACTCTTGCTCCCAAGACAAAAGCAATCGCTGTTTCTAGGAGTTCTGGGAGAACTAGGATATGGCAACAGCGTTGTTTATTTTTTCTATCGTTCTATTCCATCGTAGAACTCATAGTTCTCTTAGATCTCTTAGAAACGTCGGCAAGCAACAACCTCGCCGTCATACCCGCGACCGATAAACCGTCCCGTTATCCCCGCGACAAAAAACTCGACTCGTTCTTTTCCGGAATCAGGGTCTCTTGTTCGATTTGGCGGCTGGTGCCGAGTATTATGCCGAAGGCGATGGCGGTGCAGAGCATCGACGAGCCTCCGTGCGCAATCAGCGGCAGATTCTGTCCCGTTTCGGGCAGCAGGTTAATCGACACCATGATATGCGCCAATGCCTGTATCGTAATCAGCAGCGCGAGTCCCAATTCGAGCAGTCCCGCAAAAATCCACTCGCAATGCTCGAAAATCCGTATTGCGCGGTAGAATATCCACAGATAGAGCAGCACCAAAAATATGGCGAGGATGATGCCGTACTCCTCGACGAAGAAGGCGAATATGTAGTCGCTCTCGGGGTGGGTGATTTTGGCACGCATGACGCTGCGTCCTGCTCCGACGCCGACCACTCCGCCATCGTGAATGGCTATCATCGCCCGTTCGGTATCGGTCAAATCGCGCACGGGTTTGTCGGCCTGCGACTCCGTCCATAGACTTATCCATGTGCCTACACGTCCGCTTGCGGTCTGCGTGCGGCCGAATTCGAACACCACGAGCATCGCTCCGATGATGGCGACAACACCCAACACTTTGAGCAGTTCGCGCACCTTGACGCGCCCGATGAACATCATCACCATCGATATTATGAACACCAACACCGCCGACGAGGTGTGCGCTTTGAGGATGACGCCGCACGACAGAGCCACCGGTACGAGAATCGGGCAGGTACCCGTGAGCCAAATCTGTTTCTGCTCGGGTCGCGACCAGCGGAACGGATTGAGCGAAGGCACTATGCGCAGGGTGCGTATGACCTTCTGCCGAGCCGCGAGTTGTTGAGCCAGAAAGAGTATTGTCGCCACTTTGAGCAACTCCGAAGGTTGGAACGGGAAGCCGAATATCGAAATCCACCGTGCCGCACCGTTGGTGGCGTGGCTGATGCCGGGGATGTATGCCATGACGGTCAGTGCCAGCGCGCCGAGATAGAGCAGCGTGGCGATGCGTCGGTAGAGGCGGCAACTGACGAGGTAGGCGACGAAGAGTGCGCATACCGAGATGATGATTGCGAATATGTGGTTGCGCAGGTAGTGCGATGTCGAGGGCTTCCAATAGGGGCTGTAACCCATCTTGGCGACCGACGAATAGACCGCCAGCAGCGACACGACGAAGAGTATCGCCACAATCACCCACAGCACGCGGTCGCCCTTGAAGATATTGACCTTCGAGAGAATCGACGGCACCTGTTCGCTCCTGTTTTTACCCGTTTCTGACATGGCCGGATGCTATTTTTTTATAAGGTTGTCGCGTACCCACTGTTTGAAGAGTTCGCCGCGATTTTCGTAGTTTTTGAACAAATCGAAACTTGCGCATGCGGGCGAGAGCAATACGGCATCGCCCTTGTGTGCCGCTGCCGAAGCCGCCTTCATCGCCTCGTCGAGCGAGGATGTCGATACGATGTGCGGCACCACGCCTGCAAATTCGCGCTCCAATTTGGTATTGTCCAAGCCCATACATACGAGCGTATGCACCTTGCTGCGGGCGAACTCTTTGAGCGGAGCATAGTCGTTGCCCTTGTCGGTGCCGCCCGCAATCCACACTACGGGACGGGTCATGCTTTCGAGCGCATACCATACCGAATCGACATTGGTCGCCTTCGAGTCGTTGATGTAGAGTACGCCATCGACCTCGCCAGCGGGTTCGAGCCGGTGTTCGACGGGCGAGAAATCGTAAATCGACTGCCTGATTTTTGCGGGTTCAACGCCTGCCGCCAATGTCGCAAGTGCGGCAGCCATGGCATCGTAAGCGTTGTGCAACCCCTTAATCTGCATCTTGGCGGTGTCGATTTCCACGCTCCGTGTCCCTGCCGTTGCAGTGAAACGGCCGTCCGCTTCGAGCGAGGCATCGCCCGCGCCGCTTGCCACTGCCGAGTGCGCCATGAACGGCAACTCGCGCGAACGGGGTCGGCGCTTGGCGAGTTCGGCGCGAATCACCTCGTCGTCCGCCGAATAGACGAACCAATCGCAGGTGCGCTGATTCTGCGTTATGCGCATTTTCGAATCGACATAGTTCTGAAAGCAGTAGCCGTAGCGGTCCAAGTGGTCGGGCGTGATGTTCATCAATACCCCTATGTCGGCTCGGAAACGGTACATGCCGTCGAGTTGGAACGAACTGAGTTCGAGTACATACCAATCGTATTGCCCCGTGGCAACCGAATAGGCGAACGACTCGCCGATGTTGCCTCCGAGAGCCACGTTCAACCCCGCATCGCGCATGATTTTGTAGATGAGCGAGGTGGTCGTGGTCTTGCCGTTGGAGCCGGTGATGCAGATTGTGCGGGCATCGCCCATGTATCGGCAGGCGAACTCCATCTCCGAAATTACGGGAATCCCCGCTTCGCGAATCGCCTTTACCACAGGAGCCTTCTCGGGAATGCCGGGGGATTTGACCACCTCGCTTGCCGCCAATATGCGCTCCATCGTATGGCCGCCCTGCTCGTACTCCACGCCCCATTCGTCGAGCCGCGAACGATAGAGCGGCGCGATGTTGCCCGCATCGGAGAGGAATACCTGCAATCCCTCCTTTTTGGCAAGTATCGCCGAGCCGTAGCCGCTGATACCTCCGCCGAGAACTACTATTTGTCGTTGTTTCATGATTGCTTTTTATAAAGAGTTTAAGTTTTTTGGTTGTGCGTATAACGGGTAACTTATCGCTGTTCTAAGAGTTCTGGGAGTTCTACGAGAACTAAGATAAGCAGCAAGGTTGTTTGGTTTTCTTTCCGCTGTATGCCCTCGTAGAACTCTTAGGTCTCTTAGGTCTCTTAGAATCGTCGGCAAGCAACGACCTCGCCGTCATACCCGCGACCCAAGCACCGTCCCGTTCTCCCCGCTACCTTATCTTCAACGTTACGAGGCTGATTGCGGCGAGCAGCAGCGAGACAATCGTAAACCGAGTAACGATTTTGGTTTCGAACACTCCATTTTTCTGGTAGTGGTGGTGTAGCGGCGACATGAGCAGTATGCGTCGTCCTTCGCCGTATTTGCGTTTGGTATATTTGAAGTACGACACCTGCACCATGACCGATACCGATTCCGCCAAAAAGACACCGCACATAACGGGCAGCAGCAACTCCTTGCGTATGCAGAGTGCGAATACCGCTATGATGCCGCCTATGGCGAGCGAACCCGTATCGCCCATGAAAATCTGGGCAGGGAACGAGTTGTACCACAAGAAGCCTATGAGTGCGCCGACCATGGTCGCGGCAAATACCACCAACTCGCCGCTGTCGGGGATGTACATTATGTTGAGGTAGTCGGCATAGACGATATGACCCGACAAATATGCCAATACGCCCAACACGGCTATAATCGGTGCCGAGACTCCCGTCAGCAGTCCGTCCAAGCCGTCGGTAAGGTTGGCGCCGTTCGACACCGCCGTTACGATGAATATGGCGACCACGATGTAGAGCAACCACGAGAGCGTTTGGTTGCCTCCGACGAAGAGACCGTAATCCAATTCGTTGTTTTTCAGGAACGGGATGGTCGTTTTGGTGGTCTTTTCGGCGTGGTCGTCGAGTTGGATTTTCTTGACGGCGGTCAGCAGTTGGCTGCCCGAAGCCTCGTCGGTAACATGCTCCTCGACAGGTGCGGTCGAGTGTTCGCGCACGACGATTTGTTGCGAGAAACACATGGTCGTACCGACGATGATGCCCAAACCTATCTGCCCCACGATTTTGAATTTGCCCTTCAAACCCTCTTTATGGTGGCGGAAGACCTTGATATAGTCGTCCAAGAAGCCGATTGCTCCGCACCACAGCGTCGAGACAATCATCAGTTGGATGTAGATGTTGTCCAAGCGGCCGAACAGCAGTATCGGAACGATTATGGCGAGCAGAATCAGCATTCCGCCCATAGTCGGCGTGCCGCGCTTCTCCAACTGACCCTGCAAACCGAGATCGCGCACCGTCTCGCCTATCTGGTGTCGGCGCAGGGCGTTGATGATTCGCTTGCCGAAGAATACGACTATGAGCAGAGCCGCTATGTTGGCTATGGCGGCACGGAACGACAGGTATTGGAACATTCCGCTACCGGGGAGGTCGCAAACCGTGTCGAGATATTTGAATAAGTGGTACAGCATTTTTTTAGTGGATAGTGACTAGTGATTAGTAATTAGTGAATAGTTATTGGTTGTTGATGAGAAATTCCTTTTTTAACGGTCGAAGGCGGCAAACC
The DNA here is from genome assembly GCA_945494785.1 of uncultured Alistipes sp. Classification (GTDB taxonomy): domain Bacteria; phylum Bacteroidota; class Bacteroidia; order Bacteroidales; family Rikenellaceae; genus Alistipes. The sequence continues at coordinate 25,177 of CALYVN010000003.1, forward strand.
AACTGCCGACGCACTCCTTGTCGTTGAAATGGTGGCGTTCGGTGCCGATTATCTGGTAATCCTCGTGTCCCTTGCCGGCGATGAGGATTATGTCGTTGGGCTGTGCGAGCATTACGGCGGTCTTTATCGCCTCGTTGCGGTCGGCTATTTTCATATAGCGGCTGCCTGCCTCGACCCCTGCCTCCATATCGCGCAGTATGTCGTCGGGATTCTCGGTGCGCGGATTGTCCGACGTGAATATGGCGAGGTCGGCATATTTGACCGCTATTGCCGCCATTTCGGGTCGCTTGGTTTTGTCTCTGTCTCCTCCGCAACCGCACAACACTATCAGCCGTTGTCCCTTGCCGCGAATCTCGTCGATTGTCTGTATAACGTTTTCGAGCGCGTCGGGCGTATGGGCATAATCGACAATCGCCATGGTGCGGTCTTTTGCCGCAACCACCTCGAAGCGTCCGCTTACGGGGTGCAGATTGCTCAAAGCGATGAGCGTCTGCTCGCCGTCGAAACCCAACAACACTGCCGCGCCATATACCGTCAGCAGATTGTAGGCATTGAAGCGGCCGAGGAAATGCACCCATACGTCTCTGCCGTCGATGCGCAGATTCATCCCTTCTGCCGACATCTCGATAATTTTGCAGCGGAAATCGGCCATCGAGCGCAGCGAAAGCGTATATTTTCGGGCTGCCGTGTTCTGCAACATCACGCTGCCGTTGCGGTCGTCGGCATTGACCAACGCAAAGGCATCGGCAGACAGATGGTCGAAAAAGAGTTTCTTGGCACGGATGTATTCGGCGAATGTCTTGTGATAGTCCAAGTGGTCGTGGGTGAGGTTGGTGAACAACGCACCCGCAAAATCGATACCCGCAATGCGCTCCTGTACTATGGCGTGCGACGAACACTCCATGAAGCAGTATTCGCAGCCGCAATCGGCCATCTCGCCCATCATCTCCTGCAAACGCAGAGCATCGGGAGTGGTGTGCGTCGAGGCGATGCTGCGGTCGTCGATTTTGTAAACCACCGTCGAAATCAACCCCGCCTTGTGTCCGAGCGCACGTACCAAATCGTAGAGCAGCGTGGCAATGGTCGTCTTGCCGTTAGTGCCGGTTACGCCGACCACCTTCATACGTCGGCTCGGATTGCCGTAGAAGTTGGCTGCCACTCTTGCCATAGCTTGCGAAGGGTCGTCGGTTAGTATATAGGTGCAACCCTCTGCCGCACCCTCCTGCGGCAGATGTTCGCAGACAACGGCGGTTGCTCCCGCTTCGATTGCCGCACCGATGAAGGCGTGGCCGTCGGTTTGGGTGCCGGCTATGGCAAAGAAGCACGAGCCCGCACCCGCCTTGCGGGAATCGTAGGCGAGCGAGAGAATTTCGCAGTCGGTCGTGCCGATGGCCTCGCGGTATGTTACTCCTTTGAGCAGTTGTTCGAGTTTCATCTTTTATCTGTTCGACGGTCGTCGGATTGCTCCGACTCCGTTCTGTTTATTCGAGTTTTATCGTTACCCTGTTGCCGCGCTTTACGCCCGTACCCGCTTCGGGTATCTGTTCCACGACCTTGCCGCTGCCCGCAAAATCGACCTTCAAGCCCCGATTTTCGAGCAGGAACAGCGCGTCGGACAACCCCATGCCGCAAACGTCGGGCATGGTGTTGTTGGCTGTGGCAACGGGCGAAACAGCCACCGAGCCGTCGCTGCCCGCCTTTGCCACTCCCCAGCCTGTACGGGCATTGGTCTGTACCCGTTGCGAAAGGCGCGAAGCCACACGGCGTATTTTGCTTATGTCGCCGCCTTTGATGTCGGTCGGATGATACTGCACACCGTCCGTCATACCGCTCTCTGCCGGATTGGTATGGCGGTTGTAGAGGTAGGTGCAGATTTTCTGCTGCACGGGACCTGCCAATCCTGCACCGTAAACCGTTGTGCCTCCGCTCCCCTTCTTTTTGAATATGGCGGTCATAACGGTATATTTCGGCTTGTCGGCAGGCAGATATGTTACCATCGAGCCGAGATAGTAGCCGTCTTTGTAGGCTATGTTGCCCTGCGCGAACTTTGCCGTACCCGTCTTGGCTCCGACTCGGTATGCAGTCGCCTTGTCGCCAAAGTAGGCTTTGGCGGTACCTGTCGATGCCACCTCTTCGAGACACCTGCGCACGGCATCGAGCGTGTTGTCGTCGCAAATCCGCTCGACCAGCACACGGGTCGGAAACTCCTCGACGACATCGTCGCCATGCACGAGGCGCGAGACTATGCGCGGAGCGACCATGCGCCCGCCGTTGGCCACGGCATTGTAGAGCGTCAGCGTCTGAATGGGTGCGAGTTCCAAACCATAGCCGTAACCCATGTTTACGAGCGTGGTGTGCGGATACCAACCCTTGTATTTGTCCTTCGGCTCGTAGAAACGGGGCGTTGCCTCGCCCAACATCTCCAACCCTGTCGGACGGTCGATGTGCAACGATTTCAGAAAGTCGCAATAGGCCTGCGGATTATCCTTGTAGGCGTTGTACACCGCCTTGGTGAAATAGACGTTGGCCGACTGCGCGAAAGCCGTCATCATGTCTATCTTGCCGCCGATATTGTGCGAATCCTGCACGGCGACCTTCGTATCGCCGACCTTGACCACCTTGCCGCGACCCGAATCGTAGGTCAGCGACAGCGGCAGATGACGGTCGCCCAACAGCGCGAGCATTGCCGCGAGTTTGAAGGTCGAACCCGGTTCCATGCGCGAGGCGAGAGCATAGTTTTTGTTCTCGACATATTCGCCTTTGGAGTTTTTGCCGAGATTGACCATCGCCAATATGTCGCCCGTGGTACACTCCATGACGATACTCGTTCCCCAAATGGCGTGTTCGTCGGCAAGTTGCTGCCGCAATACCTTGTCCGCCACATCCTGTATCTCCGCGTCGAGCGTCGTTACCACGTCCATTCCGTCGATTGGCTCCTTGTGTTCCGCTCCGTCCACACGTCCGTAACAGCGCGGGGCGATACATTGCAGCCACTCGTAACCGTTCTCGCCCGCCAACTCCTTGCGGTAGGCATCTTCGATGCCGTACGAACCCTGCTGTCCCGAACGGCCGATAAGGCGTAGCGCGATGTCGTTCTGCGGATATACGCGGGTATCGTTTTTCTCGATTGTATAGACGCGCCCGAGCGATTCGTTGAGTATCGGGTACTCCTTCAACTCCTGCCATTCGTTGATGTCGATATCGCGGAAGAGGCGCGTATGGCTGTGTTTGCGCACGGTGTCGTATATCCGTATCGTCCGCGTCGGTTTGCCCCGCATGCGGGCTATGAATTGCGCCACAAAGCCGTCGCCGTTGCGGACGACGCTGTCGCGACCATTGACAAGTCGGAAACAGCGGTCGCGCTCGGCAATCATCGTCTTGTAGTAATCCTTTGCCGAACGGTCGCGAAAGCGTGCCGCAAGCAGTTTCGACAGCGAATCGGCCTCATCCTCGAAGCGTTCGCGATTGTCGAAGCCTTCGCTGCCGAAGTCGAATATGACAGCCTGCCTGAAAATCGAAATCGCCAACGGCTTGCCGTCGCGTGCGAAAATTGCTCCGCGATGTGCCGCTATGCTGTCTTTGAAGATGATTGTCTTGCGGAGTTTCTCAGCATTTATGGCAGTGTCGCGGCTGGCGAATTGCACGCAGCCGATACGGACGAACACGACGATTGCCACCAACGTAAAGATGACGTAAAGCACCTTCACGCGCAGCGTTATGTCGGAAATCATCTTGCGTTTGTGTTCTTCCATACTCATTCATTCGGTCGGTTGTCGCCCGACGGTTACTTTATCACATTGTTGGGCGCGAAAGGGTCGTACAAATCGATTCCGCGCTCCTGCAACCGTTGCATTATCGCCGAGTGCGACGAGAGGTTGCAACGTTGCTCCTTCATCCTTATCGACCGCTCGTGAAGCAACTCCACCTCGCGCTCCAAAGCATCGCGCCGCATCTCCAACCGCAACGCGGCAAAGAGCGTAACGATGCTCAAAAAGAACATCAGCGCGATGTAGGTGGCGTAGTTGTAGAAGCGCGACATCTCGTCGCCTATCAATATCTCGCCCGTCAGTACCAGCCTGATGCCGTGCAGCCAACGAGGTCGGCGACGTTTGCGCTCCTGCCCCTTTTGCTCCTCCTCGCGCCGTATGTCGTCGGCAATATCCTCGTCCGCCTCGCCTCGTTCGACGCGACGTATCTCGCCACGCACGATTCGTTTTATCTCCTCGCGTTGCTCCTTTTCGCGCTGCTCTTCGGGCGAATCGGTTAGATATTCTTCGTCGTACCTCTTCATCGTTCGGTTGCTAATCGTTCTCTGTGGTGCGCTTCTCCGCTGCCCGCAGTTTTGCCGACCTCGAACGCGGATTGCGGGCGATTTCCTCGTCAGACGGCACCATTGCCTTGCGCGTTACGGGCGTAAAAGGCGGATTGGTGCGACCGAAAAAGTCCTTCTCCGCTTCGCCGTCGAAATTGCCCGCACGCATAAAGTTTTTGACAAGTCTGTCCTCCAACGAGTGGTACGAGATGACCACGAGCCTGCCACCCGGCCGCAACAGTTTCAGACTCTGCTCCAACGCCATTTTCAACGCCTCCATCTCGCCGTTTACTTCGATGCGCAACGCTTGGAAGAGTTTGGTCAGAAACTTCGCCTCGTCGCGCTTGGGCGTGCATGGCGCGACTGCCGCAACGAGTTGTGCAGTGGTCGTTATCGGCTTTGCGGCACGCGCCCTGACTATGCAGGCGGCGATTTTCCAAGTCGTTTCCAATTCGCCGTATTGGGCGAAAATGCGCCCCAACTCCGCCTCGTCGCAACCGTTTACCACATCGGCAGCCGTGCGTCCTCCGCGTGCGTTCATCCGCATATCGAGCGGAGCATCGCCGCGGAACGAGAAACCTCGCGGCAGTGCGTCGAAATGGTGCGACGAGACGCCCAAATCGGCGAGTATGCCGTCCACCTGCCCGATGCCGCGCAAGCGCAATGCCCCGCGCAGAAAGCGGAAGTTGCTCTCCACATAGTGGAAACGACTGTCGTCGGGTGCATTGGCCTTGGTGTCGGCATCTTGGTCGAAGCCGTAGAGCGACCCGTCGGTACCGAGCGCGTCGAGAATGCGGCGCGAATGCCCTCCGCCGCCGAAGGTCAAATCGACATAGCATCCGTCGGGTTGTATATTCAACAAACCGACAGACTCTTCCAGCAGTACGGGCGTATGGTACGAAGACATTTTTTGCCTAATTTATCATATTTCGAACAAAAATACATAATTTTTGCCAATCGTCCGTAGCGAACGACCATAAAAAAATCCGGATACGCATCTTGCGTACCCGAACCTCTTGTTTTCAATGCCCGACACCTGCGGACGCATGCCCTTGGGCGTCGTCAATCTGAAACGTCCTCTTTTGGTCTGTCTGCAATTATTTTGCCTCAGCAGCAGGAGCAGCCTCTTCTGCAGGAGCCTCAACAGGAGCCTCAGCAGGAGCAGCCTCACCGGCTTTGCACTCTTCGCAGCACTGCTCGCAAGCCTTGCACTCTTCCGCAGCAGCATTCTTCTTGCAGTTACCGCAGCAACCTACCATTGCAACAGCAGCAACCAAAACAACCAATGAAAGAATCTTTTTCATAGCATTTGATAAATTAAGAATTAGAACATATGTTCGGCGCAAAAGTATTGCTTTTCGATATAAAATGCAAGTTTTTCCGCTTTTTTTGTCAAAAAACTCTCTATTTTTTCATATTCATCGACCCGAATGGTTATTCGCGCGGTTGTTCGCGGGTCGAAACCATCGGTTGGCGGCGCATGATGTCGGTAGCGGATATGTGCTCGCGCATCATAAACGCCTTCGGGAAATTGCTTCGCACACGCTCCATCAGCATTATCGCCTCCTCCTGCGTGGTGCAGTTGCCGACGGCGACCTTGAAATAGGGGTTGTCGTAGGAGATATGGCTCGTTTCGTCGGGATAGAGCGCGTCGAAATTCTCGCGAGCCGCCATAGCCTCGGCGCGTGCCGTCGGGGTGTTGCTCATAAAAATCACTATACGGTAACCTCCCACGCTCCTGCGCTCGTTGCCTTCGGCGGCCTTTATCAAATCGGCAGCCCTGCCGTGTTCGGTTACCTGCACGGTGTTGTTTATCGTGCGGAGCGAATCGATTTGCACGGGTGCAGCGAGGTGTTGTTTGAATGCGGCAGGCGTCTGTGCCGTTGCCACTCCGCCGAGCAGGGCGAATATGGCCGTTATTGCTGTTGTTTTCATTGCTTTTCGGTTTTCCGGCTGCCGACCACGTTATCCAAGAATTTGCGCAACGGCATGCGTTCGACATTTACGGTACGGTTGGCCGACATCACCCTTATCTGCAACGCCAACGAGATATCGATGCCGTCGTAGTTGCCCTTGCGCACGGCTCCGACCAAAGCCAATGCTGCCAAAGGATTGGACAACGTTACGGCCACGGGCAGCGTTATCTCTGCCGATTCGGTGCGCTTGGGTATCTGCACCTCGTCCAGCAGTCGCAGATGAGCCACCTTGCGTTCGCCCACGTATATCGTACCGTCGCACGCGGTAAGGGTGGGTTTGTAGCCTGTGGTGTTGCGGATGAGCAACCGCACCGACCAACCATCGTCCATGTTGCCGCTGACACCCTCTATCGACTCTATGCGCACCTTTTGGCGCAGGCGGTCGCGACGAGCCTCCTTGTTGCAACCCGTTGCAAGCAGCAGCACCGTTGCCGCAACGAGTATGATGTGCAGTCTCTTCATTGTTCTATGCCCTTTTTGCCGTGTATATCTGTGCTATGCCGCAACTCTGCGAATGCGACCTTACGTTGGTGAAACCCGCGCTCTCCAACAAAGCCCGAAATTGTGCGGGTGCAGGGAATTTATCGACCGATGCGGGCAGATATTCGTATGCGCCGCGATGGTGCGATACCATTCCGCCTATCGCCGGCAGTATGCGGTGCGAATACAACCCGTACAACCACCCTATAATCGGATTGCGTGGAGTTGAAAACTCCAATATAACGAGCACCCCTCCGCTCTTTATTGTACGGTGCAACTCCGCCAATGCCGCCTCGCGATTTTCGAAGTTGCGGATTCCGAATCCTATCGTCGCTGCATCGACGCTCGCCGTCGGCAGCATGGTGTTTTCCGCCCGACACTCCGCGAGGGTTATCCGTTCGTCCAACCCGAGCCGTGCGATTTTGCGCCGTGCTTCGGTAAGCATTTGCGGCGACAAATCGATGCCGCACACCGAACTGTCGCGTATGCCTCGTGCAAGCGCGATTGCCAAATCGCCCGTTCCCGTTGCGAGGTCGAGTATCCGTTTCGCTCCCGAGCGACGCACGATGCGCACCACGCGCCTGCGCCACAGTTTGTCGATGTTGAACGAGAGGATGTGGTTCAGCCTGTCGTATGTAGGTGCGATGTCGTCGAACATCCTGCGTACCTTGTCGTGTTGTGTGTCGGTATCTATGTGTTTCATCGTCGTTTGTGTGTCTATTCGTATCGGATTGCCTCTGCGGGCCGGATGCGTGCCACCAATGTCGTCGCCACAGCCGAGAGCAGCAGGATGGCCGTAACGAAGACGACATCGAGCGCGACAATCCACCATGCGCCCAACTCAATCGGCACGGCAGATACGCCGTAACTTGCGGCATCGAGTCCGATTGCGTGAGTGTATCGCTGCACCAAAGCCAGCCCTATGCCTGCCACACTGCCCCAAACCGTACCGCGCAGGACGATTCGTGCAGCCCGCTGCGTAAAAATCCGCCGCAATTCGCCGTTGTGCATCCCCATCGCTTTGAGTATGCCTATCATGCGGGTCTGCTCCAAAATCAGAATCAGCAACGCTGTAATCATATTGAACAGGGCGACCACGAACATTATCGTAACGACCACTGCGGCATTGACATCGTGAGTGCCGAGCCAATTCAACACATCGGCATACAGCATCCGCGCACTAACGGCAACCAGATTCTCGTCGCCTTCGTAGCGTCCCGCCAAAGCCTCGTTTACCGCCTCTGCCACCGAATCCGCACTGTCGAAATCGGCGGTGCGCACCTCGTAACCCGAAATCGTCGCATCGTTCCAACCGTTGATTTTGCGCACGTTGCGTATGTCGGTCAGTGCCACTGCCGTTCGTCCGTCGTCCAAACCCGAAGCGTAAACGCCGCATACCTTGAACACATCGCGCCGCAACGTGCCGTCGGCCTCCATGAACAATAGTTCTACTTTGTCGCCCGCCTTTGCGCCCAACGCCTTCGCTCCCGATTCGGGCAGCAGAATCTCTTTGCGGCGATTTGCCTCGAAACGCGGCAATGCACCCGTTGTCAGACAGTCGCCGAAACGGGCTGCCTCGTCGTGCGACTCCAAGCCTTTGAGCAATACCCCTGTCGCAGCACGGTCGCTTCTTGCGACACCTGACCTAACGGCGTATGCCGCAATCGACACATCGGCACCTTCGCCCGCAACAGCCTCCGATACGATTGCCCGCAGAGTGGCAGTATCGCCTATGGGAGCATTGCCGCCCGTGCGCAACGACCGCAAATCGGTTATCGTAACCTCTGCCGCCATGCGCGAAACAAGGGTGGTCATCTCGCGACGGAAACCGAACACCACAGCAAGTGTTACAATCATCACGGCCACACTCACACCGACGGCAGTGGCGGATATGTGCGCCATTACCCCCTGTGCCGACGAGATGCGCCCCATGCGGTTTGCTATAAAACGGCTCGTGTCCATACGATTCGGCAGTCGTAAATATGCTATTTTTGGCAAAAGTAAACAATTTTTTGTACTTTTGTTACGTCATGACACAAAGAACTTAAAAGGAAACAAAATATGCTCGTATCGTTTTTGACCGCCGATTATGCGGCACAGAATCAAATGCTCTCCAACTTTACGACGTCGGAGGCTTTCTATCTCATCATCGTTATCGCTATTGCGGGCTTTTTCGTGCAGATGCGTCTGCAATCGGTGTTCGACAAATACTCGCGCGTGGCCCTGCCCGACGGTATGACGGGTGCCGAAATAGCCGAACGGATGTTGCGCGAACATAACATACGCAACGTGCGCATAACCCATGTTGCAGGCCATTTGACCGACCATTTCAACCCTGCGACGATGACGGTAAACCTCTCCGACTCGGTCTATTCGGGTCGCAGTGTGGCTGCCGCAGCCGTTGCCTGCCACGAGTGCGGCCACGCCATACAGCACGCCGAAGGTTATGCCCCTTTGGCGATGAGGTCGGCATTGGTGCCTGTGGTCAGTTTCTCGTCGCGTGCGGCGATTTGGGTGATTATGCTCGGTTTGATTATGACGGCATCCTCGTCGAGCGACCTGATATGTTGGATAGGTATCGCGATGATTGCGCTCTCGGCGGTATTTTCGATTGTTACCCTGCCGGTCGAGTACAACGCTTCGGCTCGCGCCTTGGAGTGGCTCGAAAGCAGCCGTATCCTCGCCGGCGCACAGTTGGACGGCGCACGCATCTCGCTCCGCTGGGCAGCACGCACCTACCTCGTCGCAGCACTCTCCGCCATAGCGTCGGTACTCTACTATGTGGCACTCGTGTCGGGAAGAAGACGCTGATAAACAGCAGAGTTGGTATCGGGTATAACGGAGAGGTTGTTGCGTGCCGACGATTCTAAGAGAACTAAGAGACCTAAGAGTTCTACGAGGGCATACAGCGGATAGAAAAACGAACAACTAAACACTAAAATACTAGCCACTTAAAAAATGTACACTTTCGACCACGACCTTTTTTTGTTGCTCAATTTCGATGGAGGAGCGATAACGGACTCCGCGATGAAAATCATCTCCGGTACGGCGATGTGGATTCCGTTATACATCTTTATCTTGGCGGTCGTATGGCGCAGATACGGTTGGCGCAGTGCGCTGCTCTTTGTCGTCTGCTTGGCTGCCGCAATGGGGCTTGCCGACATGTTTTGCGGCATATTCAAGCACTCGGGTCCGTTGAAGCATCTGTGGGAGAGTTTTCCCGCTCGTTCGCGTCCGATGTTTACCGAGTCGTTGCAGGGTCTTGTCCATGTGCCGTCGTACAAACACGGCCCGTTCGGTACGGTTTCGTCCCATGCGGCAACTGTTGCGGCTATGGCGACACTGTCGGCCTTGGCAATCCGAAACCGTTGGTACACAGCGACTATTACCTTTATAACGTTGCTTATCTGCTACTCGCGCATATACCTCGCCTGCCACTTCCCGATGGATTTGGCACTCGGTCTTGCGGTAGGCGTCGTGTCGGGTGCGGCGATGTGGCTTTTGTGGAAAAAGACGAGCCGGCTCATCAAAAAATGCGCAAAATAACCGAATTAACCATTAAATGGTTATCTTTGCGGCACAAAAACGCAAAACAATAAAACGATATATCCAATGGAACAACTCAGCGAACAGGAACAACTGCGCCGTCAATCGCTACGTGCGTTGCGCGAATTGGGCATCAATCCCTATCCTGCCGAGAAATTCGAGGTTACGGCTACGGCCTCCGAGATAGTTGCAGGTTTCGATGCGGAACCCGACAAGTACGAACACACCGCCATAGCAGGCCGTATCATGAGCCGCCGTATCATGGGCAGTGCGTCGTTCTTCGAATTGCAGGACCACACTGGTCGTATTCAGGTCTATATTCGTCGCGACGACATCTGTCCCGAAGGCGATGCGACGCTCTACAACACGGTGTTCAAAAAATTGTTGGATATAGGCGACTTTATCGGTGTGGAGGGCTTCGTGTTCCGTACCAATACGGGCGAATTGTCGGTGCACTGCCGCAAATTTACGGTTATCTCCAAGTCGATACGTCCGCTGCCCGTGGTTAAGGAGAAGGACGGTCAGACGTTCGACGCGCTGACCGACCCCGAAGTGCGCTATCGTCAGCGTTATGTCGATTTGGCGGTCAATCCGAAGGTGCGCGAGGTCTTTGTAAAGCGTGCCAAAATCATCTCGACCATGCGCGAATACTTCGATTCAAAGGGCTATTTGGAGGTCGAGACGCCGATACTGCAACCGATTCCGGGTGGTGCTTCGGCGCGTCCGTTCGTTACGCACCACAACGCGCTCGACATGGATTTCTATATGCGCATCGCCACCGAGTTGTATCTCAAACGGCTTATCGTCGGAGGTTTCGACGGAGTGTACGAGTTCGGTCGCAACTTCCGCAACGAGGGTATGGACCGCACGCACAATCCCGAATTTACCTGCATGGAGATTTACGTCGCCTATAAGGATTACCGCTGGATGATGGAGTTCACCGAGCAGATGCTCGAACGTGTGGCTGTGGCAGTAAACGGCACGACCGATGTCGAGATAGACGGTCGCACGATTTCGTTCAAGGCTCCGTTCCGCCGCCTGACGATGACCGACGCCATCAAGGAGAAGACGGGTTACGACATCACAGGCGAGAGCGAGGAGCAGATTCGCGAGGCCTGCAAGCGGCTGAATGTCGAGATTGACGAGACCATGGGCAAAGGCAAGTTGATAGATGCCATATTCGGCACCTACTGCGAAGGCGACCTCGTGCAACCGACCTTCATCTGCGACTATCCGATAGAGATGTCGCCGTTGTGCAAGCGTCATCGCGACAACGAGGAACTGACCGAGCGTTTCGAACTCTTCGTAAACGGCAAGGAGTTGTGCAACGCCTACTCGGAGTTGAACGACCCGATAGACCAATTGGAGCGGTTCAAGGAGCAGATGCGCCTGTCGGAGAAGGGCGACGACGAGGCAATGGTGATAGATATGGATTTCGTCCGAGCATTGGAGTACGGTATGCCGTCGTGTTCGGGTATGGGCATAGGCATCGACCGTCTGACTATGTTTATGACGGGTCAGACCTCGATTCAGGATGTGCTGCTCTTCCCGACGATGCGTCCCGAGAAGAAGCCCGTTGCCGACGCTCCCGAGAAATATATGGAAATAGGAGTACCCGAAGAGTGGGTTGCGGTGGTACAGAAGATGGGCTACACGACCGTCGAGTCGTTGCGCAAACTCTCGGCAGGCAAGTTCTTCAACGACCTGTGCGGTTTCAACAAAAAGAACAAGTTGGGACTGAAAGCACCGTCGATGGATGATGTAAAACGCTGGTGCGGACAAGGGGAGTAGCGGATAGGTCTCGGGGATGACGGCGAGGCTGTTGCTTGCCGACGTTTCTACGAGGACAGAGAACGATAGAAAAATAAACAACGTTGCTGCTTATCCTAGTTCTCCTAGTTCTCCCAGAACTCCTATAACAGCGGCACGCGATAAGATAACCGTTATACGCAAAACATAAACCAAAAACAAAATAGATTATGGCAAGAAAAAAAATCGTTGCGGGTAATTGGAAAATGAACACCCTTCCCGCAGAGGGCGTCGAGTTGGCAAAGAGTGTCGTGGCAGGTCGCGGCGAGGTTTGCAGTTGTGTGAACTTCATCGTTTGTCCTCCGTTCACCCACCTTTCGCAGGTTGTCGAGGCAGTCAAAGGTTCGGACATCGCCGTTGGTGCGCAGAACTGCGCCACCGAAGCCAAAGGCGCATATACGGGCGAGATTGCCGTTTCGATGATTGCGGCACTCGGCTGCAAATATGTAATACTCGGCCACTCGGAGCGTCGTCAATACTATGGCGAGACTTCGGCAACGCTGAACAAGAAGATGGAGCAGGCCTACGCCAACAATCTCACCCCGATTTACTGTGTCGGCGAGAATTTGGAGGAGCGCGAGGCCAATCGCCATTTCGAGGTCGTTAAGGCTCAAATCGAGGAGGTGGTATTCAATCTGACTGCCGAGCAGTTTGCCGACCTTGTCATCGCTTACGAGCCTGTATGGGCTATCGGTACGGGCAAAACCGCCACTGCCGAGCAGGCACAGGAGATTCACGCCTACATCCGCGAGGTATTGCGCGGCAAATTCGGTGCGGCAGCCGACGAGTGCCCTATCCTCTACGGCGGCTCGTGCAAACCGTCGAATGCAGCCGAGATTTTCGCCAAGGCGGATGTCGATGGCGGCCTTATCGGCGGTGCGGCATTGAAGGCCGACGATTTCCTCGCAATCGGCAAGGGCTTTGCCAAATAGTCGGGATTAACCGAAAAAGTTTGTTTTGTCGGGCTGTTCTCGCATGGGGCAGCCCGATATTGAATTAAAGGTATATTATGGCGGAACGGCACATCAACATCAACGATTTCGACTACCCGCTGCCCGATGAGCGAATAGCCAAATTCCCGCTCGAACGGCGCGACGGCTCGAAACTGCTCGTCTATCGCAAGGGCGATATTTCGGAACGACATTTTGCCGACATAGGCGACGTCGTGCCGGAGCGTTCGCTCTTCGTCTTCAACAATACGAAGGTGGTGCGTGCGCGATTGGTCATGCACAAACCTTCGGGCGCGAGGGTCGAGGTGTTCTGTCTCGAACCTCATCTGCCTGCCGATTACGAGCGTGCATTTGCCGTGCGCGGCGGGTGCGAGTGGAGTTGCATCGTGGGCAACCTCAAAAAGTGGAAGGAGGGCGAGGTGCAGATTCCGTTCGCATACGACGGTGCCGATTGCGTGTTGCGTGCCGAGATTGTCGAGCGCGGCGGACGCGAACACATCGTGCGCTTTTGTTGGGATGCCGATATGACCTTCGGCCAACTGCTCGAATATCTCGGGCGCATTCCGATTCCGCCCTATCTCAACCGCGAGAGCGAGGAGATTGACAATACGCGCTATCAAACGGTCTATTCCAAATTTGAAGGCTCGGTTGCGGCACCGACTGCGGGGTTGCACTTTACCGACGACCTTATCGCATCGCTGCGCCAACGGGGTTTCGGTTTCGACGAGGTAACGCTGCATGTCGGCGCGGGTACGTTCCTGCCCGTCAAGGATGACGATGCTGCCCGTCATCCAATGCACACCGAACATTTCGACGTTACGCTCGCGGCATTGCGCACACTGCTTGCCAACGGCGGCCGCGTGGTTGCTGTCGGTACGACTTCGGTACGCACGTTGGAGTCGTTGCCGGTGCTGGCATGGCGAATCCGCTTTACGGGGTCGCCTCGCGAGGATGAGCCGATAGGGCAGTGGGAGGCATACGACATCCCTGCCGACTATACGGGCGGCGAGGCTTTGCGCGAGATTGTCGGCTATATGGAGGCGCACGGATTGGAGCGACTGAAAGCGGCAACCCGCATAATGATTACTCCGCTCGGATTCCGATTCCGAATCGTAAACTGTATCGTAACCAATTTCCATCAACCCAAATCCACGCTGCTGCTGCTCGTTTCGGCATTCGTGGGCGACGATTGGCACCGGATATACGATTACGCGCTTTCGCACGATTTTCGATTTTTGTCTTACGGGGATTCTTCGGTGCTTATGCCGTAGGGAGCAGTGCGGTCTGTGTGTTGGGCAGCAGATGAGAAACAAAACAGGGGTTGTGCCGTTGGCACAACCCCTGTTCGTTGTAAAAAGTCGGTTTAGTAACTCCGTGCAAAAAGTACGCGGCGGTGCGAAGGCTTGCCCGTAAATATGCACTTGCCCTCCTCCTCGACGGCATCGAGCGGAATGCAGCGGATTGTCGCCTTGGTGGCCTCCTTGATTGCCACTTCGGTCTCTACCGTACCGTCCCAATGTGCCGAGATGAAACCGCCTTTGTTTTCGAGTACATCGACAAATTCGTCCCAAGTATCGACTTTGGTAATCATCGAATCGCGGTAGTCGAGAGCCTTGCGGAAGATGTTGTGCTGAATCTCCTCCATAAGGTCGGCAACGCGCTCCACGAGACCTGCCTGCGGAACGGTCTCCTTTTCGAGAGTGTCCCGACGGACGAGTTCGATGGTGCCGTTTTCCAAATCGCGCTGACCGAGAGCCAAGCGGACAGGCACGCCTTTGAGTTCGTACTCGGCGAATTTGAAGCCTGCACGCACGTTGTTGCGGTCGTCGATTTTGACGCGAAGCCCTTTGGCACGCAGCCCGTCGGCAATTTCGTCGAGTTTGGCGCGTGCTGCGGCAAGTTGCTCCTCGCCCTTGTAGATAGGCACGAGCACGACCTGCACCGGTGCGAGTTTCGGCGGCAGCACAAGGCCGTTGTTGTCCGAATGTGCCATGATGAGCGCACCCATCAGTCGGGTCGATACGCCCCACGAGGTAGCCCATACATATTCGAGTTTACCCTCGCGATTGGCGAATTTCACATCGAACGCCTTGGCGAAATTCTGACCGAGGAAATGCGAGGTGCCGCTCTGCAAAGCCTTGCCGTCCTGCATCAGTGCCTCGATGGTCAGCGTATCTTCGGCTCCCGCAAAACGCTCGTTCGGCGACTTGTGGCCGACGATGACCGGCAGCGCAAGCCACTCTTCGGCAAACTTCTTATAGACCATCACCATCCGCATAGCCTCTTCCATGGCCTCCTCGCGCGTTTCGTGAGCGGTGTGTCCCTCCTGCCACAAAAATTCGGCGGTGCGCAGGAACAAGCGCGTGCGCATCTCCCAACGAACGACATTCGCCCATTGGTTGCAGAGAATCGGAAGGTCGCGATAGGAGTTTATCCAATTCTTGTAGGTGTTCCAGATAATCGTCTCCGAAGTAGGCCGCACGATGAGTTCCTCCTCCAATTTTGCATCGGGATCGACCACTATGCCCTTGCCGTTAGGGTCGTTTTTCAGGCGGTAGTGTGTAACCACCGCACACTCCTTGGCAAAGCCCTCGACGTGGTGCGCCTCTTTCGAAAAGAACGATTTGGGGATAAAGAGCGGGAAATATGCGTTCTGATGCCCCGTCTCCTTGAACATGGCATCCAATGCGTCGTGCATCTTCTCCCAAATTGCGTAGCCGTAAGGCTTGATGACCATGCAACCGCGGACAGCCGAATTTTCGGCAAGTCCCGATTTTACGACCAAATCGTTGTACCACTGCGAGTAATTGTCGTCGGACTTGGTCAGATTTTTAAGTTCTACTGCCATATTTTTATTGCGTTGTTATCTCTTGCGTTCCTCGTGCAGACCAAAAACTCTGCTCCCAAATCGCAAAGGTAGTAATTTTTTGGAAAGTAATCGGTATAACGGGAAGGTTATTTGAGAGTTTAAGGGGATAAGAGTTTCAATGGTTTAAGTGTTTTTGGTTGTGCGTATAACGGGTTTTGTCTCACGTGCGGCTTTTTATAAGAGTTATGGGAGTTCTATGAGAACCATGATATAGCAGCAACATTGTTTGTTTTTCTATCCGCTGTATGCCCTCGTAGAACTCTTAGTTCTCTTAGGTCTCATAGTATCGTCGGCAAGCAACAACCTCGCCGTTATACCCACAAAAAAAACGACTGAAAAGATTCAGTCGTTTCCGTCTTTAACCCTGCGGAGAGAGAGGGATTCGAACCCCCGGTACAGTTACCCGTACACCGCATTTCGAGTGCGGCCCGATCGACCACTCCGGCATCTCTCCTTATGAACGCCTTGCGCATCGTCGCCGAACGAAACGGTTATTTTCGTGGCGATTTAGCGGTGCAAAGATATAAATTCTTTTTAATACTGCGTCGTTTGGACCCCAAAAAAATGCCGATTCGGTTGAATTTTTGTCGTTTCCACCCCTTGTTGCATCTGTTTTAACAACTTATTTACTACTTTTGTATTGCGGTTAATACAACATTGCTGCAATTTTTCGTTCTATTGACAAAACAACTTAAAAACGACAGAGGTTATGAAACGGATTCTGATTATGTCAATTCTCCTGCAAGCGGTCATCGGCTTGTCGGGGTGTGCATCGGCGTTCCAGACCGCATCGGTCGGAGACGATTTGTACGAGATTCACAACAAAACAGAGATAGCCACTCGCAAGAAGGCGGAAGCGGCACTCGCCAAGGCGCAGGCCGAAGCCCGCAAGGCTCAATGGGAGGCAAAACTTGCCGAAGCCAATGCCGATGCCGTTGTCGGCGGCAATACGGTTTTGGCGGGCGCATCGTCGGTCAATCCTTACGAGGGCATACTTGCCGACGACTACGAGAGCGCATACGCACGACGGCTCTACGGTTTTTCGTCGCCGACCTATCGCATGCCTTCGAGTTACTATACGCTCCGATACAGCGACGCATTCAACTATGCCACAGCATACGACCCTGCGTTCTACAACGTGATGGTTTCGGGCGACCAAGTGTGGGTCGAGCCGAAATACATTACCTCCATGTTCGGTACATGGGGTGCATCGGTGGTGGTGCCTTCATACAGTTGGTACTACGGCTGGTCTGTATTGCCTCCGTTCCGTGCATGGTGGGGCTATCCGCGCTATTCGTGGTATGATTGGTGTTGGGGTTATCCTTACGATTGGTGGTACGGCTATCCGCACTATTACCACTACCACTACCACTACCATCACCACCACTACTATCCATCCTATCCGCACCACGGCGGTCGGCCTTACTACGGCAATATCGTCCACCGTCCGCGCAACAGTCGTCCGACCTATATCGGTGGCTCGACGGGAACGCACGGCAGTTACAACGGCACGGTGCGTCGGGGCAGTGGCACGACGACAGGCAGCGGCGTATATCGCGGCAACAGCAACGGTACCTACCGAGGCGGTACGTCGGGCAATTCGGGTCAATACCGCAGCAACAGCAGCAACCGCAATAACAACAATTCGTGGAACTCGCGCAGCGACAGCAATTCGTTCCGCAACAACACATCCTCGTCCCATGGCGGTTATTCGGGAGGCTACTCGGGTGGTGGTAACTCGTCGGGCGGCAGCCATGGCGGAGGACAGCACAGACGATAGTCGGGGCATAAAGCCTCGACCGCTTGCGGCCATACATACCGAACAACATTAACTACCATTTACCGAAAATTATGAAACGCATACTATCTTTTATATCGGCGTTGGCTCTCTGCGCGGGAGCCTACGAATCGCAGGCACAGAGCAGTTACGATTTCGGCGGTGCGGTCATCGACCAAAGCGCGGTGTCGGCAATGGACTTGTTCAACCTCTCGCAAACGCAGTTTGCGTTCGGCACGGCACGTTCGGCTGCCATGGCGGGGGCCTTCACCTCGCTCGGCGCAGACCTCGCATCGATGTCCGTAAACCCTGCGGGTATGGGCATGTATCGCCACAACGAAATGGTCATAACGCCCATGCTCTCCTTCGGCGACAGTCGGACGACGGGCGAAGGCTTCGAGCGCACCAACACCACCAACGTCGGTGTGGGCAACATAGGTTTCGTGCTGAAACTGCGTGAAAGCGCAACGGGCGTTACCGCAATCAATCTCGGCTTCGGCTACAACCGGCTTGCCGATTTCAACCGTCGCTATTCAACTGCCGTCGGGGGACAGAACGCCTCGATGGCCGACCTCTTCGCACGCCAACTCGGCAGCAACGGCATCACTTCGGCATACCTCAAAGGCGACACATTCGGTTGGGGCAGAATCGACCCTGCGTTGTGGGGTGCATCGCTCGGTTACTTTACGGGCATGGTGTCGGACGGCTCGGGCAAATGGGACCGCGACATGATTGCCTCGCCGTCGGTTGGTCAGTTCGCAACCGTCAAAAACAGCGGCTCGGCAGGCGAATACCTCGTATCTCTCGGTCTCAATTTCAACAACAAGGTCTATTTCGGTGCGTCGCTCGGCATACAGAGTATCTACATGCGTCGCGATGTCTATTACGGCGAAAACTACCGCTACGATGCCGAACCTGCACTCGACTACCGCATGGATTATGTCAATTACGACCAATCCTCGCGCATCAGCGGTGCGGGTGTCAATCTGAAATTGGGCGTCATCTATCGTCCAATCGAAGGGTTGCGGTTGGGCTTTGCGTTCCACACGCCGACTTACTACACCATGACCTACAAATATCGCGCAGGCATGACCTCGCGGGTGAAGTCGCAAACCACCAATCCCGACGGCTACACGCTCGACCATCAGGGCTACATCAACCCGCCGTTCTCCGAATCGACCCCGCAGTTGGTCGATAACGGTCCCGATTCGTGGGATTTCATCTCGCCTGCACGCATGCTCTTCGGCGCATCGTACACCATAGGGCAGTTCGCAGTCATCTCGGTCGATTACGAGCGCGATTGGTACAACGGCATCCGCGTCAAAGGCTCGCCTTACGGCAAGCGGCTGTTCGACGACTTCGCACGCGAAAACTACAAAGGCTCGAACACGCTGCGCATAGGTGCCGAAGTCCGCATCATCCCGCAACTCGCACTGCGTGCGGGTTACGGTCTGTGGAGCGGCGGTTTGAAAGACAAGCACGCCATCTTCTCCTCGCCCGTAATCTATCGCACCGACTATGTGGGAGCAGGTCTCGGCATCGCGCTGTCCAAAGCCTTCTTTATCGATGTGGCATACCAATACACGCGCAATCTGATGACCGACTACAAAATGTTCTACTACTACGGCAACGGCGAAGACGAGGCAAGCCCTACACTCTCGACCAAACTGCTCAACCACTCGGTCATGCTGACGCTTGGGTTCAGGTTTTAGCGGTCACTAAACAGCGGTAGATGCTTTCCACACGCGTATCAAGCGCGTGTGGCATGACTATTATATTTAACTCGCTTTCGCCCAACACAGATTCTTCGCTGTCGCTCAGAATGACGGAAATGGTTTGTGCGTATAACGGGTAACTTAATCACGTGCGACCTTTTCTGGGAGTTCTGGGAGTTCTGGGAGAACTATGATAAGCAGCAACGTTTTTTGTTTTTTCTATACGCTGTATGCCCTCTTAGAACTCTTAGAACTCTTAGTTCTCCTATAAACGTCGGCACGCAACAGCCTCGCCGTTATACCCGACTATCTATAAAAATTTGCGGGGCAACAGCCCCGCAAAACAATATAGCCACTAATCACTAACCACCATTATTGTTCCGAGTCCCGAATATGGCGTTTCAACTGCTTATTTTGCCATTTCGCCGTTGGTGGGGCAGAGGGCGCAGAGTGGCGGAGAATGTGTCGAAATCGGGATTGTGGCGTTGTGTGAGGCCGATTCGGGTACTGCTGTGCGGGGATTGTGGCGGTGCATGGCGGAGCGATGGCTTTGAAAATGATTTGGCAGATTCAAAAAATGTCCGTACCTTGCACCACGAAAGCATCGGGTATGCAGTCTCGATTGCCGAAGAAAAGTAAGTTTAACCAAAACCGATTTGCCTATAAGAAACACCTCTACTCTGAACCATTAAAGAAAGGACAAGAGTATGAACGGACAGATAATGAGCGACCAAGTGTTGCTGACGAGTTATCTGCAAGGTGACAAGAGTGCCATTTCAAGCCTTATCGAACGCCATAGCCGCCGTGTTCGCGACTATATCAGGATGATGGTCAAGGACGGCGATACGGCCGAAGATATTTTTCAGGAGACGTTCATTAAGGCGGTACGGGTCATCGACGAGGGCAAATATGCGGACAGCGGTAAGTTTCTTTCGTGGATTTTGCGAATAGCGCACAACCAAGTTATAGACTACTTCCGCGCCCAAAAGCAGAATCGGCAGGTTAATGAGTCCGCCGCAGGATACAATGTTTTGGGAACTCTCCGGTTTGCGGAGCGAACGGTCGAGGACAAAATGGTATCCGAGCAGATAGAACGGGATGTTCGTGCGCTGGTGGAGTTGTTGCCCGACGAGCAACGCGAAGTGGTGATGTTGCGATACTTTTCGGGATTGAGTTTTAAGGAGATAGCGGAGCAGACAAATGTGAGCATCAATACTGCACTCGGTCGTATGCGCTATGCTTTGATAAACTTGCGGAAGATGATACAGGAGAAAAATTTAATTTTGTGTTGATTCCGTACAATAAAGACGACAAGGCGGCCGTTATATTGGCGATGTAACGAAAATATAGCGGAAGTCGCTTATGAAAGATATTGACAAGCCATGTCAACAGCATGTTTCCGATGAAGACCTTCTATTGTCACAGGTCTTTTGTGGCGAAGCGGATTTACTCTATCTTGATGTTTATCTGGGTGAGGTCTTTCGGAGGGAGCATTATTGAGGGTTAATTTGTGGGGAGAGAGCGGTCGAGAGGCCGCTCTCTTATTTTTTTTGGTATCGTTGTGCGAGGCGGTGAACGGGGAGTGCCGACGGTGCGGAATCGGTTGCGGGTGCATATTTTTTTTTGAAATAATGAAAAATGCGTATATTTGGAGAGCAAAAACCCAAAAAGCGTATGAAAAAATCTTTTTACACTCTGTTGATTGCCGCCGTATGTGCCGTGCTGCCGCTCGGCGCAGAGGCGAAGGATGGCAAGATGCCGGCTCCCGAGCGCAAGGCGTTCAGTAACGTTTCCATCGGCGTCCATGCCGGTTTGACGGGCTACGGTTTGTCGGTAGCCACGCCGCTGCATCGCACATTGGCTCTGCGTGCAGGCTTTTCGACCATGCCGCTCAGCCTCAAATACAACAACGACAACGGCTCGGTCGATATCGCAGGATTCGGTACGGTCGATGTGCCCGATATGCGCCTGAAAGCGACGCTCGGCATGACCCACGGCCATCTGCTCTTCGATTGGTCGCCATTCAGACGCGGCAAATCGTCGTTCTGCATCTCGTTCGGTGCCTACTTCGGCAACAGCAAACTTATCAAACTCTCGGGTAAGTTCAACGAGCAGCAGTTGCAGGCACTCATCGACCAAGGTCTGCCTATGTCGGAAATAGCCAACATCCCTGTTCGTGTCGGCGATACCAATGTCATGGTCAATGAAGATGGCTCGATGAATGCGCACCTGAAAGTTTGGGCTGTAAAGCCGTATGTCGGTTTGGGCTTCGGTCGTCCGATTCCGAAACGGCGTGTCGGTTTCCGCGGCGAACTCGGCGTGATGTTCATCGGCAAGCCGGAGGTGGTATCCAACAATATCGCCGATGCGGTCGAGGATGGCAGTGTCAGCACCATCAACAAGATATTGGGCAAGGTCATCGTATATCCGCAGTTGCAACTGACGCTGACGGTGCGTCTGCTCAAAGACAAATAGACTCGGCTGTATAGCCGCATTCGCCTGTCTGGATGGCTGCTGCCATGATTGGCGACAACCATCCGGCTTTTTTTTAGACCGCAGTGCCTATACCTGTCGACAACACACATCAGAACATTCCCCGTTATGAAAAGACTACTCGGCATAATTCTGGCCGCCATTTGCTCGTTGGGCATATCGTCCGCACAGATGCAGGTGCGTTACCTCGTCAATCTGTACAAACCCGTACAGTCGTATTGCTACACCTCGGGCAGAACGCTCGAAATATACGGCGGCAACCGTTGGCAAAACGGCTTCTCGATAGGCAATACCGTCGGTCCGTACAAGGCGGGGTATGCCACTTTCCGTCTCGGAGGCAAATACGACACCATCAAGTTCGTTACGGGTCTGCGCAAGGGTTGTTCCGCTTCAAGTACGAATCCCTGCGTGGTAACCATCTATGCCGACGGCAAAAAGATTTTCGACAAGGTGCTGCGGAATTACGAAGTCCACCAGCGCGTAACGCTCGATATAAAGGGCGCGGACGAATTGCGGTTCGTGCTTGTTGCGGGCGAAGGCGAGGTTTGTTTCGGCGAGGTGTCGCTGTGGAAGGCGGGTGAAAAGCCCAAGGATACAGGCAACATCACCACCGCCAAACCTGCCAAAAAGATGCTTGTGCGGGATATAATGCCATATACCATCGACTATAACAATTATACGCTCTTTTTTTATCAGCATTCGCTCGTGCATCCCAAAGCCAAGCAGACTTCCGTAAAATTGGGCAACACAACCTACAATTACGGTCTGCTGCTGAATATGAAAATGGCATTGTCGGGCAACAACGAGGGTCAGACCCACTTCAATCTCGACGGGCGATACTCAACGCTCGATTTTATAGCAGGTCCCGTCAATACCGCCAATTCCGCCAACGGCAAGGGTTGGATTGTCATCAAGGGCGACGGCAAAATTCTGCACGAATACGAGATACGTCAGGACGACATAGCCAAGCGCATTACGGTCGATGTGTCGGGTGTACGGCAGTTGTCGGTGTTCAGCGAGCAGTCCGAACAAAGCCTTTACGGTGCCATCGTCGATGCGTGGGTCTATCCCGAAGGCGAACAACCGCAACGGACAGCGACAGCCGAAAGCACCGTGAGCGAGACTGATGCCCGACTTGCACAACTGCCCGACGTGTGCAAACTCATCTCCAACATTCCTCCTTATGCGCTGCGCAGCAGCGTCGATAAACAACTCTACACTGGCGAATCGGACTACATCACCTTCTCGATGGGCGGCGTACGATTCAGCGAGGGCTTCATCCTCTACCGCAAAGCCAATTTCATGGATGACAACGTGGTGTCGTATGCCGCGTTCGACCTCGGCAACCAATTCGACTATGTCAGTTTCGTTACGGGCTATGTAGGCAAGAGTTGGGTGATGAACAACGACAAACTCCGCGTCTTTGCCGACGACAAACTTATCTACGAAACGCCGCTCTATGCCACCTGCCCGAACCAAAAAGTGGTGCTGCCAATCGACAAATGCCGCAAACTGCGTTTCGAGAACGGCGGACAGACCACCATGGATGTAGGTGCTTACGGTGTGGCGGATTTGGTGGTCTATCGGGGTGAGCCTGTGGAAAATTCGCTGTTCGAACACCCCGTACCCGAATGTCCGCACGAGACAGACCTTATCGACCTCTGCAAAAAACCGTACCTCCACTATGTCAGCACAGCCCGAGAAAATGTATTTTTCGACGGCTCGACCCAACGCAACTACTTCCCGATGAAAGACGGCAGGCGCATCAACAAGGGTTTCCTGTTGCAGACAAGCACCCACTTCTCGCTCGACTACGGCGTGCTTGCGGGTAAGACGGGTACGGGAGCCACAGCAGCCATAGGTGCTGCCGCAGTGGGCGCATCGTTCGTGGTGGCAGGCTCGGTGGGCGGCGCACTCATAGGCAGTACGCTTGCCGGTGTTGCGCCAATGTTGGTGCTTGCCGCAGGAGGCGAAGCGGTGGAAAACTCGTGCATAGCCTTCAATACCTACGGACAATACAACACCCTGACCTTTACGGTGGCTTGTTTCCGAAGTGCCGAAGAGTCGCAACTGCTCGGTCCCGATACATATCAGGTCGATAAAAAAGAGTACAAGGAGACACTCCTTATAGGTGCCGACCAAAAGGTCGTGGCGGAACTCGCGCTATTCGAAGCCATGCAGCCGCAAACCGTTACGGTGCCGATTGAGGCGTGCCACCAACTGCTCTTCTGGCTCTCGAACACCAACGGCAACTCGGCGCAATTCGTATTCTACGACCTGCATCTGTCGAAAGATGCCTCTGCTGCCGTCATTCCCGAAGATGTCCGCTCGACACAGGCGATAGTATCCTATCCCGCGTGGTCGGTCAAAGAGAGCGAAGGGGCTTTCTGGCCTCGCCAAAAATCGACGGGTGCCAAAGTCATTGACCAATATTATGTCGATTTGGCATGTGCGGGCGAAAAGGCGGAAAGGTGTCTCAAAACCTGCATGCCGAGTTACGAAATCTGTACCTACTATATCCAAACCGATGCGGGACAGACCTGCAAGGCGGTCAAACTGCGCCACGTTGAGGAACTGCCCGACGAAACGGGCGCAATGCACCCGACGCCGAATGCCAATCTGTCGCTGTTTGCGGGCGGTTACGGCTCGATAACCCGAATCTACGAAAATTGTGGCAGAGAACTTGCCGAACTCGACAAACTCAAAAACGATTTGAGCAACCTCAAAATCGCCCAAGCGTCGGCATACACCAACCTCGTGTCGCTCGGATTCGGCGCAATTGCGCAAGGGCGTGTGCTGAAACGTAGTTCGGCGGTACTCTCCAAACTCTCGAAATTGGTCAATGCCGTCTATGCCGAAAAGATGGCGGAGTTCCGATTCCTAGACGCGCTAATCAAAAATGCCGTCGATATCGACGGCCGTCAATCGTCCGAGCAGACCATATTCTGCCCGCTGTTCGAAGGCGACATCGTCCCCGAAGGCGACAAGATGATGGTGCGCAACTTTACGCTGTAAGGGCTGGAAACGCTAATAAACAGCAGAGTTTAAGAGGTTTCAGGGGGGTTCAGAGTTGGTGGTGAATGGTGGTGTCGGGTATAACGGCACGGTCGGTTTTAGTGTATAGCGATTAGTGTTTGCGGGGCAACAGCCCCGCAAATTTTATATAGAGTCATGCCACACTTGCACAGCAAGTGAGTTGGCATCTACCGCTGTTTTGGTTTTTGGGTATAGCGGCGAGGCTTTTCCGTGCTAACGTTTCTAAGAGATCTAAGAGAACCAAGAGTTCTGCGAGGGCAGACAGCGTATAGAAAAAAATAAACAACGTTGTTGCTATATAATAGTTCTCCCGGAACTCCTATAACAGCCACCCGTTGTTTACACAACACCCGCGTTGCAATCGCAACGCGGGTGTTTGTCGAGGTCTGAAGCGGATTCGAACCGCTGTACAAGGTTTTGCAGACCTTTGCCTAGCCACTCGGCCATCAGACCAATTTTCGTCGGCGCATCACTCTCTGCATCGCATCGTCCTCCGCATTATTCCAAGCCTCGTCCTCTGTCTCGTCCTCTGTCTCGTTCTCTGCGTTGCACCCATGCCTCTGCATAGCATCCTGCGCCTTTGGGTCTGCAAATATAGGAAGATTTATTCTTTTCACCAAAAAAATCAGTATCTTTACATCTGAAAAAACGGAATTTCCATTTCAAACCGCTTTCGGAGTATGACTATCGAGGATGTAGCATTGACTTTCGTACCGCAACTCGGCGTGCGTGGCGTGGCGCATCTGTTGGATGTGTACGGCTCGGCTGCCGCCGTTTTTGCCGCATCGGAGCAGGATTTGACCGAACGGGCGGAACTGCGGCCGGATGTTGCGCGGGCTGTTGTCCGCAAGGCGGGATTCGGCGAGGCGGAGCGCGAGATGCAGTATTGCAGACGGCACGACATCCGCATCATCGCTTCGACCGACGACGTCTATCCGCCATTGTTGCGTCAGGTGGTCGATTTTCCGCATATACTCTATCTTACGGGTGATGCCGAAGCCTTGCGCTCGCGACACATGCTCTCGATTGTCGGCACCCGCAGGATGACACCCTACGGCGAGCGCATGTGCAACGAGTTGGTCGAGGGCATTGCGTCGAAATTTCCCGATACGGTAATTGTCAGCGGTCTGGCATTCGGTACGGATGCGGCTGCTCATCGGGCGGCTCTTGCTTTCGGTCTGCGTACCGTCGGCGTGCTTGCCAATGCTCTGCCCGACGTGGTGCCTGCGCATAATGCGGCACTCGGTCGCGATATGTTGGCACATGGCGGGGCTGTTGTGGCGGAGGTATCGTCGCAAACCCGTCAGAACGGCAATCTGTATATTCCGCGCAACCGTATCGTCGCGGCTTTGGGTGAAGGTTTGGTGGTGGTCGAATCGCCGTTCAACGGCGGCTCCATGTCCACGGCCAAGGCGGCGGACGGCTATTCGCGACCGGTTATGGCGGTGGCAGGTCGGGCGACCGATGCCATGTCGAAGGGTACGAACGCACTTATCCGCAACCGTGTGGCGCAGATGGTCGGCTCGGCAGACGAGATTATCGAGGAGTTGGGATGGCAGTGCGATGATGTTGCTCCGACCCTTCGTTTTACGGCAGAGGTGCGCGAATTGTCGGAGGCGGAACGGCGCATCATGGCATGTTTGGGCGACGGAGGCGAAGCGGTGTCGTTCGATGCGATAGTTACCCGCAGCGGTTTGGATGTGGGCGAGGCGAGTGCGCGACTGCTCGATATGAAACTCTCGGGCGACGTGCGGTCGCTACCCGGGAAGATGTACGAGAAATTGAGATAAGATGCTGATAGATACCCATTCGCATATATACGAACCCGAATTCGATGCCGACCGCGACCAAGCGGTTGCGCGTGCGAAAGAGGCAGGTGTGGAGTTGATGCTCCTGCCGGCGATAGATGCGCAGAGCGATGCGCGGATGTTTGCGACATGCTGCGCATATCCCGACATTACCCTGCCGATGATGGGGCTGCACCCCACTTCGGTAAACGACAATCCGCAGTGGCGTGCGGAACTCGACAGGGTGGAGCGTTATCTCGCCAATCCTCCGCAGGGCATTGCGCGATTCTGCGGGGTCGGGGAGATTGGGTTGGATTTCTATTGGAGCAGCGATTTTGTCGCGGAGCAGCGTGAGGCGTTTGCGGCGCAGGTCGAATTGGCGATAAGCCGCAACCTGCCCGTCGCCATACATACGCGCAGTGCATGGCGGCAGATGTGCGATGTGGTGCGCTCGTTCGCAGGTCGTGGCGCGAGAGGTGTGTTCCATGCCTTTTCCGACTCGGCGGAGTGCTATCGCGAATTGCGCCGATACGGCGATTTCCTCTTCGGCATAGGGGGTGTGGTAACCTTCAAAAAGAGCGAAGTGGCAGCCGTCGTGCGCGAGATGGATATAAACGACGTGGTGTTGGAGACGGATTGTCCCTATCTGACCCCCGTACCTTACCGCGGCACGCGCAACGAATCGTCGTATGTCGGTTTGGTGTGCGACAAGGTCGCAGAAATCAAAGGAGTGTCGTCGGAGGAGGTCGCTGCCGTTACGACTGCCAATGCAAAGAGAATGTTCGGAGTATAAAATATGAGAAAACCTAAAATCCTTATCATCTATACCGGAGGTACAATCGGTATGCGGCGCGATGCCAATGGTACGCTCGTGCCTTTCGACTTCAACTCCATCGAGGAGGAGTTTCCGTCGGTCAGACAGTTGAATGTCGATATAGAGGTCGATAAAAAGATGACCCCAATCGATTCGTCGAATGTTACACCCGAACGGTGGGCGGAGTTGGCACGTATCATCCGCGACAACTACGAGGCGTGCGACGGATTCGTGGTGCTGCACGGTACCGATACGATGTCCTATACGGCATCGGCTTTGAGTTTCATGCTCGAAAACCTTGCCAAGCCGGTGGTGTTCACGGGGAGTCAGATTCCGATGGGTATCATGCGTACCGACGGGCGCGA
Organism: uncultured Alistipes sp.; assembly: GCA_945494785.1. Classification (GTDB taxonomy): domain Bacteria; phylum Bacteroidota; class Bacteroidia; order Bacteroidales; family Rikenellaceae; genus Alistipes. The sequence goes on from CALYVN010000003.1 coordinate 53,106, forward strand.
GAATCTGATTACGGCCATAGAAATAGCCGCTTCACGTCGCTCCGACGGCAGCCCTATGGTGCCGGAGGTGTCGCTCTATTTCCAAAACCGCCTGATGCGTGCCAATCGCACCTCCAAACTCTCGGCAGAGGCTCTCAACGCTTTCGACTCGTGCAACTATCCGCCGTTGGCAGAGGTCGGGGTCAATATATTCTTCAACGACGACGACATCATCCGTCCAAGTGCCGAGACCGCACGCGAGCCTTTGCGCATCTCCGAGCAGATGGATGAAAATGTGGTGATTGTCAAATTGTTCCCCGGCATTACCGAACGGACGTTGCGGTCGATGTTCGCCATCGAGGGGCTGAAAGGTGCGGTACTCGAAACCTTCGGTACGGGCAACGCCCCGACCGAGGAGTGGTTTTTGGAGACGTTGGCCGAAGCAATCGGTCGCGGCATTACCATAGTCGATGTTACGCAGTGCCGCAGCGGTGCCGTCGATATGCAACTCTACGAAACGGGGTTGCGCCTGAAAAAAATAGGTGTGGTCTGCGGGCGCGACATGACGAGCGAAGCGGCCGTTACGAAACTGATGTGGCTGCTCGGCAAAAAACTTCCGAAAAGCGACTTTTTGCGGGAACTTTCCAAGCCACTTCGCGGAGAATTTGCGGAGTGAGGTTGCACAGACAGAAAAAAAATTGTATATTTCGGACTGATAAGAGGATACTTTTATCGTGCAGAGGGGGTAATTGTTGGTCTAATACTTTGATTTGCTTTGTGTTGGATTGATTGTTCGTCGTCGGTCGGGTGAAGTTGCCGACGGCAGATTTCCGCGCTGCGGGAGCGAAAAAACGTAAAACGAACATATAAACTGAAAAAGAAAAACAAATTTTTTAACTTATTAAAACAAACTATGAAAAAGTTATTTTTGGTTTTGGCAGTGGCTGCTTTGACTTTCGGCCCTGCAACAGTTTTCGCACAGGACGAGGCTGCGGCTCCACAGGAGACCGTTGCACAGGTTGAGGAGACCACTGCTGCCGCAGCAGAAGAGGTAGCCGTTAATCCGGAGGTTGAAATCGCCGGCGAATCGATGCACCATATTTTGATGCAGAAGTTCCTCGAAGGCGGTTGGGGCTGGATGCTCCCTGTATTGTTGTGCTTGATTCTCGGTTTGGCAATCGCCATCGAGCGTATTCTCTATCTCTCGCTCGCGACCATCAACACCAAGAAATTCATCGCCGCTGTGGAGAAGGCTTTGAACGAAGGCGGTATCGAGGCTGCCAAAGAGTTGTGCCGTAACACCAAAGGCCCGATTGCTTCGATTTACTATCAGGGTCTGGACCGCTACAACCAAGGTTTGGACGCAGTCGAGAAGTCGGTCGTATCCTACGGCTCGGTTCAGACGGGTCAGATGGAGAGCGGTTTGAGTTGGATTGGCCTGTTCATCGCTCTTTCGCCGATGTTGGGATTTATGGGTACCGTTGTCGGTATGATTGGTGCATTCGATGCCATTCAGGCTGCCGGTGATATCTCCCCGACGCTCGTTGCAGGCGGTATCAAAGTCGCTTTGTTGACTACGTTGATGGGTCTTATTGCTGCCGTTATCTTGCAGTTGTTCTACAACTACATCATCTCGAAGATTGACGGCATCGTAAACGAAATGGAGGATGCTTCCATTATTTTGATGGATATTCTGACCGTTTACAAGAAATAAGTAACCATTCATCCGTATTAACGTAAATTATGAAAAAGACATTAAACATCATATTGGGTATCCTTATGGCCGTTACGGCTGCGTTGCTCGTTTGGGCAATCGCCACCGCAGGCTCGGAGGCTGCCATCAGCGTCAATCTCATTTGGGGTTATGTGCTGTTGGTCGGTGCCGTACTGTCGGTCGTATATTGCGCCGTTAAGGGTATGATTAAGAATCCGGCAGGAATCGGAAAGACGATTGCCTCCATCGCGATAATCGTCGTGGTTATAGGTATCGGCTTGGGCGTGGCATTGAGCCACAAAGGGCTTGCGATTCCTAATTCGGCCGGAGGCGTCTTCGATGATCCGTTTGAATTGGTTATTACCGAATCGAGCATCATCGTAACTTATGTAGCATTCGTTGTCACAATCCTCGTGGCATTGTTTTCCGAGATTCGCAACGCACTTAAATAGAAAGGACACTCTTTATGCCGGTAAATAAAAGAAAGGTACAGGAAATCAATGCCGGTTCCATGGCGGATATCGCATTCTTGTTGCTCATCTTCTTCTTGGTGGCAACGACCATGAATGTCGATACCGGTCTGGTGCGCGTATTGCCGCCTATGCCCGACCCGAACGTAAAGCAGGAGGATATCAAGGTCAAAGAACGCAACCTGTTCCTCGTCTTCGTATCGGGTAGCGGTAACATCATGGCAGGCGGTAAGACCATCGATGTTCGCCAGTTGAAGGATGCAGCCAAGGAATTTATCCTCAATCCTCTGAACGATGAAAATCTGCCGGAGAAGGAGGACAAGACCATTGATTTGCCTGATGGACAGAAGTGGGTTTATCCCGTAAGTCAGGGCGTAATCTCGCTTCAAAATACTCGTGACACGAGTTATCAGGTCTATATTCGTGTGCAGAACGAACTTACACGCGCTTTCAACGAGATTCGCGACGAAGTGGCGATGAGCAAGTTCGGCAAGCGTTTCGGCGATTTGGACGAGGAGCAACGTAAAGTAATTACCACAGCAGTTCCGTTGAAGGTATCCGAGGCGGAGCCGCGTAAAATGACGAAGTAGTATGGCAGTAATGAAGAAAAAGGGCAACAAATCGTTGCCTCCTATATCGACCGCATCGCTTCCGGACGTAATCTTTATGATTCTGTTCTTCTTCATGGTATCGACGACCATGCGCGACCAGGAGTTGCTGGTGCGCTACAAGTTGCCCGATGCTACCGAGGTGCAGAAACTCGAAAAGAAATCGCTCGTAAGTTATATCCACATCGGCGTACCGACACTCGCCATGCAGGCCAAATTCGGTACTGCGCCGAAGATTCAACTCAACGATTCGTACAAGACGGCCAAAGATATTTTGGATTTCGTTGCAGGCGAGCGCGACCAACTCAACGAGGCCGACCGCAGTTCGATGACAATCTGTTTGAAGGCTGACGGCAATACCAAGATGGGTATCGTGGCAGACGTTAAACAGGAATTGCGTCGTGCCAATGCGCTCAAAATCTCTTACGCATCCTCGAAGGTACTCTCCTATTAAGAGCAACGAGGTGTAATAAAACAGACGGCGGAACTTTTGGTTCCGCCGTCTGTTTTTTCCTCCGCTTGGCCTGCCTGCATCGGGTATGGCGACTACAAAGGAAACAATTCCAATTGGTCGATTTCGTGGTTGAAGGTTACTCGATGGTGCGGCGAGAGGCCGTAGCGGTGTATGGCCAACCGATGTTCGCGCGTAGGGTAGCCCTTGTTCCGCGCCCAGCCGTACATGGGGTACTCGGCATCTATTTTGAGCATATATTCGTCGCGGAAGGTCTTGGCAAGCACCGATGCTGCCGCGATGTCGGCATATTTGCCGTCGCCCTTGACGATGCAGCGGTATGGCACATCGAGTCCCGTGCGGAAACGGTTGCCGTCGATTGCCAAAAACTGCGGTTGCGGTGCGAGTTGCGCCACGGCGAGCGACATCCCCTCGAACGAGGCGTTGAGGATGTTGATTTCATCGATACGCGCAGCCTCGACAGCCTGCACAGCCCAAGCCACCGCCTCGCGACATATAATCTTGCGCAACAGGTCGCGGTTGCGTGCGCTCATCTGCTTGGAATCGTTCAGCAGCGGATGGGCGAAATCGGGCGGCAGAATCACGGCAGCCGCAAAGACGGGACCTGCCAAACAGCCTCGTCCTGCCTCGTCGCACCCTGCTTCGAGCAACTCCTTTTGAAACGAATTCTCCAACATCGGTTACAAATTTACGATATTTTCCGCAAAAAAACGTAACTTTGTTGTGCTATGCAAATCAACTCCGTAACCCGTCAATCGGGACTGTTGGCAACACTGCTGCTGTTGCTGCTCGTTATGGCAGCCGTCATTGCGACCGCTGTGCGTGCGTGCGACGAATATATAGGCTTGGCATTGGCGGGCAGAGCATTCTGTACGACGATACTGCTCTTTGCTGCCGGTATGGTGGTCGGCCGTATGTCGATAAAATCGGGCATAGTACACAACTTCTGTACGTTGCCGCTTCCGATGTTCGGCATCATCGCCTGCTCGGCACAAATCCATATCGGCGATATGGCTCTCTCGTCGGCTGTTTTGTCGTTGGCTGTTGCGCTGTTGATGCTGTTGGAGTGCGTCGTCGAGCCGAAGGCCAAAAATCCGATATTCTTCGGCGCGATACTGCTCGGCGTTACCATGCTGCTCTATCCGCCATGTATTCTCCTCGTGGCATTGCTGCCCATTGTGGCGGTCATAGCGGGGTTGTCGCTGCGCCAAATCGTTATCGGGATTGTCGGATGGTTGTTGCCGCTGCTGGTTGTCGGTTATGTCGAATGGTACGCGGGCAACGAGGCGTTGAGCATTTGGTATTATGTTATCGATGCTGTTGCTGCGACCAGACCCGACGGCGAGACAGAGAATGTCGCGGTTGTGTCGATTGCCATATTCGCCATCGCCGGATTGCTGATTGCGGCGGGTATCGTGGCTCGCTATATGGACAAGGGTACGATGCTGGTCAATCTGCGCAAGTCGTTGCAGATACTCACCGTAACGCTCCTGCTGCTGTCGGTCGCTGCCGCTTTGCCGTGCCACTCGTTGTCGCTTGTCGGCATCATGGCAGTACCTGCGGCGGTGTTGGTGTCGTCGGCTCTCGAACACGGGCGTTCGGATGTGGCGACAATCATCTATTGGCTGCTGCTGTTGTTGCTGCTGTTGCACATCATCGTCGGATGACGAATTTTCGCAAAAATCCCCGCCCAAAGGGCGTGTGCTTAACGATTGTAATCGGGAAACGATAAGATGTTTATAAAATATAACCGATTTTGTGCGATTTTGCTATAAATTTTTTGTAAAACATTTGTTTATATAAAAAATAGCAGTATCTTTGCGTAAGATTTGTGGGGTTCTCCCACTGCTCATTAACCTAACTAACCTAACACGGGACCTTCCGACGTTGTCAAACTCGGAAGGTCGAATTTTTTTGTGGCAGGATGGCTTATTGGTCAAAATAGTACATAAAATCGGGGCGGTTTTTGTTTATTGGTCAA
>CALYVN010000004.1 GCA_945494785.1 uncultured Alistipes sp.
CGCGTTACAAATTACAATATCTCGCCAACCTTCGTCTGGCTCTTCCCGTAGCGGTGTCGCAACTCGGTATGGTTGCCGTTACCTTTGCCGACAATGCCATGACGGGTACCTATGGCGGCGACGACCCGATTCCGCTGTCGGCTGTGGCATTCGGCGGCGTTATCTCGCATATTCTCCTGTTTTTCGGCATGGGCATCGCGCTCGGACTTACTCCGATAGTCGGCGAACTGTTCGTGCAGGGCAAAAAGCGCGAATCGGCACACTGCCTGCAAAGCGCAATCCTGCTTTATACCGTCGTCGGATTGGCGGTTATGGCGTTGCAATTCGCAATTGCTCCGCTGTTGTATTGTCTCGGACAACCTCGTGAAGTGGTCGATATGGCGATGCCTTACTATCGGCTTATGGCGTTGGGTACGCTGCCTGTGATGATTTTCGGTGCATTCAAACAGTTCCTCGAAGGCATCGGCAATACGAAGTTGGCCATGTCGATTCTCATAGTCGCCAACTTGGCCAACATCCTCTTCAATTACATCTTCATATTCGGCCATTGCGGTTTCGAAGCCATGGGTGTCGTGGGTGCAGGTCTTGCCACTTTGGCTGCACGCACGATGTGTCCGTTAATAATCGTTGTTTGCTTTGTCGCCCGACCGCAATACCGTGCCTATTTGGGGCTGTTTTCGCGCCGTATCGCTTGGGTTGCCCATTGCCGCAACCTCTTGCGCGTCGGATTGCCGATAGCGGGGCAGATGACTTTGGAGGCTTCGGCTTGGGTGGTTACGGGCATAATGGTAGGATGGTTCGGTGCCGAAGCCATAAGTGCCAACCAGATAGGCGTTACATACGGCAACTGCGCCTTTATGATGGTGCTTTCGCTCGGCTCGGCGACCACTATCCGCATATCCCACTGCTACGGTCTGCGCGATACGGCACAGATGCGTTCTGCCGTATGGGCATCGGTACACCTTACCCTGCTTTGGAGTATCTGCATTACCGCCTGCTTTATTGCATTGCGGCGATTGATGCCGTTGGCATTCAGCGATAATGCCGATGTGATTGCATTGGCTTCGCAGATGATTGTGCTATATGCCGTCTATCAGATTCCCGATGCCTTGCAGTGTGTATTCGTCGGTGTTCTGCGCGGTATGCAGGATGTACGACCGATTGCCTATATCTCGTTGGTGGCTTATGTGCTGCTCAATATCCCTGCCGGCTACTTCATCGCTTTCGTTCTAGGATTCGGTGCGAAGGGGTTGATTGCGGGCTATGCCGTCGGGCTTTCGACAGCGGCGATATTCTACGGATTGCGCATTCGTCGCGACCTTCGTCGAATGAGTATGGAGACGAATCGATAAAAAATTTGTCGAAACCGCTATTTTTTTGCTACCTTTACGCAAAATTGCAACAATATGGATTATACCAAATATATCAAACCCGAAATCGGACGCGGTTGCGCCTTTACGACCAATGAGGCAGGCGAGGCTCATGCCGTGGTCGCAGACGGCTGCTTCAAACTGCACGAGACCCCTTGGCTGGCAGACTATCCAGACAATACGCCTACCGATATTTTCGAGGTGCGCTTCAAAAACACCCGTCGTTCATATTATCGCAACGTGAACAACCTTCCGTTGGAATTGGGCGACATCGTGGCTGTCGAGGCAAGCCCCGGACACGACATCGGCATTATTTCGCTTACGGGCGACATGGTTGCCCGCCAAATGCGTCGTGTCGGTTTCAATCCGCTCAACGGCGAATTTCGCAAGATATACCGCAAGGCTCGTCCTTACGACATCGAGCGTTGGCAGGAGGCCATCGCTTTGGAACACGAGACGATGATTCGGGCGCGTCAGATTGCAGCCGACATGGGGCTGGATATGAAAATCGGCGATGTCGAGTATCAGGGCGACAAAATCAAGGCGATTTTCTATTACATAGCCGACGGCCGTGTCGATTTCCGCGAACTAATCAAGGTTTTTGCCGAGCAGTTCCATATCCGTATCGAGATGAAACAGATTGGCGCACGTCAGGAGGCAGGTCGCATAGGCGGCATAGGCGCATGCGGTCGGGAACTCTGCTGTGCATCGTGGATGTCGGGCTTTTCGAGCGTTACGACCAATGCCGCGCGTGTGCAGGAGTTGTCGCTCAATCCGCAGAAATTGGCGGGTCAATGCTCCAAACTCAAATGCTGCCTGATGCACGAATACGATGTCTATGCCGATGCACGTCGCACGATTCCTCGTTTGCGCGAGCCGTTGCAGGCCATGGATGGCGAATACTATCTGGTCAAGACCGACATTCTCGCCCATACCATGTCGTTCAGCAGTAGCAAGGATGCGTTGGTCAATGTGGTTACCGTTCCGATATCGCGTGTCAGAGAGATTCTCGCGCTCAATCGTGCCGGCAAGAAGGTGGACAGCATAGCCGATACCGATACCTCCGCAACAGTCGAGGAGCCTACATATCGTACCGAAGAGGATAGCATCACCCGTTTCGACAAACACAAACGGCGCAACAAGCGTCGCAACAATCGCGGTGCGGGCAGAAACAACGGCGAGGGTGGCGAGAGAAACAACAACCGTCCTCCGCGCGACCGCCGACCTAATCGTCCCGACGTCAACGGACATGCCGGCAACGGCAACAACGCCTCCGGCAAATAACCGTTACATCCGTTTCAGAATCCGATGAGACCGATTGCCGTACTGCTTGTCCTTGTGTTTTTGTCGGGGTGTATTGCGCCGCAACACAGCGTTGTGCGCGATGTCGATGCGCGCGAGTGGAGCGAGCCGGTAACGCTTGTGGTCGATAACGACGATACGCTGTCGATGCGTAGGTTGTCGTTTGTGATTCGCTACAACGCCGATTTTCGGTCAGAGGTCGTCGGATTGAAGGTCAATGTCATCCAACCCGATGCAGCATCCTTCACCGAAACGGTCTCGGTATATCCGCAGCACACCTCTTCGCCATCGTCGGTATCGACCATCGAGACAATCGCCTACCGCGAGTCGTCGGTACTTCTACAACGGGGCAGTTACCTCTTTACAATCACACCTTTGCATCCCGTCTGCGGCATCGAGGCCATAGGCATAAATATCGAAAATCAATAATGGGCAAGGACAAACTCAAACGTTTCGCCGAAAACCTTACGTTCCCGTGCTTCGTACAGCCGGAGTTCGAGCAGATGTTTCGTTGCGATTATCCGCTCAAAGGTCGTTGGCACAGCGAATTCTTTCACAACGACAATCCGATAGTGTTGGAACTCGGTTGCGGCAAGGGCGAATATACGGTCGCTTTGGCAGAGCGTCATCCCGACAAGAATTTTATCGGCATCGACATCAAAGGCGCCCGTATGTGGCGCGGAGCGAAGACGGCGACCGAACGGGGTATGACCAATGTGGGCTTTTTGCGCACCCGCATCGAATTTATTACATCGCTGTTCGACGAAGGCGAGGTTGCGGAGTTGTGGATTACCTTTCCCGACCCCCAACTCAAAACGCGGCGTGCAAAAAAGCGTCTCACTTCGCCGCTGTTTCTCGGCTGTTATGCCCGATTGCTCGCTCCCGACGGTTGGATAAACCTCAAAACCGATTCGCAACATCTGTTCAACTATACCGCCGAAGTCATCCGGCGTTTCGATTTGCCGTGCGAGGTTGCCGACAATGACATCTACGGTTCGGGTTTTGCCGATGAAGTGTTGTCGGTCAAAACGGCTTACGAGCAGGTCTATCTGCGTCGCGGTCTGCCTATTACATATACGCGCTTCTCTTTGGGAGGCCGTCACGATTTTGAAATGTTCGATTGGGAGGGAGACGATGTTTCGGAGAAAGATGCCGAGCAGGAGCGCAGGTAAGCAGGTCTTGCCGATAACAAAACTATATGCGGGTACCGAATTTCGATACCCGCATATAGTTTGTGCTTGCGTGTGCTATGCCTTTTCGGGCGTATGCTTGTATTTGAATACGATCGCGAACGTTACGGCTACCACGAGTGCGTATGCCGCAAAGATTGTCCATACGGCCTCCCAACCACCTGCAACACCCTCTTTGGCGACGCAGTATCCTGCCGTATTCCATGCGCAGTAGTGGTTTACCACCTTGCCTGCCGCCCATGTGCCGACAGATGCGCCTATGCCGTTGGTCATCAGCATAAACAATCCCTGCGCCGAAGCCTGAATGTCGCTGCCGGCCTCGCGCTCCACAAAGAGCGCACCCGAAACGTTGAAAAAGTCGAATGCCACGCCATAGACTATCATCGAAGCGAACAGTGCGACCAATCCGCCGATTGTCTCGGTTGTTCCGATACTGAAAAATCCGAATCGCAATACCCAGCCGAACATCGCTATCAACATCACCTTCTTTATGCCGAAGCGTTTGAGACAGAACGGAATCAGCAATATGCACAAAGCCTCCGATGCCTGCGACAACGAGGTGAGCAGGGTAGGATTTTGCGCAAACCAACTCTCCGATGCCATGGCGAACGAATTGATGTAAGGTGTGGCGAATCCGTTGGTAATCTGCAACGATACGCCGAGCAGCATCGAGAAGATGAAGAACAGAGCCATTTTGCGCTGTTTGAACAGCACGAAGGCATCCAAACCGAAACGTTGTGCAAAGGTCTTGTGCTGCGATGCTCCGCTCTTGTCTATCGGGCATTGCGGCAGAGTTAAAGCATACACCGCAAGGACGATGCCGAGAATACCCGACACAATCAACTGCATGTATGTAAATTGGAACGACTCCGCAAAACCGAATTTGGCGAAATTGACAAACCACATCGCTGCGATGAAACCTACGGTTCCGAATACGCGAATCGGTGGGAAGTCTTTGACCGTGTCATAACCGAATCGGGTCAGGATGGAGAATGCCACCGTATTCGACAGCGCGATGGTCGGCATGTAGAATGCCACGCTTATCGTATAGAGCGAAAACAGCGGCCAGAAAGGCACCTCGCTGCCCATTGCCCGTGCATACATGCCCGACGCAATCATAAATACGCCCGCTATGAGGTGGGCTATGCCGAGCAACCGTTGAGGCTGTACGAATTTGTCGGCGATGATTCCGAGTACGGCAGGCATGAATATCGAAACGATGCCCTGCACAACGTAGAACCACGAAATATCGCCACCCAATCCGACACGTCCGAGAAAGTTACCGATACATACCAAATACGACCCCCAGACTGCGAATTGCAGAAAGTTCATTAAGGTCAAACGTAGTTTTATATTCATATAAATCAGATGTTTGGTTATTAGCAATCCGAAAAAATTCTAACAAAAATATAATTTTTTTCGGAAAAATACTTTGAAAAAGAAAAAATATATTCTACTTTTGCACTCACAATTGGGCTATGGTGTAATGGTAACACTACAGATTCTGGTCCTGTCATTCTAGGTTCGAATCCTGGTAGCCCAACTAAAAGAGACGGTTTAGACCGTCTCTTTTTGTTTGTCCGACCTCTGCGGATGCGTTGCTTGAGATTATTGTTGCGGGATGTGTGCGGTGTACTAACCGTTGCAACAGCCTGCGCACGCTAAAATTTGTCCACTATTCTGCGCATGAAATCGAATGCCTTGCGACTCGGCTTGTGGCGCTGTTTCCATGCACGAAATCTGTTCGTGCGCTCGGGCGCAAGGCGTGCGACGAGCCTTACTCCGTAATATACTCCGCAAGTGGCAACGAGTGCTGCGACGACGACGGCGGCGAATTGGGCATCGGCAGACAGTCCCGCACAAGCCGCAAGCCACCATGCGAGTACGACCAACAAATTCAGCGTTACCACACACGTCGTGGTGCCGATATGCGATACTCCGAGCCAGATGAACATGTGGTGCAGATGCGTTTTGTCTCCGACGAATGGCGAGCCGCCGTGCATTATGCGGGCAATCATCACGCGCACCGTGTCGAAGACGGGTACTGCCAATACGGCAAATACGAACGGCACGAGAGCGTAGTTGTGTTGTGCAAACAGCGTTTCGTATGCGGGATTGTGGATGACCTCCATGACGAACACCGACAGCACGATGCCCATCAGCAACGAGCCTCCGTCTCCGACGAACATTTTGGAAGCCTTGCCAAAGGCGTTGTGCAGCAGGAACGGAATCATCGCTCCGATGGAGGCTACGGCGAGTACGACCATCGGCATATTGCCTCCGCGATAGAACACGCATGCAAAAATCAGACATACGACGGTCGAGAAGGTCGAAAACAACCCATCCACTCCGTCGATGAGGTTGAGGGCGTTGATTATTCCAACCACAGCCACGATTGTCAGCGGTGTGCTTATCCACTCCGGCAATGCCCCTATGCCCCACAATCCGTGGAAATTGTCCAACGACAGCCCTGCTATATATATCAATATGAGAGTGGCGGTAATCTGCACAATCAACCGCATGACGGGCGAAATGTCGAGTACGTCGTCCATCGCGCCGAGATACATCATCAGCAACATGCAGCCGAATATGACGAACAACTCCGAGCAGTCCAATACGGCACAGGTGCATACCAACCCCAACATTATGCCGAAAAATATGGCTATGCCGCCCAATACGGGTACGGGTGCAGCCTGTAATTTGCGGGAATTGGGATTGTCCACTATGTTTTTCTCTTTGGCGAGTCGTACCAACGAAGGGTGAATGGATGCTACCGCTATGAACGATACGCAGAACGGAATAAGAAGCAAACAGAGTAAATTCATTTGACGGTGTGTCTGTGTTTGGTTTTGTTATCGCAAATATAACTGTTTTTTTTCGACGGAGAAATTTTTTTGTTGCCGATGTCCTCCACAGCCCTTTGCAAGGCGTATATTCGGCTAATGAAAAAAATAAAAAGCGAAAGTATTGCAAGTTGCTAAAACGTTTTATAACTTTGTTTCGCAAAGTTTGGACAATGGTAAAAAGGGTAACCATACGCGATGTGGCTCGTGAAGCGGGCGTCTCCATCGCATTGGTGTCGTTCGTGATGAACCGCGACCATCGACGAGCCGACGGCTCGGTGGCATATCGTGTCAGCGACGAGACAGTTGCCCGCATTACCGAGATTGCCGAGCGATTGAACTACCATCCCAACAGTGCGGCGAGCAGTCTGCGAAGCGGTCGCACGCGCACAATCGGTGTCGTCGTCTCCGACATCGCCAACCGATTCTTTTCAGATATAGTCCGTTACATCGAGAATGTCGCCTACTCTGCCGGCTATACGGTGCTTTGTGCAAGTACCGACGAACAGGCCGACAAATTGGAGAGCATGCTCTCGGTCTTGACCAACAAGGGCGTCGATGGCCTTATCATCGCCACTTGCTCGGGCGGAGCGGATGCAGTGAGCCGTGTCGTCGATTCGGGTCTGCCGGTGGTGTTGCTCGACCGCGACATTGCGGGTCTCGATGTTTCGCGTGTGATGCTCGATAACGTCCGCGCGGGAGCGATGGGCGTCGGCAAACTGTATGCCAACGGTTATCGCCGCATCGAACTCGTAAGTTACGACATGGGCATTTCGAGTATCGGCGAGCGCGAAGAGGGTTATCGCAGGGCAATGCGCGAAGTGGGGTTGCAACGTTTTGCGCGTATTCATCGCACCACCTACGGCAATGTCGGCGACAGCGTTACGCGCATCGTCTCCGATGCCGTCGGTCGAGGTGTCGAGGCGATGATTTTCCCGACAAACACCCTTTCGCTTTATGCTTTGCAGGCAGTCAATGCGCTCGGACTGAAAATTCCGAACGATATGGCCATGATATGTTTCGACGACAACGAAGTCTTCGACCTCTACAACCCGACCATAGCACGCATAGGCCAATCGGTCGAGATGTTGGGTGTCAGGTCGTTCGAACTTTTGCGCGAAAAAATCGAGTGTGCCGATACGCCCTCCTCGACCTATATCGTCGAGCCGCAATTCATCGACGGGCTTTCGTCGGCACCGCGTTTGACCGATAAAAAACATACAACAAAATGAATATGAACAAACACAATTCCGTTTTGCTTCCCGCATCGCTCTTTGCCGAGCGCGGAGGTTGGACAGCCGACCAACAATTCATCGACATCATGGGTTCCACCTATCTGCTCGCTCACGGTTTGGGCGAAGCGGTAGCCGATGCTTCGACCGAATTCGATGTACCTGCCGATGGCAACTACAAACTTTATGTCCGTACACGCAATTGGACGGCTTATTGGTCTGATTCGCCTACGGAAGGTACTTTCAATGTGATTATCGACGACCGTAACGAGGGTACGCTCTTCGGTACGGAGTGTTCCGAATGGCATTGGCAGCAAGGCTCGACGTTGCACCTTTCGCAGGGTCGGCATCGCATCGCACTGCACGATTTGCACGGCTTCGATGCCCGTTGCGATGCAATTCTTTTGACTTCGAGTGCCGTTCGTCCCGACGATTCGGTCGAGGACTATCGCGCACTGCGCAAAAAGTTGCTCGGGCTGCCTTCGAAGGCGGTGCGCAAGGGCAAATACGATTTTGTGGTCGTGGGCGGCGGTGTGGCAGGCATGTGTGCTGCCATCGCTGCGGCACGTCTGGGTACAAGAGTGGCTCTGATTCAGGACAGACACGTTTTGGGCGGCAACAACTCGTCCGAGATTCGCGGGGGCTTGGGCGGCCGTCTAAATATAGGCATGTATCCGTCGTTGGGCTATCTGCTCAACGAATTCGGTCCTTCGACCAAAGGCAATGCCCGCACGCCCGAGATTTACGAAGACGAAAAGAAGATGGCAGTGGTCAAGGCGGAGCGTCGCATCACGCTCTTTACGGGATATCGCGTGTGCGGTGTCGAAAAGAGCGACGAGCGCACGATAAAGGCGGTTACGGCGATGAATGTCGATGACTACTCCCAAATCCGCATCGAGGGTCGTCTGTTTGCCGACTGTACGGGCGATGCCGTACTCGGTGTTTTGGCAGGTGCGGAGTGGCACATGGGGCGCGAGGCAAAATCGGAATACGGCGAGGAGTCGGCTCCCGATGTTGCCGACGGTATGACCATGGGCGCATCGTTGCAGTGGTACTGCCTCGAAGACGACAAACCGCGTCCGTTCCCAGATATAAAGTGGGGCTTGCCGGTCGATGAACGCAGTGTGCAGAAGGTGCGTCGCGGTCAGTGGTATTGGGAGGTCGGCATGCGCGACGACCAGATTGCCGATGCCGAGCGCATTCGCGATTACGGCATGTATGTCGCCTATTCGAATTGGGCATACCTCAAAAACCATTTCTCCCAAAAAGATGAATACACCAACAGTTATCTTGGCTGGGTGTCGTGCGTTGCGGGCAAACGCGAATCGCGCCGTCTGATTGGCGAGTTCGTCTTGCGCGAGCAGGATTTGAAGAACAACGTTATCTATCCCGATGCGAGTGCATCCACTTCGTGGTATATCGACCAGCACTATCCCGATCCCGAGAACAGCAAACTCTTTCCGGGTCGCGAATATCTCTCGTGCGGTCATCTCGACCCGCTCGGCTTCTATCCGATTCCGTACCGCTGTTTCTACTCGAAGGATATTGCGAATATGTTTATGGCGGGTCGCGACATCAGCGTCAGCCACGTCGCTCTCGGCACGGTGCGCGTAATGCGTACTACCGCCATGATGGGCGAGGTTGTGGGTATGGCGGCATCGGTTTGTCGTCGTCGCAAGGCTCTGCCGCGCGATGTCTATACCACCTACCTTGAAGAGTTGAAGGCTCTCATGCGCAAGGGTGCAGGTCGTACCGACGTGCCTTACATGCAGGTCTATACGCTTATCGATACGACGGCTGCCCGCAGCGAGGATTGTTAAAAGGAACATTTACAACAAAACACAATACAACTTATACAATTATGAAAATGAACAAACAAAATTCGGTTATGGCTCTTGCCACGACCTTTGCCGAACACGGCGATTGGATTGTAGAACAGCAGTTCGTACTCCAAATGGGTTCATCCTACCTTTTGGCGCACGGTATCGGTACTCCGCTTGCAAAAGATGCGGTAACCGAAATCGAAGTGCCTGCCGATGGCGAATATACGCTGTTGGTGCGTACCAAGAACTGGACGAAGCATTGGTCTGACGGTCCTACACCGGGTATCTTCCAAGTGCTTGTGGATGGCAAGGCCGACGATGCTACATTCGGAACGGACAAGGTGAATTGGTATTGGCAGAAGGGTGGCAAATTCAACCTCAAAAAGGGTCGCCATACCATTGCACTGCACGATTTGACGGGCTTCGACGGCCGTTGCGATGCCGTTATCCTTACACAGACCGACGAAGTGCCTGCCGATTCGATAGAGGCATATTTCGAGGTGCGCAAGGCGCTGCTCGGCGAGAACAAGCCGGAGGACAAAGGCGCGTTCGACTTCGTTGTCGTAGGTGGCGGTATCTCGGGTATCTGCGCTTCGCTCGCAGCGGCTCGTTTGGGCTTGAAGGTGGCTCTGATTCAGGACAGATATGTCTTGGGCGGCAACAACTCGTCGGAGGTGCGCGTAGGTTTGGGCGGCCAGATTAACGTCGATCCGTATCCGTCGCTCGGCTACCTGCTGAACGAAATCGGACCTGACCGTATCGGTAATGCGCGAGGCGCACACCATTATCAGGACGACAAGAAGTTGCGCGTTGTCGAAGCAGAAAAGAACATCACTCTCTTTATGGGCTATACAGTTGTCGAAGTTGCCAAGAACGGCGACAAAATCGCTTCGGTAGTAGCTCAGGAGGCAACCAAACAAAACCGTATCAAAATCAGCGGAACTTACTTCTCCGACTGTACGGGCGATGCACACCTTGCAGTTATGGCGGGTGCGGAGTGCCGCATGGGTCGTGAGGCTCGCTCCGAATTCAACGAGCCGCTGGCTCCCGAGAAGGCGGACGATATGACCATGGGCGTCTCGATAGAGTGGTATTGCGAGGATTGGAATACCCCTTGCACCTTCCCCGATTCGCTCGATTGGGGTCTGAAACTCGACGAATACACCGTCGAGCCTGTGCATCGCGCCAATTGGTATTGGGAGGTCGGTATGATGGACGACCAGATTGCCGATGCCGAGAAGATTCGCGATTACGGTATGTATGTAGCCTACTCGACATTCTCCTATTGCAAGAATCGCTACTCGAAGAAGGAGGATTGGCAGTGCACCCATCTTACTTGGGTGTCCCACGTCTCGGGCAAACGCGAATCGCGCCGTGTTATGGGCGACTACATCTTGCGCGAGCAGGATTTGACACGTCCGATTCACCACGAAGACGAGACATGTACGACCACATGGCGTATCGACCAGCACTATCCTATGGAGAAGAACAGCCGCGACTACCCGAAGGCCGAATGGATGTCCTACGGTGTGCTGACACCAATCGATTTCTACGCTCTGCCTTACCGCTGCTTCTATTCGAAGGATGTGGCGAATATGTTTATGGCAGGTCGCAACATCAGTGTTACGCACATCGCACTCGGATCGACCCGTGTGATGCGTACCTGCGGTCTGATTGGCGAGGTTGTCGGTATGGCAGCCAAAGTTTGCGCCGAGCATAAGGCCATGCCTCGCGATGTATATACAACCCATTTCGAGGATTTGAAGGCTCTGATGCGTAAGGGTACGGGTCGTACCGATGTGCCTTACACCCAATTCTACCATCAGGTCGATCGTACGGGTCATCAGGCCGAAGACAGATAGTTATCAACCGCCTTGCGCACCGTCGCCATCGACACGAGAGCGACGGTGTGTCGGGCATAAACAGTTTATTGCAATATGCGTCAAGTAGTATTAACCGAGCCTAAAAAACTCGTTTTTCGCGAGGTGCCGGACATCGATGCGGCCAACCTGCGTCCCAACGAGATTCTGTTGAACATAAAACATATAGGTATCTGCGGCTCAGAGATTCACTCCTATCATGGTTTGCACCCTGCCACCTTCTATCCCGTTGTGCAGGGACACGAATATTCGGGTTATGTCGTGGCTGTCGGCAAGGATGTCAAAACCGTCAAGGTCGGCGACAAGGCTACCGCACGTCCGCAACTCGTTTGCGGCGAGTGCAACCCTTGCAAGCGAGGCCAATATAACGTCTGCCAAAATCTGCGCGTGCAGGCTTTTCAGGCGGACGGAGCGGCACAGGACTATTTCGTGGTTACCGAAGACAGAGTGGTGCGTATTCCCGATGATATGTCGCTCTCTTATGCCGCCATGGTCGAGCCTTCGGCAGTAGGTGCGCATGCCACTTCGCGTCCTCGCGAGATTGAGGGTCGCAATGTCGTTGTCTCGGGAGCCGGTACGATAGGCAACCTTATAGCCCAATTCGCCAAGGCTCGCGGTGCAAAACGGGTCGTCGTTACCGATGTGAGCGATTTCCGTTTGGCAAAGGCTCGCGAATGCGGTATCGAAGATACTATAAATGTTGCCAAACGTCCGCTCGGCGAGGCTCTGCACGAGATTTTCGGCGACGACGGTTTCAGCGTCGGTTTCGAATGTGCGGGTGTCGAGAGTTCGGTGCGTTCGCTGATGGAACTTATCGAGAAGGGCGGCGATGTGATTATCGTCGGCGTTCATGCCAAAGATCCGGCTATCAGTATGTTCTATCTCGGCGAACACGAACTGAATCTTATCGGTTCGATGATGTACCGCCACGAGGATTACCTCAAAGCCGTCGAGGAGATTGAAGCGGGACGTATCCGTTTGGAACCTCTCATCTCCAACCGTTTCCCGTTCGAGCGGTACGATGATGCCTATAAATTCATCGATGCCAACCGCGAAACATGTATGAAAGTAATGATTGATTTGTAGCGGTATGCAACCCAAAAAAGTCATAGGTGTCGGCGAACTGCTGTGGGACGTTCTGCCCGCAGGCCGACGTATGGGCGGTGCCCCCGTCAATTTCGTCCACTACGTCAATGCTCTCGGTTGCGAGGGTTATGCCGTCAGTGCGATAGGTCGCGACGCTTCGGGCGACGACCTTTTGTCGGAGTTCTGTCGCACGGGGCTCGATGCTTCGTATCTGCAACGCAACGACTTTCCGACGGGGTCGGTCGGCGTTACGTTGGACGGCAAGGGCATACCTGCATACCAAATCTACGAGGGCGTTGCGTGGGACAATATCTGTCCCGACGAGCGCACTCTCGCATTGGCTCGCGAGGCGGATGCCGTATGTTGGGGCTCTTTGGCACAGCGCAGCGAGGTGTCGCGTCGAACGATTCTTGCGATTGTCGATGCCACGCCGGCTGCTTCGTTGCGCATCTTCGACATCAATCTGCGGCAACACTTCTACGACCGCGACCTTATCGAGGCCTCGTTGCAACGCGCCACAATCCTGAAACTCAACGACGACGAACTTGCCGTACTCTCTCCGATGTTCGCTTTGGCGGGCGACGAGGAGAGCCGTCTGCGTGCGCTGATTGCGCAGTTTGCGCTACACGGTATCGTCTATACCAAGGGCGCGGAGGGCAGTCTGATTCTGTTGGCCGACGGCAGCCGTTCCTATGTCGCTACGCCTCGTGTCGAGGTTGCCGATACGGTCGGTGCGGGAGATTCGTTTACGGCAACCTTCGTTGCCATGCTCTTGCAGGGCAAAACGGTTGGCGAGGCACACAGCAAAGCGGTTGCTGTCGCTGCCCACGTATGTACCTGCAACGGCGCAATCGTTCCGATTGACGGGCTGTTGTAAGGCAGCAACCGTATAGGGCGAATTGTCATGGTTCGGTCTGACGGGCGGAAGAGTGCTTCCGTCCGTCTTTCTTTTTTTTGTTTGGGTCGTTCGGAATGGATGAAAAATGCCGATTTTTCTCTGCTTTCACTTTTTGCCTTTTTTGAAATTTTTACTTTCTGTTCGGTGCTTTTTTGCTCTTTTTCGTCTCTCTTTTTGTCCCTTTTATTGCTTTTTCTCAATCTTTATACTAACTTTGTACCACTGAAAGCAAAGAAAATCTGCCACAATATGAACAAGCAATTCGATGTGATTATTATCGGTGGCGGCGCTACTGGTGCGGGCGTTGCACGCGATTGTGCGTTGCGCGGCATAAAGGCCTTGTTGTTGGAGCGTCTCGATATAGCCACGGGTGCTACGGGTCGCAACCACGGTCTGTTGCACAGCGGCGCGCGTTATGCCGTTACCGACCGCGAGAGTGCCGAGGAGTGTATTCGCGAGAACATGACTCTGCGCCGTATCGCTTCGCACTGTGTCGAAGAGACCGACGGTCTGTTTATTACATTGCCGGAGGACGATTTGGGTTTCCAATCCAAATTCGTCGATGCCTGCCGTGCTGCGGGTATTCGGGCTGATGTGATAGACCCGAAAGAGGCTCTGCGTTTGGAGCCGTCGGCCAATCCGCAACTGATTGGAGCCGTGCGTGTACCCGACGGGTCAATCGACCCGTTCCGCCTTACGGCTGCCAACATCATCGATGCCAAAGCCCACGGTGCGGAGGTGCTGACATATCATGAAGTGCTTGAACTGTTGCGCGAGCAAGACCGCATTGTAGGTGTTCGCGTAATCGACCGCAAGAGCGGCGAAAAGGCGGAGTATTATGCGCAGATAGTTGTGAATGCGGGCGGTATATGGGGACACGACATAGCCAAAAAGGCGGGTGTTACAATCAATATGCTGCCGGCCAAAGGCTCGCTGTTGATTTTCGGCCACCGTGTGAACAACATAGTGCTGAATCGTTGCCGCAAACCTGCCGATGCCGATATTCTCGTTCCCGGGGATACGATTTCGCTTATCGGTACCACTTCGAGCAAAGTGCCATTCGAGGAGGTGGACAACATGTATGTAACGGCGGATGAGGTCGATTTGCTGCTGCGCGAAGGTATGAAACTTGCTCCTTCGCTCGAACATACCCGCATTCTGCGTGCATACGCGGGCGTGCGTCCGTTGGTCGCTTCGGACGACGACCCGAGCGGTCGCAGCGTAAGTCGCGGTATCGTCGTACTCGACCATGCAAAACGCGACGGTTTGGAGGGCTTTATAACGATTACGGGCGGTAAACTTATGACCTATCGTTTGATGGGCGAGTGGACGACCGATTTGATATGCAAGAAACTTAACATCAACGCTGCCTGTGTTACGGCGACCGAAAAACTGCCCGGTTCGCGCGATGACGAGCGCAAGGTCGGCCGCAAACTGCACGCCGTACCTGCCATGCAGCGCGAATCGTCAATCTATCGCCACGGCGATATGGCAGAGCGCGTTGCTGCAGAGACTTCGGCGGAGAGGTCGTTGGTGTGCGAGTGCGAGGAGGTCTCGGCGGGCGAAGTGGGCTATGCAATCAATGCGCTCGACGTTCACAATCTGGTCGATTTGCGTCGTCGTACCCGCGTGGGTATGGGAACGTGTCAGGGCGAGTTGTGCGCTTGTCGTGCAGCGGGCATAATGGCTCGCAAAGGCAAATACTGCACGCGCCGTGCAAAGGCCGACTTGACGGATTTTTTGAACGAGCGTTGGAAGGGTATGTCGCCTGTGGCTTGGGGCGATACGTTGCGCGAGAGTGAATTTACGAAGTGGATTTACGAGGGCGTGTGCGGTTTAACGAATAAAAAAGAGGAGTAACCAATATGAAATTCGACAGTGTAATCATAGGTGGCGGTCTGTCGGGTCTGTTGTGCGGCTTGCGGCTTGCACGAGCAGGACGGCATTGTGCCATCATTTCGTCGGGACAGAGTGCGTTGCACTTCTCGTCCGGCTCGCTCGATTTGCTCGGGGCTTTACCCGACGGCAGCGTTGTGGAGAATCCCGTTGAGGCGGTTAAGGCGTTGTCGGAGCAGGCTCCGGAACACCCTTATTCCAAAATCGGCGTCGAACGTTTCGGCGCATTGGCCGACGAGGCTGCCGCTCTGCTCTCGGAAGCGGGCGGAAAGGTTGAGGGTACGTCCCTGCAAAACCACTACCGTCTGACCCCTATGGGTACGTTCAAACCTACATGGCTGACTATGGACGGTTATGTGCGCAGCGACAATCGGGTATTGGCTTGGAAGCACGTTGCACTCTTCAATGCCGAAGGTTTCCTCGATTTCTATCCGCAATTCATCGCCGACGAGTTGCGCAAGACGGGTATCGAGTGCGAACTGCATACCTTCAATATGGCGGCACTCGAAACGGTGCGCCGCAATCCTACCGAGATGCGTTCGTCGAACATCGCCCGCATATTCGATTGCGACGAGAATTTGGACGAATTGGCACGCATCATCAAGGCGGAGATGGGCGATTGCGAGGCTGTGCTGCTGCCGGCTTTGCTCGGTATCGAGCGCACGGACGGCGTGGCGAGACTCGCAGAGAAAACAGGCCGTCCGGTGGCGATAGTCGCTACGTTGCCTCCGTCGGTAAACGGAATCCGTATGCAAAGGGCATTGCACCATGCGTTTGAACAGGCGGGAGGAACATATTTCCTCGGCGATACTGCTGTCGGATGCGAGCGCCAGGGGGATAAAATTACGGCATTATATACGGTCAATCACGGCAACATACCGTTTGTGGCAGACGATTATGTGCTTGCAACGGGCAGTTATTTCAGCCGAGGTCTCGTTGCCGAACACGACTGCATCAAAGAGCCGTTGTTCGGATTGGATGTCGAGGCTGCCGCCGAGCGAAGCGGGTGGTATGACCGCAATTTCTTTGAAAAACAGGCCTTCGAGGGCTTCGGCATCAAGACCGACAAGACGTTGCACGGTTTGTGCGGCGGTGAGCGCATAGCCAATCTGTATGTTGTCGGTGCGGGATTGGCGGGCTTCAATCCGCTTGCCGAAGGTTGCGGAGCGGGCGTGTCGATGCTGACGGCATTGCATGCAGCCGATTGTATATTGAATAAGCAGTAAAGATTATGATGACGGAATATAGCGAAAACAATTTCGAACAGTGCATCAAATGTACGGTCTGCACGGTATATTGCCCTGTTGCGGCAGTAAATCCGCTCTACCCGGGTCCCAAGCAGTCGGGTCCAGACGGTGCGCGTTTGCGTCTGAAACACCCTGCGTTCTATGACGAGGCTCTCAAATACTGTCTCAACTGCAAACGTTGTGAGGTGGCGTGTCCGTCGAATGTGCGCATCGGCGACATCATTCAGGCGGCGAGAATCAAATACAGCAAGAAAAAGCCCGGGTTGCGCGAGTTTACGCTTGCCAATACCGATTTGGTCGGCTCGATTTCGACGAAGGTCGCTCCTGTGGTAAATGCTACGGTCGGGTTGAAACCCGTCAAGGCAGTGATGGATGCCGTGCTGAAAATCGACCATCGCCGTACATTCCCGAAATACTCGCAGGGAACGTTCGAGGGTTGGTTCCGCAAACATGCGGCCGAACAGGCTGCTCTGCCGAAGCAGGTTGCCTTCTTCCACGGCTGTTATGTAAACTACAACAATCCCGCACTCGGCAAAGACCTTGTCAAGGTGATGAATGCGCTCGGAATCGGCGTGCAACTGTTGGAGAAGGAGAAGTGTTGCGGCGTGGCACTCATATCGAACGGCTTTATCGGACAAGCCAAACGTCAGGCGAAGGTCAATATCGCATCGATTCGCAAGGCGGTCAAGGAACAGAATCTGCCTGTAATAGCGACCTCCTCGACCTGTACGTTTACTCTGCGCGACGAATATGCGCATCTGCTCGACATCGACAATGCCGATGTAAGGGACGGCATAGAGTTGGCTACACGCTACATCTACCGTCTGTTGCAGTCGGGCGAAGCACAATTCAGGTTCCGCAAGGATGCACCGAAGGTGCGTGTGGCATACCATACCGCCTGCCACATGGAGAAACTCGGTTGGGCATACTACTCGATTGAGTTGCTGAAAATGATTCCGTCGGTGGAATTGACGGTGTTGGATTCGCAATGCTGCGGAATAGCCGGAACATACGGATTCAAGAAGGAGAATTATGCTACCTCGCAGGCGATAGGCGAATCGCTGTTCCGCAAAATCGAGGAGTCGGGTTGCGATTTGGTTTCGACCGATTGCGAGACCTGCAAATGGCAGATTGAGATGTCCACGACCAAGCGCGTGGAACACCCTCTGTCGATTTTGGCGGCAGCACTCGAATAGGGTGTCGGTTGCCGCAGAATGCGGGCGGCATAAAACTTTGTGATTTATAAAAAGTGGGTCGGGCAATCTCAACAGAGATTGTCCGAATGTTTTTGTGCGGTTATACGGCAAAGCCGATGTTTATGCCTGCTCTGCCTGCTTGCGGGTACGGCGCACGATGAGGATGCTTGCTTCGTAGAGCAGCCAAATCGGCAGCGAGACCACAAACAGAGTAAATATGTCGGAGGTCGGGGTGATGATGGCGGCAACGACGAGAATGGCCACTATGGCGTGCCGACGATAACGTCCCATCAAATCGGCAGAGATAAGGCCCAAACGTGCAAAGAACCACGAGAGCAGGGGTATTTCGAATAATATCCCCATGGCGAAACAGAGCGTAACGAGGGTGGAGATGTAGGAATCGAGCGTAATCATATTTGCCACACCCGCGCTGACCTGATATGTCCCCAGAAATCGAAAGGTGAGCGGGAATATCAGAAAGTAGCAGAGCAGAATCCCTGCGGCGAACATTATATAGCCGCTTGCGACCACACGCACCGCATGCCGGCGTTCGTCGTCGTAGAGTGCAGGCGAAACGAAACGGAAAATTTGGTAGATGATGTAGGGCGATGCGCATAATATGCCTGCGCAAAAGGCTACCCGCATATGGATAAGGAACTGTTGTGCCAATCCCGTATTGATTAGCGGTACGGCGAAAGCCTCGCCCCGACTGCCGGTCATCGATGCTATCTTGTCGAGCAGACGGTAGGTGATGAAGTCGCCATCCTGCGGAGCAAGGACTATGGCAAAGAGTTGCTCCTTGAAGCAGAATGCGCCGATACCGCACACGAGCGTTACGGCGACAATCCTTATCAGGACTGCACGCAATTCGTCGAGATGCTCCCAAAATGTTTGATTATCCGACTTGTCGGGCATCGCTTACTTGTTTTCGCCCTCGTTTTTGGTCGGCTCCTCCTTATCGACTTCGTTCATCCCCTCCTTGAACGAGCGCACGCCTTTGCCGATGCCTTTCATCAGTTCGGGAATCTTTTTGCCACCGAACAGCAGGAGAACAATAAGTGCGATAACGACTATCTCGCCGATGCCGAAAGTGCCGAATAACAACAGTTTTATCATAATTGTTATGATTTATATGTGCAAATATATAATAATTTGCGGGATAATCGGTTATAGAGGCTGTACTTTTTTGCCCGAAGCCGTTGCCGATACCTCAAAGGGGTTGCGCCGAACTCGCGAGTTCGACACAACCCCTTGGGTTTCGCTTGCAGTCGGACATTATGCCACAGCCTGCGAAATAAGGAACGTTGCTGCAACGGTCAGGATGGCGTACAACTCAGGGAATGCCGCCAAAATCAGCGTCTTACCCATAACGTCGTGGCCGTTACCGATGGCTGCGATACCGTTGGCGCAGACCTTCGACTGGAAAATTGCTGCCGCAAGATTGACGAAACCGACCAACAGACCTGCACCCAAAATGGCTGCACCCTGCAATGCGGTAGGGGCAACGAGAAAATCCTTGACCATAAAGTAGCAGACGAAGCCGTACAAACCCTGCGAACCCGAAAGGGCAGAGAGTATCATATAACTACCGAATGCTCCGCCGTTCTTTTTCATTGCGCCGACCGAAGCCATACCTGCGATGGAGGTACCGATGGCCGATGCGATACCGGCGAGACCTACCATCAACGCTACGCCGACGTAGGCCATTACCAATGCTGTTGTTTCCATAGTTCAATAATGTTTTTTGTTTGTTATTGTTTAATTGTTTGTTTGATTCACTCTGCGCAGAGGTTCGAAAGGCCGCATAGACATCTCGAATCCCGCATTTTTATAAAATTCGACAAAGGTCAATCGCATAGGATGGACGAATGACGAGATGGTGGACATGAACAGATTGATGCCTTGTCCGATAAGCAGAATCGGCAACATAATCAGTATGCGCACCGCTATATTGGCATCGTCAGGCACGAAACCTGCGGCAAGCGAGTTGAACACCAATGCCAGCACACCGCCCGACAGACCGATGGCGAAGAGTCGGATGTAACTCAACACGTCGCTCAAAATGCCGGTGATGTTGTTGTAGGTCTCCCACAAGCCTGCACCTATATTGACAAATATGTTCCTGCCCGGTGAGTTGAACAGCAGCATAAGTGCCAAACCCAACCCGACTGCTCCGTAGAATGCGGGCGACGATGCGGTGAAATACGGAATCGTTACACCGAACATCGGCAGACCTGCCGCCAAACTTGCCGAGAGCAGAACGATAAACCAACCGAGTGCCGAGAGCGAGTGTTTCGCACCGACGGTTTGGCAGATGAGTACGATTTTCAGTACCATGCCGAAGAGTATCTGCACTATGCCGATAGCCAAGGCGACAGAGAAGAATTTGCCTTGGAAATCGAAGAAATGCACCGAAGGGAACCACTCCTGCATGCTCATTCCGAAGAACGAGCCGCAGAAACAGCCGAACAAAATTGTCGAAACGGCACACATGGTTGCGAACAGCGAGGCTTGGCGCATGGTCGGAGTCGTGCGTCGACGCAGCAGTGCCAGACCCAAAACGAGCAGTATCAGACCATAGCCCGCATCGTTGAGACAAATGCCGAAAAAGAGCATGTAGAACGGTGCGAAGAACGGAGTGAGGTCGATTGTGCCGTATTTCGGAAGGGCGTACATGTTGCCGACAAACTCGAAAATACGGGCAAACCAATTGTTTTTGAGTTGTACGGGAGTGTCGTCCTGCGGAGTAGGCTCGCTCTTGATATAAATCACATTCGGGCAATTGTCTAGAACGGCATCGACCTGTGCCGATGTCTCCTTGGCAGCCCATCCCTCCATGACGAGCAGCATACCGTCGGCAGCCTGTTCGGCTGTCGCACCGATGCGCACATCCTGCAACTGCATTTTCAGAGTGGCGAGTTCTTCGGCAATCTCGTTGCGGGCATCGGCGCATGCGCTCAATGCCGTATTGAGCCGGCGAAGTGTGGCGATTTGGTCGCGCATTGCCTGCTCTGCCTCGGATACGCTCATTGCGGGTGCCTTTTGCTCCTGCGCATCGATTGCCACATCGCCGTCGCCTATTACGACGAAACGGGCGATGGAATCGACGGTCGAGATAAGCGTGATGGTGTATTGCGCACTCCACTCCGCCTCGTTCTTGTCGAAGGTGCTTTTCTGCGTGGTAAAGTAGCGCAGATGCACGCCCGCATCTGCCAGACGTTTAATCGTATCGACCGAGAAATCGCCCCAACCCGACCATTCATCGACGACTTTGGTCAATCGGGCAATCTCCGATTTGGCTGTTGCAATATCCGCCTGCGTTGCCGTATAGGCAGCATACGCCGAGCCTTCGGCACGCGGAGCAGAGGCAGTGTAATCGACGCTTGCGGCAAATGCCGTAAGGAAATCGAGAGCCTTTTGGCGACTTTCGATGTCGGCGAGCAGTTGGCGGTCGGCTTCGGCTGGCTCCCAGCCTGTGGTGGTGATGTCCACCAATCCGATGTCGCGCAGACGCTCTATGAATTGTTCACGCTCGGCTGCAAACAGCACGATGTCGTATTTGGTCATCTTGACTATCATAATCCGTTGCCCTCCATTGCAGCAGCAGCCTGTTGGCGCGTTTTGACGATTTTCTGTGCCGATTTCGAAAGATTCTCTTCATCCTCCATAAATCGCTTGATTTTGCGTATGGCATCCTCATACCCCGGGATTTGCACCTTTTCGTAGAGGTTTACCTTTTGAGTGGTTTTACGGCGTGCGTAATCGAGCAGTTCCATCTGCCGGTTATAGACCTCGTATTCTATGCCCAAACGCGCCATGCTTTTGAGTACATCGACGCCGTCGCTGTACCACGAAGGCGAGGAGAAGAGGTCGAACGGCTTGATGTCGAAAACGATATCCTGCAACTGCGGAATGCGCACTCCCGCGATTTTCTGCGTCGCCAATGCGACGTCCTTAACGCGCAGCAACGAACAATCAAACTCTCCCCAAAGTGCCGTCATATAGTCGTACTCCGCGATGAGAGCCTCCGATTTGCGACGGAATTCGGCAGCCGAGTCCTTCGCCCGCTTGACCTCGGAGCGCAGAGCCGACTCCTTACTTTTGATTGTAGGGAGTGCCTTCTGGCGCATCTTCAACTGTTTGCCGAGTTCGCCGAGCGAAGTCTTGTTATATTGAAATTTGATTGCCATTGCGTGTTATGCTTTCCAATATTTTGCGATGAGTTCCGCCTTGATTGCAACCTCCTCTTTGGAGAAGTATTTTGCAAAGAGCGTCCATGCCGTATCGAGCATCTCGTCGATGGCGATGTTGATGTCGATTGCAAGCAACTTCTCGGAGTAGTCGCGGGCGAATTTCAAGGCGCGTTCGTCGTAGTCGGACAAATCGAAACCGTTTTCGAGTTTGGTCTTGGCATTCGCCGCATCCGAATAGAGACGCACGCAGGCATTCATCACCTGCGGATGGTCTTCGCGAGTCTTTTTGCCGATTACGAGTTGTTTGAGTCGCGACAGCGAACGGAACGGGTCGATGATGACTTTGCCCGTATCGGAATCGTTGCGCAGGAACAACTGACCCTCGGTGATGTAACCCGTGTTGTCCGGAATGGCGTGGGTGATGTCGCCGCCCGAAAGGGTCGTAACGGCGATAATCGTAATCGAACCGCCGTTAGGCAACTGCACCGCCTTCTCGTAAATCTTTGCCAAATCCGAATAGAGCGAACCCGGCATGGAGTCTTTCGACGGGATTTGGTCCATACGGTTGGATACGATTGCCAATGCGTCGGCATAGAGTGTCATATCCGTCAGCAATACCAATACCTTCTCGCCCTTATCGACCGCAAAGTATTCGGCAGCCGTAAGCGCCATGTCCGGCACGAGCAGACGCTCGACAGGCGGATTCTCGGTCGTATTGACGAACGAAACAATACGGTCCAATGCACCGGCATTCTCGAATACCTGCTTGAAATAGAGGAAATCGTCGTTGGTCAGACCCATACCGCCGAGTATGATTTTGTCGGCTTTGGCACGCAGAGCCACATTCGCCATTACGGCGTTGTACGGCTGGTCTGGGTCGGCGAAGAACGGAATCTTCTGACCCGTAACGATGGTGTTGTTGAGGTCGATGCCGGCGATACCCGTTGCGATGAGTTCCGAAGGCTGGATACGACGGAACGGATTGACGGTAGGTCCTCCGATTTCGCGTGCCTCGCCCTCAATCTGCGCACCGCCTTCGAGCGGCTCGCCATAGGCATTGAAGAAGCGTCCCGCAAGATTGTCCGATACCTTCAACTTCGGCGGTTCGCCGTGGAATACGACCTCCGAATCGGTGGCAAGTCCCTCGGTACCCGCAAAGACCTGCAACGTTACATTGTCGCCCATAATCTTCACCACCTGCGCCAATTTGCCGCCTACGGTGGCAAGTTCGTCATTACCTACTCCCGTGGCACGAAGCGTTACGGTAGCCTTGGTAATGTTGTCGATTTTGGTATATACTTTTTGAAATGCTCGTGTTGTCATAATGCTGCTGATGTTTTACTCTGCTTGCGAAACATATTGTTCAATCTGCTTTTGGTAGTCGTGGAACTTGTCGCTCTTCCACTCGGAGTAGTTCATCTGACGGAAGAGGTTGATGAGTCCCTTGAAGAACTTGGAGCAAGCCTCGAAATCGGCGAAATCGAAATTGCGGTCGCAGATGTCGAGTACCATTTTGTACATCATCTGCTGGCGTTCCAACGGACAGTTGGCATCGATGTCGTCGAATGCGTCCTGCTGCAAAATCACAAAGTCGATGAGTTCGCTCTTCCAAAAACGCTCGTGATACTCTACCGGTACGCCGTCGTCGCCCAAAATGTTGATTTGGTCGTTGGCCTCTTTGCCTCGCTGTACGATGGTCTTGCCGCGATAGACGAGTTTGACCCAATCCTTTTCGATTTTTTCGCCCAGATACTCCTCCACTTCGGGATATTCGAGATATTTGGAGTAGGATTCGAGCGGGTCTATTGCAGGATAACGTTTCGAATCGGCACGACCCTGCGAAAGGGCGTAGAAACAACGTGCAGCCTTTTTGGTCGATTCGGTAACCGGCTCTTTGAGGTTGCCGCCCGCAGGCGACACCGTGCCGAGGAACGTAACCGAACCCGTTGCACCGTTGTACAATTTGACAAGTCCCGCACGCGAGTAGAAGTTGGAGATGATGGCCGACAGGTCCATAGGGAAAGCATCCTGACCCGGCAACTCCTCCAAACGGTTGGACATCTCGCGCAGAGCCTGCGCCCAACGCGAAGTGGAATCGGCCATAACCAGTACCTTCAATCCCATCGAACGGTAGTATTCGCCGATGGTCATACCCGTATAGACCGAAGCCTCACGCGCAGCGACAGGCATGTTGGAGGTGTTGCATATAATTATGGTACGCTCCATCAGTTTGTGTCCCGTATGCGGGTCAATCAACTCCGGAAACTCCTTGAAGATTTCGACGACCTCGTTGGCGCGCTCGCCACATGCAATCATGATGATAATGTCGGCATCGGCCTGCTTGGATATGGCGTGCTGCAACACCGTTTTGCCTGCACCGAACGGCCCGGGAATAAAGCCCGTACCGCCTTCTGCCAGCGGATTGAACGTATCGATTGCGCGAACGCCCGTCTCCATGACTTTCGACGGACGAGGCTTTTCGTCGTAGCAGCGCACAGCCTGTTTTACCGGCCAGCGTTGTACCATCGTTATCGGGTATTCGTTGCCGTCGGAATCGGTTACCGTGGCTATGGTGTCGGTAACTTTGTATTCGCCTTCGGCAACGATGCTCTTGACCGTATAGTTGCCAGTCATGATGAACGGCACCATAATCTTGTGGGCAACCCATTGCTCCTGCACCTCTCCGAGCCATGCTGCCGCCGAAACCTTATCGCCGACTTTGGCGAGCGGTTTGAAAGCCCATTTGCGCTCGAAATCGACGGGGTCGGTGATGGAGCCGCGCTCGATAAAGAGACTTTCCATCTTCTCCAAGTCGTTCTGCAAACCGTCGTAGTTGCGCGAAAGCAGACCCGGTGCGAGTGTCGCTTCGAGCATGTGGCCTGCAAATTCGACCTTGTCGCCGATTTTCAGACCGCGTGTCGAGTCGTAAACCTGTACATAGGCATCGTCGCCTATTACCTTGATGACCTCCGCCATCATTTTGGTATCACCGCAATAGACATAGCATATCTCGTTCTGACCGACTGCTCCGTCTGCCTTGACGATTACTATGTTGGAGATGATACCGTTTACACGTCCTGTTGTTTTCATATATGAGTTTATAATTTATTTATCAGTTCCTTGCCGTCGAGTTCCGCCATGAGACGTTCGAGCATCTGTCGGCCGTATTTGCGGTCGAGCAGCGTCCAACGTGCCACCAAATTGATTTTGACCAGATAGGCGAGTACGGCATTGATGTCGAAATAGTCGAATGTGGAGAGTTCGGATGCCATATCCCAACGGATGCGGTCCAATTTGCGCTCCTTGTCCAGAAGGTTGTGTTCGTCGTTTACTGTGGCGATGACGGTATCGATGTAGCCGAGTTCTCCGCGCAGACCGAAATCGGATGCCGAACTGCGTTGCAACTGCTCGACCACCTCGCCTTCGCCGACCGTAACCGTGTCGATTGCCACACCCTGCGCCCTTGCCGTGGTTGCGGCTATGACATTGCGCAGCGTGCGATCGAATTCGGACCACTCGCGCAAAAAGCGCGACCCCGATGCGGCACACTCGTCGTAGTAGGCCGCAAAGAGATTGCGGGCAAACGGAACGGCGGTGTCTGTCTCGTCGGCATCTTCGCCTTCCGGATTGGCATAGGCGCGAATGACGCGGGCAATGCGTTCGGGCAGATGCGACGGATTGCGCAACTCCTCTTCAATCTCCTCTGCCGAAAGACGGCCGAGCGCGTTACGCGCCATACTGCCGTTGTGCAGAGCGACCAAATTCTCGCAATCGTAGTAGGTATAGAGCAATCGGACGCAGGCATTGTCGCGCTTGGACAATACCTCGCCGACCTCCGCCAAAATCGACTCGGTGTCGAAACCTTTTGTTTCGGCATCGAGTGCGTATTCGCGGAAACCCGATACGAGAGCGTAATAATTGTTGCCGAACATAGACTATGCGAACAACAAATGTGAAACCTTATCGCGCAGGTATTGCTGCAAGAGTGCCGCAAAACTCTCGTCGGTAAAGGCGATGTAGTATCCGCCGTTCTTTTCGCCGATTTTGAAACCTGTGCGTACATCTTTCGAGTAGCCGATTTCTATGCCGGCTGCGAGCAGTTCGCCTGCCGATGCGCCGAATTTGGCTGCAAACTCCTTTTCGCATGCCTCGGGCAGAATGGCTTTGAGTTCGGTTTTGGATGCGTCGGCATTCCAATTGGCAGCGATGGCGAGCAACATCGATTTGATGAAATCGGCATCGAGCGTAGCACCTTTCAGTGCCGCATCGGTCGATTTGGCGATAATCAAATCGGCGATTTCGCTCTTGATTGTCGCAACCGCCTGTTTGCCTGCCAGAGCAATCTCGGTCATAGAGTTCTTTTCGATGTCGGCAGCCTTCGCTTCGGCCTGCTTGACGATTTGAGCAGCCTTCGACTCGGCTTCGGCAACGATTTGCTTGGCCTTCGCTTCGGCCTCCGTAACCAAACGTTCGGCCTCGACACGACCCTTTTCCAATCCCTCACCGTAGAGTTTGTCGGTAAGTTCTTTCAGTTTGTTTTCCATAAAAATTTATCTAAAATTTAATTTGATTGCACTGCAAATTCCGAACCTTTTCGGTCGGTTTCTCCTTATCTTTGATAAGGCAACGCAAATATAATAAAATTTTCGCAGCAAAATACCGTTTGCGGCACACTATGGTCGATTGTGAACATTTTTTGGGCGTTTTGTCGATTTTACGCTATAAATGTGCGCAAAAAAGGCGGTGTGCCATAATTGCGAACTGCTGCGTTATTATCGAAAAGAGGGCGCAGTCATTTACGCCGAGTAAACTCCTTTGCCCTATTTATCAAAGCCTTGCATTTCGCTAATTCTGACGCACCTTAAAGGATGGCTGTCAAATTCTGCATTTCGACACGACCCCGATTGGTTGTGTTCTGCTCCTTGTCCGCAATCGCTATTCGGGTTGATGTTGCGGACGAAGCAAATCGAGTACCACCTTGACCGGCGAAAATGTCGTAATAGGGACATCGACGAAAATCGTATTCCAATCCGCCATGGCTCCGTTCCACAAACCGGGCAACTCTTGCGCACGCAATTCGCGCCCGCCGCTCGATTTGGAGGAGATGAAGCCTGTCGAGGCATCGACATATTTGCGCAAATCGAATTTGGAACCATCGGCTCGTCGCACTCCGCAGACCAAATCGACCGGATTGAAATGGGTGGCAGTCTGCATCAGGTGCATCTCTTCGGGTGCAATCTGGCTCGATTCGGCAATCTGCAACGCAACGGTGTTGTCGCTGTTGCGCACCCAAACGGGACCTCCTCCCGGTTCGCCCTCGTTGCGCACCATGCCGCATACGCGGATAGGGCGGTCGAGCAGCCGTTCGAGCAGAGCGGCATCGTGGTTGTCGGGCAGTTTGACGCAAAGGTCGTGGCGGATGAAAGCGGCCACTTCGGCAAGGTCGGCTGTGCCGTTGCGCAGGGCTCGCAAATGTTCGAAAATGCGCTCCTGACGGTCGAGCAGAATGCCTGCCAAAGCCTTTTTGTAGGTAACGGTATCGCCCCGACGTGCGTCGGTGGTAACGTTATCGATGTTTTTGATGAATATGACATCGGCATCTATCTCGTTCAGATTCTCAATCAACGCACCATGTCCCGCAGGCCGGAACAACAAATCGCCATCATCCGTGCGGAACGGGGTGTTGTCGGGATTGACCGCTATGGTGTCGGTCGAAGGTTTCTGCTGCGAGAAGGTGATGTCGTAGCGGATGCCGAACCGCTTTTCGTAAATCGGAATGCGCTCGGCAAGCAGTGCGCGGAATGCCGTTTCGTGTTCGGGCGAAACGGTAAAGTGGATGTGGGAGACACCGCACGACGAGGCGTATTGCGCACCCTCGACAAGATGTTCCTCGACCGCCTTGCGCGCACCTTCGGGATAATTGTGGAAGGTAACGAGTCCTTTCGGCTTGGCTCCGTAGTTCAGACCCTTGCCGATGATTGCGGCGACAACGGCCTTGTCGTCGGATTGCGCACCGATGTATTCGCTCAATTCGCCGTAAAAGGCAAAACGGTCGATGTTGTGCAGCAGTTCGTCAATGCCGCTGCCGCGTTTGCCCTCATTGACAAAGGTGAACAACTCCTTGAACATTCGGGTTGCGGCACCCGATGCGGGTACGAATTTGACAGTTTTGAGTTTGTCGGCACGCTGCGCATAGGCATCGACGGCATTTTGCAGTTCGGTGGCCGAAAGCATGGTTATACCGTCGTCGGGCGATGCCGTGGCCACTAAACGCAGAAACGGAAAACCTTGTCGGAAATTTTCCAACTGTCGTTCAATCTGCGCCGGCGTGAGGCCGTGCTCGGTAATCTGTTGAATCTCTTTTTTAGTAAACATTATGGTTTGGTTTTAGGTTTGTCGGTTTGACACTATCAAAGTTAAGCAAATTATTGCAAAAAATCGCTTTTTGACCGAGAATTTTGCGCACTCGCCCCGAAATTAGTATCTTTGTAACCCGATAAACATATCTCGTCAGAAAATGATTCGCCTCTTTGAAAATGTCGATTTGAGTACGCGCAACTCTTTTCACGTCAGCCAACGTGCTTGTCGTCTGGTCGAATTCGACAAGGCGGAGGAGTTACCGGAGATTTTTGCACGATACCGTCCGAAAGAGTGGAAGGTGTTGAGCGGAGGCAACAACATCCTCTTTACAAAAGATTATGCGGGCATGCTGATTACGCCGTGCAATCGCGACATCGTCGTCGTGTCGGAGGATGATGCCGCTTTGACTGTCAAGGTCGATGCGGGCGTGGAGTGGGACGATTTCGTGGCATGGTGCGTCGAACGCGGATTGTGGGGCGCGGAGAATCTGTCGCTGATTCCTGGTAAGGTCGGAGCGGCACCCGTGCAAAACATAGGGGCTTACGGCGCAGAGGCAAAGGATATCGTCGCCAATGTCGAGATGTATTTTCCCGAGAGCGACAATTTTGCAACCCTTGCTGCCGAACATTGCGCTTTCGGTTATCGCGACAGCGTGTTCAAACGCACGCTCAAAGGCAGAGTGATAATAACTGCCGTCGAATTTCGATTGTCGAAGCAGCCTCATCCGAATATCGGCTACGGCGATGTGATGCGTGAGACAGAGGCACGCGGAGGGGTTGCGTTGCGCAATATCCGCGATGCCGTATGCGCAATTCGCCGCTCGAAACTGCCTGATACAGCCGTTACGGGCAACGCGGGCAGTTTTTTCAAAAATCCGATTGTGGATATGGCGGTTGCCGAGCGATTGAAGGCGCAATATCCGGATATGCCGATATATGCCGTCGATGGCGGCAGGATGGCAAAACTTGCGGCAGGGTGGTTAATCGACCGTTCCGGCATGAAGGGCTATTCGGAGGGTCGGGTCGGTGTACACGAACGGCAGGCGTTGGTACTTATCAACCATGGCGGAGCAACGGGCGAAGAGGTAATGGCACTCGCCCGAAAAGTGCAGGCAAGGGTGCGCGAGAAGTTCGGGATAGAGATTGATACGGAGGTGAATATATTGTAGGGTTATGTACAACAATCCCCTTATAGAGAATTTTAACGGATATGTGGAGCGGCACGCGCTCTTTACGCACGAGGACAAAATCCTGCTGACGGTGTCGGGCGGAGTGGATTCGATGGTCATGCTGTCGCTGTTCGCCGCTTCGGGCTACAATATCGGCGTGGCGCATTGCAATTTCGGTTTGCGCGGAGCCGAGAGCGACGAGGACGAAGTAGTGGTGGCACGCGAGGCTGCAAAATACGGCGTCGTGTGTTACAACAAACGCTTCGACACGGTCGGTGAGATGGAACGCACGGGCGAATCGATGGAGATGGCGGCGCGAAGGTTGCGGTATGCGTGGTTTTACGAATTGTGCGACAAATACGGCTACAACGTGATTGCCGTGGCACATCATGCCGACGACTCAATCGAGACATTCTTCATCAATTTGCTGCGCGGTACGGGACTGAAAGGATTGACGGGCATCAATCATCAAATGGGCAAGGTGGTGCGTCCGCTTATGTTCGCATCGCGCAAGGAGTTGTTGGAGTATGCTGTGGCCAACCATATTCCGTTCCGCGAGGATTCGTCGAATCGTTCGACCAAATATCTGCGCAACAAAATCAGATTGGGGCTGATTCCGATGATTCGCGAAATCAATCCCAAATTCACGTCGCTCATGCGCGGCAATCTGTACCGACTGACCGATGCACAGCAGTTTATCGAAACGGCAGTCGGCAAAATCCGCGAGACGGTTACGGAGAGCTGCGATGGTGTGGATACCATCGACATAGGCAAAATCGATGCCGCATTTCCGCGCAACTTCGTCATCTATACGTTGCTCAATTCGGCATACGGTTTCAAGGGAGATGTCGTGGACGAGTTGTGCCGTGCGCTGGCGCAAGGTCAGACCGGCAAACGGTTCTATTCGCGCGAGTATGTCGCATGTGTGGACAGAGGCAATATCGTGGTGATGCGCATCGCTGATAACGACGGTTGCGAGACAGCGGTGGAACAGGGCGCGATACGGAGTTATTGCGGCAATTCGGTGTTGTATTACGAGCATACCGATATCGACAACATTACCGATTACAGCACACCGCAGGATGTAGCTCTGATTGATGAAGACAAGTTGAAATATCCGCTCTGTCTGCGTCGCTGGCGGGATGGCGACAGTTTTGTGCCGTTCGGCATGAACGGTCGCAAGAAGGTGAGCGATTTCCTTATCGACCACAAGGTGTCGGTGGTGGAAAAGAGCCGCCAGTTCGTGCTGGTCTCCGGCGACGATATAGTGTGGTTGGTGGGTCGCCGTATAGACGACAGATACCGCATAACCTCCACGACGGAGAAGATATTGAAAATTTACAGGGAAACGATATAGAATATGGCAAAGAGTACGCTCAAATTCAGGGACAGCGAGGCCGATTTTCGGAGGATTGCGGCAGATATCGATGCCCGCAAATTCGCCCCCGTCTATCTGCTGATGGGCGAGGAGCCGTATTTTATAGACGTGCTGTGCGACAAGTTGGCAGGCGGCGTGCTGACGGAGGCGGAACGTTCGTTCAACCAGATAGTACTCTATGGTCGCGATACGGATGGCGGTACGGTGGCGAGTTACTGCCGGCAGGTACCGATGATGGGCAATTACGAGGTGATTATAGTCAAAGAGGCTCAACGATTGGACAAAATTGATTTGATAGCCTCATATACCTCCAAACCGCAGTCATCGACCATACTTGTCCTGTGCCATAAAGAAAAGAGTGCCGACAAGCGTCAGCAGTTGTACAAGACATGCCTTGCCAACGGTGTGGTGTTCGAGTCGGTACGGCCTCGCGATTACGAGATAAAGGAGTGGCTCGGAGGATTCGTGCGCTCGAAAGGGTTGGAGATAGATCCGGCAAGCATAGAATTGCTCGTAAACCATATAGGTACCGACATCTCCAAAATCTCGAACGAACTCTCCAAACTGCTCGTATCGCTGCCCGAGGGCAACCGTCGAATCACGAATGCCGAAATCGAAACATACATAGGCATATCGAAGGAGTTCAACAATTTCGAATTGTGCAAGGCTGTGGTAACCAAAGATGTCCGGCGAGCCTTGACGATTGCCGACAGCCTGTCGCGCAACCCGAAGGAGTATCCGCTGTTGCTGACCATCATGGCACTGTTCTCGGCTTTTCGAGAGATATTCATAGTCAATTATCTGCGTTGGCAGGCACAGCGAGGAGTGCCGTTCCCGTCCGACCAACAACTTATGGGCATACTCAAATCGGGCAATATATATATGTTGCGCGACCTCAAACAGAATGCCCTGCTTTGGCATAACCGCAAAGTGTTCGAGATACTCGGGCTGTTGCGCGAATACGACGCAAAGAGCAAAGGTGTCGATTCGGGCGGAGCGTCGGACGGCGAGTTGTTGCGCGAACTGCTGCTGAAAATTTTTATGTAATCCGCTGTATGACCGAAACCATATACCGAGACGGGGAGTTTGTCGATGTGTCGGCAATGGGCGATGAGCCGTTTATCTATCAGTACATTCGTGCCGACGGCTACAGCCCGCTCCATGTGCAGCGACATATCGACCTTATCGATGCCGCATTGTGGCGCATTCGCCATTGTGCATCGGGGCTGTCGGTTGCAGAGGTGTCGGATGCCATAGAGCGGTTGCTTGTGCGGAATGGCTACCCCGATTGTGGGGTAAATATAGTGCTGTTGCGCAGTTATGCCGAAGGGCGGCGTGTGCTTTCGTGTTGCGGGACATCGCTCTACAATCGGCTTACGTTGCGGGCATTGCGTCCCGCTGCCATTACCGTAACGACGGGCGGTGTATTTGTCGGATTGCCTACGTCAGCAGAGTTGGCAGAGACCAACATGCTGTCGGAGTATGTGCGGACACAGGGCGTCGGTGCATTCGTGTCGTGCGACGGGTCGGGGTGTGTCGTGTCGGTCGATGGAGCGACTCCGATAGTGGTCAAAGGTGGCAAGATAGCCGTATCGCGGTTGTCGTTGAGCGTCGAAGCGGAGGCGGTCATGCACGCATTGGAACTTGCGGGGCGCAGTGTGGAGATGCGCGATATATTGCGCGAGGAGTTGTCGGCGGCAGATGAGGTGTGGGGCGCGGATTATCGCGGCATCACCTCGCTTGCCGAGTGCGACGGCAGAATCTATGCGGACATTGTCGCCGATGCCGTGGCACGCACTCTCTGATTTTTTCCAAAAACTTTATCAACTTTTCGGTATCGGCGCGTATTATATTTGTGGCAAACCCAAATATGATATGCCATGAAAAAGTATTTGCTGATTTATTCGGCTGTGGCGACATTGTGCATTGTCGCCGGCTTCAAAATGTTGAAATCTTCGCGTGCCGAAAATGTACGTTTGCGGAGTAACTTTACGGCTTTTGTGCAGGAGACCGAACACTACAAATCGCGTTTCGGACACGAGGTCGCATCGGTGCAGGCACTGCGTCTGCGATGCGGCGAGTACGAAGAGGCTCGCCGTGCCGATGCCGAGCGGATTCGTGCGCTCGGAATCCGCATACGGCGGTTGGAGAGTGCCGCCAAAAGCGTGGCGGCAACCCGTGTGGAGAGCGTTGCTGTGCTGCACGATACGGTGGTGATACACGACACGTTGCGCGTGGCTGATACATTGCGCCGATTCGTTTGGAGCGACCGATGGGTCTCGGTCAGCGGAGTGATTGCTGGCGACAGCGTCCACTGTACGGTCGATTGCGTGGATACGCTCGTGCAGGTGGTGCATCGGGTGCCGCGCCGTTTTCTGTTCATAAAATACGGCACCAAAGCGATACGGCAGGAGATATATTCGACCAATCCGCATACGGGTATCGTCTATACGGAATATGTGGTGTTGGAGCGCAAAAGAAAGAAATCGTCCCGCTAAAAATTGACTTTTCGAATTTTATGCGTATCTTTATCCGATAATTTGGTGCGAGATGAAAAGAGTGGCACTTTTTCCGGGGTCGTTCGACCCATTTACGAGAGGACACGAGGCGTTGGTGGCTCAGGCTCTCGAACTCTTCGACGAGGTAGTGGTGGCTGTCGGTGCGAACACCGCCAAGCATGCTCTGCTCGATGTCGGGAGCAGATGTCGGATGATTGCCGATTTGTATGCCGGCAATCCGCGCGTGAGGGTGGCTTGTTATAACAACCTGACAGGCGAATTTGCCCGCGAGGTGGGTGCGACAGCGATGGTGCGCGGCATACGCAACACCACCGATTTCAACTACGAACGAAGTATCGAGGCGACGAATCGTCGGTTGTTTCCCGAGATTACGACCGTTATGCTCGTTACTCCCGACGAGTATGCCTATATCTCGTCGAGCATCGTGCGCGAACTGATTGCGTTCGGCCAACCTGTGGACGAATTCGTGCCGCGCGGCATAGATATTGCAAAATACATAAACAAAACAAAATAAGCGAAATATGGAATTTACTGCGGAAATGATTGCCGGATTGCTCGGTGGAGAGGTCGTCGGCGATAAGAACGCAACGGTGCATACCGTATCGTCGATAGAGGATGGCAAAGCGGGTTCGCTGACCTATCTTGCCAATCCGAAATACGAACAATTCATCTATACTACAGGGTGTTCGATAGTGCTTGTCGGCAAGGAGTTCGTCCCTGCGGGCGAGATAAAGGCAACCCTCGTAAAGGTCGATGATGTAGGGCGTTGCGTGTTGAAATTGTTGGAGATGTACAACGCCATGAAACCTCAAAAGAGCGGTATCAGTCCGCGTGCATCCGTTTCGGAGAAGGCGCAGATTGGCAAAGATTGCTATATCGGCGACTTTGCGGTTATCGAGGCAGGCGCGAAAATCGGCGACGGTGCCAAGATATACCCGCAGTGCTATGTAGGCGACGGTGTGAGCATCGGCGAAGGTACGAAACTCTATGCGGGAGTGAAGATATACGAAGACTGCCATATCGGCAAGCGTTGCATCGTGCATGCAGGAGCGGTTATCGGAGCGGACGGCTTCGGATTTGCGCCGAATGCCGAGGGCGGTTTCGACAAAATTCCGCAGTTGGGTAACGTGATTATCGAGGACGACGTGGAGATAGGTGCAAACACCTGCATCGACCGTGCGAAGACGGATTCGACGATTATCCGTCGCGGTGTGAAACTCGACAACCTTATCCAGATAGGCCACAACGTACAGATTGGCGAAAATACTGTTTCGTCGGCACAGATGGGTATTGCGGGAACTTCGCGCGTGGGTCGCAACTGTTTCCTTGCGGGTCAGGTGGGCATAGCCGACCATATTACCGTGGGCGACTATGTCAAAATCGGCTCGCAGAGCGGTATCGACCGCGATATACCGTCGGGCGAAGTGCGCTTCGGCTCGCCTGCATTGACGGGTAAGAGTTACTACCGTTCGTTTGCTGTCTTCAAGGTGTTGCCGGAGTTGAGCAGACGGGTGGATCAATTGGAGAAAAAGTTGAACAACAAATAAAAGGAGAAAATTATGAAACGCATTACTCTGTTTGCAGCCGTATTGCTCGCAGTGGCAGGTTGCACCAACAAAAATCATTATGTCATCAACGGTACGGTCGGCAACATCGAGGGTACGGTCTATCTGCTCGACCACGAGCAGAAGGTTGTCGGCTCGACGGCTGTGGAGAACGGCGCGTTCCGTTTGGAGGGCGATGTCGAGGCAATCGATTTCCACTATCTCGCCACTTCTGCCGACGGCGAGGATGTATTTGCAACTTTGGTGTTGGAACCGGGTGTGATAACCGTTGCCGACGTCGAGGGCGAGGAGCGTAAGAGTGTTGCCGGTACGCCGTCCAACGATGCCAATGCCGCGCTGCGGACGAAATCGCAGGCTTTGATTGCCGAATACCGCGAGGCAGACGATGCTCGTCGCTCGCAGATTGTCGAGGAGTACGACAATTTGATGAAGGAGGCCTACGAGACCAATCGCGACAATCTGTTCGGCGTATATCTGCTCGCTTCGGAGTTGGCTTACGACATGAGCGGAGAGGAGTTGCTTGCGGAATTGGACAAGTTGTCGCCTGCATTGCAATCGTCGCGCATTGCCACCGACCTGCGCACACAGGCCGAGCAGCGTATCAAAACCGACATCGGCAAGCCTTACATCGATATCGAGCAGCCGAATGCCGCAGGCGAAACGGTGTCGTTGAAATCGGTGGTCGAGAATCCGGCAAACAAATATGTGTTGGTCGATTTTTGGGCTTCGTGGTGCGGTCCGTGCATGGGCGAAGTGCCGGAACTCGTGGCTGCATACAAAAAATACCACTCGCAGGGCATGGAGATTTACGGTGTGTCGTTCGACCGTAAGGCCGAAAATTGGACAGAGACCATCAAAAAGCACGAGATGGCTTGGATAAATGTCAGCCTGCTCTCGTCGTTCGACAATCAGGCGGCAAAAGACTACTCGATACAGGCGATTCCGTCGAATGTCCTTATCGACTGCGCAACCGGTACCATCGTAGCCAAGAATCTGCGCGGCGAGGCTGTTGCGGAGAAATTCGCGGAGTTGTTCAAATAGCCGTGCGCAGCAGGGTATGGCGATATACCGCATTTTGGGCATCGACCCCGGTACCAATTATATGGGCTACGGAGTGTTGGAGATTGACGGGCGCGAGTTGAGTGCCGTCGTGTTGGGTGCGCTCGACCTGCATAAGATAGTCGATCCCTATGCCAAACTGCGCTATATTTTCGACATAGTCTGCCAACTCGTTGCAGATTACGAGCCAAGCGAAGTGGCGTTGGAGTCGCCATTTTTCGGCGAGAATGTGCAGAGTATGCTGAAATTGGGACGCGCTCAGGGCGTGGCTATGGCCGCAGCCCTGAGCCGTAACAAAAGCGTGTTCGAATATGCTCCGACCCGCATCAAACAGGCGATAACAGGCTCGGGTGCGGCCTCGAAGGAGCAGGTGGCGGGAATCGTCATGCGTACATTGAAAATCGATACTCCGCCGAAAAAGTTGGATGCAACCGACGGTATGGCTGTGGCGTTGTGCCACTATTTCATATCGACCAGCCCGATTGAAAAGGCTCTCGGCGCAGAGAGGGT
Source organism: uncultured Alistipes sp. (assembly GCA_945494785.1). GTDB lineage: Bacteria > Bacteroidota > Bacteroidia > Bacteroidales > Rikenellaceae > Alistipes. Next base: position 36,716 of record CALYVN010000004.1, read on the forward strand.
CAAGGGCTTGGGAGGCGATAAACGCGCACGCAAGCGCGGTACGCAGTCGTGGGAGGCATTTCTGCGCGAAAATCCCGAGCGAGAAATCAAATAAGGCGGTCGCAGGGTATATGTAACAGCGGACCAAAGAAAAGTATTATTTTTTTTACGGAATTATTTTGCTATGTCGAAACTTTGCCCTATATTTGCACTCGCAATTCGGCTCCGTAGCTCAACTGAATAGAGTACTTGACTACGGATCAAGCGGTTACAGGTTTGAATCCTGTCGGAGTCACTGAAATCGGAAAGTTGGTAACGACTTTCCGATTTTTGTTTGTGTATCTTCCGCCACACTTACCAGCGAGCCGCTATAATACTGCATCGTTTTTCGCCGTTGTCCTGCCGTTGTCCGTCTTTGGCATCCGAACATTTCCTGCCGTTGCGCTACATCGTCTGTCTGCGTCGTGCCTTATGACAAACAAAGGCGCAATCCGTCGGGATTGCGCCTTTGGCTATTACAGTGTGGCAGGATTCTACCAACCGTGGTTCTGTCCGAGGTCAGGGTTCAGCGTATTTGCCGAATCCGGAATCGGATGAACATACATGCGGTCGTTCCACTCCAACTTGTAGTTGTAGAGGATGAAGCCGTGCGACTCTTCCGAGAAGGCGTAGTTGGTGTCGGCTGTCTTGTTGGATATAGGGAAGCCCATACCGGTCTTAGGCTTGGTGCCGCCGACCGGGAAGGTATATTTGCTTCCGTTGAACATCAAACCCTTTTCGGCCTCTTCCGGTGTTACCCAGATGCCGCGCCAAGCTTTGTTGTCGGTGTCGCGATTAACCACAACATCGCCGCAGTGCCAACGATAGATATCGTCTATACGCAGATTCTCCAAAGCCATTTCGCAAACGCGCTCACGACGGATTTCGAGTTTGACGGCGTCGTTGAGGTTGTAGTAGTTGGCAAGCCATGGATCGACTGTCGTAGGCAGCGTCTTGGCAGCAGTCTCCTCGATACCGGCACGAGCACGCAGTTCGCCGATGGTTGCAGCCCAAATATCCGATGTCATTTGACCGAGTTCTGCCTTTGCCTCGGCATAGTTCAACAGTACTTCGGCATAACGGAAGATAGGAATGTCGTTGTCGGCACGACCTTTGGAGAAGTTCTCCTCGCGCTCGATGCTCCACTTGATGAAGTTGTAGCCTGTGTAGGTGTAGGAACTCATATAAGCGCCCTTCGGAGCAACGGTGCCGTTGGTTGCGGTATAAGTCCAACCCGGAACGGTGTGGCCGTCGTCATTGACAACCTCGCCGTGATTGACCGTATTGACCAGACGATAGTCGCGGTTCTTGAACTCTTCGTTGAGCGACACTTTACCCTCGTGGGTGATAGGGGTGCCGTCGAGGTTGAGGAACATATTGACATACGTCTTGGTCGGAGCAGGCTGCTGGTCGTAAGTACCCGAGTTTACACGCCAAGTGAGTTCGTGCGTAACTGCAAGGTTGTAGTCGTATTCGCGTACCCAGATGGCCTCCTTGCTCGACAGCAGGTCGGTGTTGCGCCAAATCTTGGCGAAGCAACCGTTGGCTGTATCCCAAGGCGAACCTTTGGTCAGCGAGAACGTACCGTCCATCAACGCTTCGCAAGCCGAAGCACACTCGTTCAACAAATCCTCTGCCGACTCGTAGTTGCCCTTCCAAGGCTCGTTGGTCGAAGGATTTACGGCGTGATACTTGCGGTAAGTACCCTCGTAAAGACACATACGGGCTTTGAGAGCAAGAGCGACGTATTTGTTGATGACATGCTCATAGCCTTTGTACAACATGTTGGAGCATGCGAAATTCAAATCTTCGAGCAGATGGTGGAACAACTCCTCGCGATCGGTACGCGGAGCGTTGAGAATCTCTGTCTCGGATATCGAGAGCGCATGGTCGGTCCAAGGTACATCGCCGAAGGTGCGCAGTTTCGCATAATAGAGATATGCTCTCCAAAAACGACCTACACCCTCGTAGTGGTTGTAAACCTCGCCTTTGATATTGTTGCGGCTGTTAGGCAGTTTGTCGAGCAGAATGTTTGCACGACGGATGCCACGCCAACTCGAAATATCCCAACCGCCTTGTTTGTTGGAACCCCAAACACCCGGACGATTGTAGTCCTCGGAGGTCTTGGTGCAGACGAAATCGCAATAGCGGTCGCCGTCGAGACCTACTGCAATGGCATCGGGAGTATAGTTGTGTATCATGCCGTTGGTGTAGAGGATAAGTTCGTTCTCCGACTTGAAGAATTTGCTCGCTTCGACTTTGTCGATAGGATCGGCGGAGAGGAACTTCTCGCACGATACGCCCGAGAAGGCTACCGTTGCAACCAATACGGCTTTTATGTATTTCATTGTGTTTTTCATAATTGTTTCCTCCGTTTTAGAATGTTATATTCAGACCGAAAGTGAATGTTTTGAGCATAGGGTAACTGTAACCCTGGCCATGTCCAGACAGACCGGTCTTGTAGTTGTCGCCACGGAAGTCGGTATCGCCGTAGTCGATGACCTCAGGGTCGAACAACTTGGTGTGCTTGAACATAGGCGAGTGAGTGAACAGGTTCTCCATCGAGAGGTAGATGCGCAGACGCTCGATGTGAGCCTTACGGGTCAGTTTCTGAGGGAACGTGTAATCAATCGTGATGTTCTTGATGCGGACATACGAAGCATCCTGCAAATAGTAGTCGTTCTCGTAGGTCAGAGGACCGACGTTACGGTTGGCCGAATAGCCGACTTGACGAGTGAAGTAAGCACCCGGGTTGAGAACTTTCCAATTCTCGGTCGAGTAATCCATGCGGACACCATCCGAAACGTGGAGTTTAGGCAACTCGCCGTAAGGACGGTTGTACATACCCCAGAACAGACCCGAATCGGTGCTCGGATACCAGTCGCGTTTGCCGACACCCTGAATGAATACGCTCAAACCGATGCCGTTCCACGATGCTGCGAGGTTGATACCGTAGTTGTAGCGCGGAGTTGCGTTACCGATACGCTCCAAATCGCCGTGGTCGGACAAAGTGGCTTTGCCGTAACCGATTTTCTGGTCGTCGTTGAGGTCGAGGAAACGAAGGTCGCCTGCGAATGCCTTGAAGTTGGAGCCGTTCTTGTGGAATGTATCCTGTACCCAAGCGGCAGCCTCTTCATTGTCGAGGAAGTAGCCTTTGGTGCGGAAGCCCCAGATTTCGCCGAGTTCCTTGCCTTTGTAATAGTTGTAGATGTCGCCGTTGGCATTGTAGAAGTCATTGACCCAAGTACGGCTGTCCCATACGCTTACACGGACGCTGTAATTGAAGTCCTTGCCACCTGCCTTGAACGAATCGCGCCATGCGAGGGTAGCCTCCCAACCGCGTGTCTTCAACGAACCGTAGTTGCCCTTAGGCGACTCGTCGCCGAGAATCTGCGGATAATCCGGACCGGTTACGAGCAAATCGTTGGTGAAACGCCAATAGTAGTCGAACGAACCCGACAAACGACTGCGGAAGAGGTCGAAATCGACACCGAGGTCGTAAGTGGTTACGGTCTCCCAAGTCAGGTTGTTAGGAATCATGGATGCGGCGTTGGTGTAGTAGAACTTTTGGCCGTTGATGAGCATACCCGACTTGCTTGCGCTCATAAGTTCGAGGAACGAATATGGGTCGATGGAAGCATTGCCGAGCGAGCCGACATTGGCGCGAATCTTGAAGTTGTCGAGCCAACTCTTGGACCATTGCATCCAAGGCTCCTCCGACAGGCGCCAACCAATCGAACCCGAAGGGAAGAATCCCCACTGCTTGTTGGTCGGGAAGAGCGACGAACCGTCGTAGCGGCATGCGAACTCGAAGATATAACGGTTGAGCAACGTGTAGTTGATACGGCCGAATACGCCGACCATCTTCTTGTCGTAACCGTCGTCCTGAATGGTGTATTCATCGCTGCTCATCCACTCGAAGTTAGGCATGTTGTCGTAGAGCAGACCCAAACGCTTGATGTAGAGACGGCGATAGTTGGTCTTCTCGATGTTCCAACCCAAAACGACGTTCAGGTTGTGGTTGTCGCCGAGTTTCGGAGTCCAAGTGCCGACGATGTTCGAAGCGACATAGTCGGTGTTGTAGCGGTAATCCTCTTTGTAGGAGGTGGAGTTGTACGACTCGATACCCGTAGGGGATGTGTAACCGCTTGCGATAGGGCTCACGCGATTGCGCTGCGTGCGAATACCTTTGTACGAGAAGTCGGCAGTGAATTTCAGGACATCCTTGATAGGCTCGATGGTGAGCGTGGTGGTGTTCACCACGTTCAACTTGTTGTCCTCCTGATAAGCCAAATCCTTCTTGAACAAATCGTAGCAGAGCGAAGCACCGTAGAACGTGCTTGTGCCGTCCTCGTTGTACGGAGTATATACCGGCTGACCGCGCATCTCAATCTGACGGCCGATAGGGTATTCGCCACCGACAACCATAGGCTGGTGATATTTGTTCTTGAAGAGAGTGGTGTTGTTGGTAATCTTCAACCATTTGGTAATCGCTACATCTCCCTTTGCACGCAGGTTGTACGAGTCGAATTTCTCGTTGCCTACCTTATATATACCGTCTTGGTTGAAGTATTTGCCCGAGATTACGAACGATGCACGATCGTTGGCTCCGCTGATGCTCAAATTGTGGGTATGACCGAAACTTGTGTTCTTGTAGAAGAGTTTGTACCAGTTGGTGCTACCGTAATAAGCATAGTTGTCTTTGCCAGGGAACGTGCCGTAAGGATTCTTGTAGTTTTCGTACTCCTTATCGGTGGCACGCTTGCGGAACTCTCTGTGATAATCGTCCGAGTAGGTGTTCGCACGGTTGTTGATGTTCGACGGTGCTTTACCCGACGAGGTAGGGGTCTTGGTGTCGTTCGTGAAGAACTGCACGAAGTTGTCCAACCATGTCAGACCATCGGTAACGACCTCGTCTTCCGCCTTTACGGTACGGCTGTGGATGGAAACGGCACCGTTGTAGGTAACCGAAATCTTATCCTTACGGGCGTTCTTGGTCGTAACGAGGATAACGCCGAATGCACCGCGGGCACCGTAAACGGCAGCCGAAGCGGCATCTTTCAGCACGGATACGCTCTCGATGTCGTCAGGATTGACGGTCGTAAGGTCGCCCTCCACGCCGTCGATGAGTATGAGTGCGCTACCGCCTTGTCCGATGGAACGGTGAGCACCTGTTGCCGAACTTGCCTTGGAACGGGTGTCGTAAGAAGTCTGACCGCCACGGATGTAGATTTGACCTTGGTGAGTCGGTTTACCATCGACCTGAATGATGTTCAAGCCCGGTATCATACCCTGCAACGAACGGGTTACGTTGGCATTGGAACGACTTTCGATTGCATCGCCGTCCAAAGTCTCGACTGCACCCACCAACTGGGTCTTTTTCAGCGTACCGTAACCTACAACCACGACGTCGTTGATGGCTTGTGCCTCTTCGACCATGGTTATATCGATTGCTGTGCGATTGTCGATTGAGAGTTTTTGGTCTGTGTAGCCGATGTAGGAGAATACGATTGTGCCATCGGCAGGAGCAGTAATGGAATAGGAACCATCGGCTTCGGTAATTGTACCGTTCGATGTGCCGTCGATATAAACGGATACGCCTACGAGTGGTTGTCCTGCGGAGTCTTTTACGACACCCTTTACGACGACATTGTTACCAACTTGGGCTGCGGAAAATCCCCCCCCCATGTTGGGTTGTGCAACGCTCTCGTTTGCGGTTGCCAATGCAGGTGCGGCGATAAATGCCAACATTGCGGCAGCAACGGCAAGAGTTTTGCATTTGGTGTTTAGCAGTAAATTTGGTTTCATAAAGATTTTTTTAAGTTTTGTGTTTAGGTTTGTTTTGATGTGCTGCCCGAAGTACGGGCAGGAATTGATGGGTGTGTCTGTTTTTTTAAGAAATGGGTTTTTAAGGTTAGTAAATATTTTAATTATAATGTTTAGTTTCCTATATACAAAGATAAGAAAAAAGCGATATGGTTGTATCGTTTCTTAAAAAATATTTACCGGATTTTATTAAAAAAAACGACGCTGGTCATTGATGCCTGCGTCGCCTGTATTTGTTGCGGATGCGGATGCTACGAGGAGTGCTTGTCCACGAATCCGAGTATCGCTTCGGCGCACTTTGCCGGCTCCTCGATAAAGCCCATGTGTCCCGAATCGGCAAGTCGGACAACTTCCGCATGCGGATGGTCGGCTGCCATTTTGTCGGCCGTTTCGTTGGAGATGTAGCCGTCTTTGCAGCCGAGTATAAAGAGTTGTGGTTTGCCGCATTTGCGCAACATGTCGTTTTGGTCTTTGCGTGTCATCATGCCGCCGAGCAGAGCGATGATGCCGGCATCTTCGGTCATGTGGATGGTCTCGGCAAGGTCGTCGATATACGATTGAAGCCGTCGTCGGTTGTCGGACGCAAAACCTGCTTCGGGCGCGGTGTGCGCCAACAACTCCTTTTTGCCGGAGCGGACGATGGCGATTTCCCGTGCGCGGTTTGCACGCTTCTCGTCGCTGTCGGCATTGGGGGTCGAACTGAGCAGTACGATGCCGTCCGTCATTTGCGGATGCCGTTCGCACAGTGCGAGGGCGACATATCCGCCCATGGAGTGGCCGACGACGAAGGCATGGGCGATGCCGAGAGCCTCCAATCCTGCCGCAACGGTATCGGCGAGATAATCCATCGTGTGTACCTCGCCTTTGACCTCCGAGATGCCGTGCCCCGGCAAATCGAGCGTTACGACGTGCACTTTTTTGTAGAGGAGCGGTACGAAATCGTCCCATATGAGCATGCTTTCGAGATAGCCGTGCAGCAAAACCACTGTTTGTACGCCATGTTCGGAGTCGCAGATATGCAGGGCAGTATCGCCTGCCATTATGAATTTTTCGACCATATTTTTGCGTTTGTTCGATTTTCGCACGTAAAATTATGGAATATTATCCGATTATTTGTAATTTTGAACGATTTATATGCTGTTTTGTATGGAGATTGATTTTATAAAGTGCCACGGCTCGGGCAACGAATTTGTCATGGCGGATGCGGTACGGCAGGATTTGTCGGCAATATCGCTTCCGCTGCTTGCACGTGCCGCCTGCGACCATCGAAACGGCATAGGTGCGGACGGATTGCTCGTGTTGGTGCGCAACGCAGGGCAAGGTTACGGAATGCGGATGTTCAATCCCGACGGGTCGGAGGCGGAGATGTGCGGCAACGGTATCCGTTGCATAGCGCGTGCGGCTCAAAAGTATTGCGGCAGAGGACGGTTTGTGCTTGCCTCGGGCGGCAGGGAATATGCGATAGAGCGACAAGATGAGTTGGCAAAGGGTGTGCCCACATTCGGCGTGCGTATTCCCGTCGGATTGCAGAGCGACGATTTTGCCATGTTCTCTTCCGACGAGGAGTTCGTTGCACGGCCTATTGCGGAGTTGGACGGGAATTTGCTTTTTACGGCGATAAATGTCGGCAATCCGCATATTGTGGCGCAGGTCGGACGCATCGATTACGATTTGCTCGGCCGATTGGGCGAGAAAGTCGTTCGGTTGCCGCAAATTTTCCCGCACGGAGTGAATGTCAGCCTTGTCGAGGTGCGCCGACGCAACGAGATTTTCGTTGCTACCTACGAGCGCGGTGCCGGCATAACCGCATCGTGCGGTACGGCGATGACTTCGAGCGCAACGGCAATGGCACTTGCGGGCGAGTGCGATTTCGACAGTCGGATTGAGGTGTTGAATCGCGGAGGCATGGTACATTGTCGCTGCTCGCGAGAAGGCGGTTTGACAACGACGCTGGTCGGTAACGCGACATACGAATACAGAGGGTGGATGTCGCTTGAAGAGAAAGGTTTGCGCTTTGAGGTCGATAGGGTATATCGGGCGGAACAGGCGGCATACGACAAATTTTTGGAGGATTTGCAGGGACGAATATGACGGTGCGACGATTGGCGATATTGGCTGTTACGCTTTTGGCGATGGGTCTGGCTGGCTCGTCGTGCAGCGTTACGCGCAAATTGCCGAAGGACGCCTATCTGTTGCAGCGGGTCAAAATCGAAGACGACAAAAGCGTGCATCGCAACGAGCGCATAGCCGCTTCGGAGGTGTCGAAGTATGTCCGCCAAAAGCCGAACAAACATTTTCTCGGTACCAACTTTTATGTGTGGGTGTACAACCTCGCCAATCCGCAAAAGGATAATTGGTGGAACCGCTTTAAGCGCAAAATCGGCGAAGAACCGGTATTGTTCGATATGTCGGCGACCGAAAAATCGGCGGAGAATCTGAAAATCTACCTCGATTCGCGCGGCTATTTCGCATCGCAGGTCTCGTTTGCAGTCGATACCACGAGCCGTCGTCGGCGAGCGCGTGTTACCTATTCGCTGAAACAGAACAAGGCATACCGCATCGATGCCGTTACATACCTCTATCGCGACCGTTTTCTCGAACCGATTCTTGCTCCCGATACCGTCAATTCGCTGTTGCACCGCAACGATGTTTTCGACATTGCCGTACTCGACAAGGAGCGGGAGAGGATTGCCCGATATTTGAAGGAGAGAGGCTACTACGGCTTCTCGGTAAACAACATCGAGTATATCGCCGATACGCTGAAAAAGGCTAACAGGGTCGGTTTGAAGGTTGTCATAAAGCAGAATCTGACAGGCTACAACAATCGTGGCGATGCGGTCTATGACAACAATGTGGTCTATCGATTGCGGAATATCAACATCGTACCCGACTACAACGCCACCGATGCCAAGATGCAGCAGGGCTACTACGACCGCTTCGATACGCTCGACTATCGGGGACTGAATGTGTTGTACGAAGGTCGGCGACCGAATCTGCGGGCGAGAGTGTTGCGCCCCGCAATACCGATGTACCCCAACTTCATCTACGACTATTCGCAGGTGCTGCGGACATATACCAATCTTATGCAGATGGGGTATTTCAAGAGTGCGCGAATCACCTTTACCGAACTGCCCGATTCGGCAGTCGCACGCCACTATATAACCTACGTCGGCGTAAAGGCACAGGCCGATACGACTCAGGTCAATTATACTCGGGAGGGATATGTCGATTGCAACATCCTTTGTACGCCGGCACTCAAACAGAGTGTCAAAGCGGAGTTGGAAGGCTCGACCACATCGAGTTTCTATGGCGTCAAGGCTTCGGTCGGCTATCAGAATCGCAACATATTCCGCGGTGCGGAGATGTTGGAGTTGGTCGGCACGGTCGGGTACGAATATATGAAGGCTCCGAAATCGTCGCGTCGCAACGCCATGGAGTTCGGTTTGTCGGCAAGTTTGTCGTTCCCGCGCTTTTTGCTGTTCCGTACTTCGGCACTCAGCCGCATTACGGCACCACGTACCCAATTCGAGATAGCCTACAACTACCAAAACCGTCCGTATTACAGGCGCGATTTGTCGAGTCTCGTGTGGTCGTACTCGTGGCGCAATATGCGGCACTCCTCATTTGTCATCCGCCCGATAAGCATCAACTGGGTAAATGTCGGATATATCGATAACGACTATTTCAATTCGTTGCAGAACGAATACCTGAAACACAGTTACGAATCGCAACTGATTTTCGCCATTTCGGGCTCGTATATCTACAACAACCCGCGGGCGAACACCACCCGCAACCAGACGACGGTGCGGTTGAACATGGAGTTTGCCGGCAATCTGCTCGACGGATTGGAGCATCTGTTTTCGAAACCTGCGGCAGGCGAAGATTATTATCGGATTCTCGGCATCCGCTATTCGCAATACTTCCGTGCCGATTTGAGCGTCAGCCACAAGATAACGCTGGGCGAAAAGACTGACTTGGCGGGTCGTATATATGCGGGATTCGGCGCGGCATATGGCAACTCGCAGGCCATGCCTTTCGATAAATTGTTCTATTCGGGCGGCAGCAACAGTATGCGTGGTTGGGCACCGCGAACGCTCGGTCCGGGTTCGTCGCCTCTGCCGACGAATGTCGTATATCCGACACAGTTGGGCGATATGAAATTGGAGGCCAATCTGGAACTGCGCTTCCCTATCTGGGGCATTCTGCACGGAGCCACCTTCCTCGATGCGGGCAATGTTTGGTTTATGGGTCGCGATGGTGTGGAGTACAGCGACGAATCGGTATTCCACTTCAAGAATTTCTACAAGCAACTCGGATTCAATACGGGAATCGGCCTGCGGGTGGATATAAAGTTTGCCATTTTGCGTTTGGATTGGGGTATCCAACTCCACAATCCGAACAACCCCGAAGGTTCGCGATGGATTCACAACTTCAAGTGGCGCAATACGTCGCTAAACTTCGGGGTCGGATATCCGTTCTAATGGCGGGGTTGGTGCGGTCTTTTGTGTTCCACCAAAAAGATTTTCGACATCTGCTCGGGTGTCAGATAATCCTTGAATACGCGCATATACTCCTTTTTGCAGCGGATGATGTCGGCATCGGCATTTAGTTGCGCCATGACAAGACGATAGGCTGTTTTGTGGTCAATCTCCTCGTCTTTGTACGAATCCATCAGGGTCTTCAAATCCTTGCGTATTCCGCGAATCTCGCGCTGATAGGCCTGATATACGGGCGCAAATTTCTCCAACTGCTTGTCGTCCATTTGCAGAGCCTCTTTCAGATGCTCGAAACGCTTGGCGATGCTGCGGTCGCTCGGATTGTCCTGCCCCTGTTGTTGCATCATTCCGTGAGGAGGCATCCCTCCGTGAGGAGGTTGTGCCTGCATCGAACCTGCGGCAACGACAGCCAAAAGAATAAAGATGAATTTTTTCATTTTATCGGTTGTTTTAATGGTCTATGCAAATATAACGATTTTTCCGAATATGTCATCGTCTCGTCGGTTATTGACCGACGACGGTCTGCAAAAATGCCATCGTGTCCGCATTGTCGGCATAGTCGGTCAGCGTCGGATATTGCGTGCGACCGAGCGCGACCGAGCGCGGATGCAGGTGCGCAACAGACGATGCCACGCACTGCAAACGGTCGTCGTTGGCCTCCAACCAAGCCTTTACGGTGGCGATGTCGTCATATTCCGCAATGTTGATGCGGCTCAATCTGTTCGGAAAATCGGGCTCGAAAGAGCGGACGAATAGGGCTGTGCCATTGTCGTCGAATGCCGTACCCGTCATTTGCAACAGTGCGCGTGTTTGGCGATGGTTGTTGCGATAGCCGTTGCACATTTGGCGGGAAGGTAGATGTAGAGAGTATCCGCGCGGAACGAATACGAGCGATACATTGCGGCAACCGAGCCCTGCATACAGAAAGATATCGTCGGCAAGTCCGGCGAGTTCCGTTTCGTCTTCGTCGCCCGCGAGTACCGCAACCGAATGGCGCGAGCCTCGAATGATATGCGGCGTGCCGGCATACTTCGATTCGAAATGCAGTTTGGCACTCTCGCCACCTGTGGCTATTACGGCATCCGTCGGTGTGTCGTCGGTCAGGCAGCCGATATGCAGCGTCGAATCGGCTTCGGTCAGATAGCGCACAATCAACTCCATCAGCGGCGCATCTTTGGACGAGGTTTTTATATAGGCTTCGTTGCCGCTCGCCACGACGCACATCAAATCGAAAAATCCGACCAATGGCAGATTGCCCGCCATGACAATACCTATCTTTTTCGGCAGATGCAGTGCCGTAAGAGAGGGGTAGGCAGCCAACCACCTTTCGATTGCCTCCCGTTGCAACATGCACTGCCGTATCGCACCTACTGCCGTGGCAATATCCTCGCGGGTAAACCAAGCATTGTTCCGCATGGCCTCCTCTATGGCCATACGCGACGGTCGGTCTGTGCCGAAGGCATCGAGCCGATTGCCGAGTTCCGCAAATAATTCCGCAGCAGGTTTCATGGTCGGTCAAATTTCGCAATTCGACACGCCATACGGCATGGTATCGCTAATCTATTCTGACGCAACGAATCTGCATCGCATTGGCACGCTTGGCAGGGTATCGGACGTTGAATTTGTTGATGGTGCGCGTCGTCGTCAGGTCGAAATACATGCAGAGCGACTGCTTGCCGTCGGCACTCTGACCCGATGTCCAATAGTATCCCTCCCAAGGCTCGGGAGTCGATGGATATACACCATCCTTGTGATTCATGTTGTTGATAACACCGTTGTAGTAAGTGCGCAATCCGGCTCCCGTATAGAAATACTCTGCCGCACCGTCGCTCACACTCCAACCGAACTGTTTGCGGGCAGTGTCCAAATCCTTGCCGTCTTCGGCATCCGACAGCGTCAATATGTCGAAATCGCTCTCGGCAGGTACGCGCCAACCGTAAGGACACGGGTCGTAATCGCTCTTTGCGGTGTTGCTCCACAGTGAGCCGTCTGCCTTTTGGAGCCAATCGCCTATGCCGTCGCCCTCCTCTGCCACCGATGCGGCATTGGTGATAAATACCTTCGGATGCGTTGTGGCATATTCGACCGTACCGATCGTTTCGTCCGACTCTTCGAAGGTGATGTAGGTCGAACCAGACGATGCGCCGTATATGAGTTCTGCCGCTCCTCCCGCACAATTATAATATCGCGGTCTGGTGAACGGGTCTTTGCGTCCCCATTGGTAGTACAAACCATACGAGGCAAGTATCAGGTCGGTATCGTCGGTTGCACCGTTGCTGTTGGCAAATGCACCGAGATTTTTATCCATGAAGGTTTTGCCGTTGGCATAGGTGCAGGCGTTGGTTATCGGATTCTTGCTCTCGCGAATCACCCAAATATGCCAACTCCAAATAACATTCTCGTCCGCGTCGAGTGCGGCAATTACCGCATTGCCCTCAGGTACGACCTCCTCGCCGTTCTCAACGATATATTTGCCGTCGCTGTCTTTGGCTCGGTCGATGAAGAACGAGACCGTTCCGTTGTCGTCGATGGCAAGGTGCTGAATCATCAGACTTGTCGATTGCCATAAGAGTTGTATGTCGGCAGGAGAGATTGTGCGCGTACCGTTGCCGATCTTCGTCGCATCGAACGAATAGAGTGCGTAAGGCTGTGTCGCCACATAACAGTTGGCATAGCCCTTGCCGCCTTCGTTGAAATTGACGGCATGGTCGCCGATGATGTAGAATGTCAGTACGTATTTTGCTGTTTCGCCCTTGTGGGAGATTACCGAGATGCTTGCAGTACCCGTCCGCATCGACTCCTTTTTGTCGGCTTCGGCAGGCTCCGTCGGAGGGGTTATGGTGTATTGCAAGGTCGGCAAATCGATTGTGAAGTTCCAACCCTCGCTCACTGCGGTAACGCTGATTGCCGATACGTTTTTGGTAGAGAACGAATCGCTCTGCGCATCACCACCCCACTTGAAATAGTAGCCAGTCTGCCTGAATGTTAAGCCGAAAGACTCTTTGTCTTTGCTACATGAACTCATGCCTATCGCAACCATGATTATACATGCAGCCAATTTCAGGTTTTTCATATATCGTCTGTTCAATTTTATGCTATGATTTACAAAAGTATCAAAAAAGTGCGGAATAACCGCCAAATCGCCATAAATTTAACGTTAGTGGGCGAGTTTTATTGCCAAAACGGTCGAAACGACCCTGCCCGTACCTCTCGTTCCGCTGCCGCACAATTGACCATGCGCCTTCTGCTGCATCCGACATCGGCTCTGTCCGACCCCTCGTGCCGATTACCTTATATCCCTGCAATTCAGTTTTGCGGTTATCGTGCCGTCGGTCAATTCCACGAGTCCGACATTCGCCCGCAACATCGTTTTCATTGTCTTTGCGTCGATGTTGTAACAGCGCACGGGTGCCGACCCTTCGAACGAATGCCATGTCTCGCCGTGAAGTATTTCGGGCGTCAGACACACGATGTCGGTCTGCTCAACTTCGGCTCGGTCGATAAGGGTGCGCAGATTTTGGCGGCACGAGGCATCGACGCCGTTCAAACGCGATACGCAGAGCAGATAGAGTTTGCCCTTTGTCGCAAGCAGTGCATCTGTAACGTCGTTGCCGTTCTCGTCGCTTATGTAAAACTCCAAAATCATCGGCTCGACCTTGTTGTTGCCTGTGTCCGATACGCGGGTCTCGACCCATTCCCACTTCTTATCGTTGTGCCAAGCCTTGTCGCCGAGCGAGAACTCCTTCAATTTGCCGTTGCGACGATTGCGATAGACCAATACCACTTCGGCATTCTCCTGCTCGTTGCGAGCCTGCTGCATCGCATCGGCTATGTTTACGCCGACCTTGTAAGGCAGGAAATCGAATATCGGCAGATGATAGTAGTTGTACATGCCCAAACCCATGCTTGCCACACAGAACAGAATGGTGAGTGTAAGTTCCGCTTTTGAGAAGGAGAATACGCGGTCGGGCCGATAACGCCACCACACGCATACGGCCAAAGGCAGCAACACCAAATTTTTGGCGAATGTCTGCCATGGCGAGAGTTTGATGAACTCGCCGAAACAACCGCAATCCTCTATCGGAATCCAAGTGGCACTCAAAAATGTCAGTGCGGTAAAGAATATCATCGACAATACGGCGAAAATCGAAACGAGCCGTATGCGCACCTTGAAGAGCATCATGCAACCCATCATAAGTTCGGCACCGCATAACCAAATCGAAAAAATCATCACATACGGTTTCAACGATTCGAAACCGTATATGGTGAGGTAGTTGGTTATGTTCAGAGCCGTACCCCACGGATCGACCGCCTTGACAAATCCCGATACGATGAACGTAAGCGCGAACACCATGCGGCATACGTGCGTAACCAATCTGAACCAGCGTCTGTTTCTCAATGAAGCACCCATACTATTTGTCGAACAGCGGCATGATGCACCTCTCTATGCGTTGAAAAATCTGTTCGGGCGAAGCCATGCCTCCATCGTCGTTGCTGCAATCGACGACCTTCAACTGCTCGTCCTCCTCTGCCGCTTCGAGATAGACGCGGCGCACGCACTCCTGCAACGACAGCGAAGCCTCGTGAATGTCCGACCCGCCTTTCAAATAGTTGCGGTCGTCGCCTTCGCGCACGTCGGTAAGTTTCTTGACCGTAAATGCAAACGGTACGTCCAAGAAGAGCGAAACATCCGGACGAGGTATGCGGTTGTAGCCGTATTCCAAATGCAGAATCCAATCCTTCAACCGTCTGCGTTCTCCGCCGTCGGCCAATTTTGCACACTGATAGCCGATGTTGGAATAGACATATCTGTCGGCAATGACCACCTTGTCCGCCGCAAGCCATTCGCGAATTTTTGCAGCCATGTCGGCACGGTCGCCGGCATACAGCAGTGCGACGATATAGGGATTGACCTGTTCGAGCGAGCCGAGTTCGCCACGCAGAAAACGCGCTATCAAATCGCCGTAAATCGGTGCGTCGAAACGCGGAAAGTGAACATATTCCGTCTCTGTGCCGCGTTGTGCGAGCATATCGCGCAGCATTTTGATTTGAGTCGATTTGCCGGCTCCGTCCAACCCTTCGAGTACTATAAACATAACGGTTCTGCTTTATCTCAACATTTTTACGGCGCGTGCCACGCCGTCGGCCAAAGCATCGGCTTCGGCTATCGTATTGTACAATCCGAACGATGCCCGACACATTCCGCTTATGCCGAATCGTGCCATGACAGGCTCGGCGCAGTGGTGTCCCGTGCGAATGGCGATACCCAATTTGTCGAGTATCAGTCCGATGTCGTAATGTCCCGCACCTGCCACATCGAAACCGAGAATCGGTGCCTTGTCATCGGTCGTGCCGTATATGCGCAAGCCCTCAATCTCCGACAATCGGCGTGCGGCATGTTCGTACACTCTGCGTTCGTGGTCGGCAACGGCATCGGCCGGCAGGGATTGGAGATATCTCACCGCCTCGCCAAGTCCTATTGCCCCGATGAAATTGGGTGTACCCGCTTCGAATTTGAGCGGCAACGGTGCGTATGTGGTCTTTGCGAACGTTACTTTGTCCACCATCTCTCCTCCACCCATAAACGGCGGCATAGCCTCCAATATTTTGCGCTTGCCGTACAATACGCCTATGCCTGTCGGAGCATACAGTTTGTGTCCTGAAAAGGCGTAAAAGTCGCAATCCAATGCCGTTACATCCGTACCTCCGTGTACGATTCCCTGACAGCCATCGACCACCGCGATTGCACCTGCGGCATGCGCCGCATCGATTATTGTGCGCAGGTCGGGACGGGTGCCGAGCGTATTCGATGCCTGAGTTACGGCAACCACGCGCGTCCGATTGTCGATAAGCAAGGGCAGCAGTTCGGTCTGCAACCGACCGTCGTCGGCAACCGGCAACACTCTTATCTGCGCCCCTTTGCGTTCGGCGGCAAGTTGCCAGGGCACTATGTTCGAATGGTG
>CALYVN010000005.1 GCA_945494785.1 uncultured Alistipes sp.
CGTTTTCATAATGCTTTACCGAATTAGAATTTGAGTTTTATGTTGAAATCGTAAGTGCGTGTCATAGGATAACTACCCGTCTCGACACCTCGATAGAGCGATGAGCCGGCGAGCGATGCAACTTCGGGGTCGAATTGAGGGAAATTGGTGATGCAGAATACGTTGGTCATAAAGAATGCGAACGTTACGCCCGTAAATACGCGCGAAGCGGCACAAACCTTCTTCGGCAAATCGTAACTGATGCGCAACTCCTTCATTTTAAGATACGAGGTATCGAAGGTGTTTTGCTCCACATTGTTGCGGTGCCATACATGGGTTGCATAGTAGTCCACGATGTCGGTCGTAACGGTGGTGTTTTTTCTGTATGTTCCGTCGGCATTCAGATTGACTCCGTCGTGGATAAGTCCCTCGTAACGTCCTTCGAGCGAGTTGGTGTTCTTACCCATATAGGAGAATATGGCGTTGGTCAGCGAATATGCCTTGCCGCCGACCGAAGCGGCGAATGAGGTCGATATGCCCAATCCTTTCCATTTGAGCGAAAGGGTCATACCGGCTTTCCAATCGGGATAAATGCCGCCCAAATCCTTCAACTTTTCGCCGATGACGGGATTACCCGTTTCGGAATCGACTATGACCTTGCCCGAACAATCGACCTTTTTACCATCGGCATCGTAGTAGAATGCGCCTTGCGGAGCGCGTTCGTAACCGACACCGTATATGCGGCCGAGTTCCGTACCCGGGTAAGCATAGATAAGCACACGGCTTCCGATGGTGTTCTTGTTGAGTTGCCATACATCGACACCCGGTGCCAATTCGACGAGTTTGTTCCAGTTCTTCGACCAGTTGAGCGCGATGTTGAGTTTCCAATCCTTGTTGCGTCGGATAGGCTTAATCTCGGTCGAAATCTCTATACCGTTGTTGCGTACCTTGCCGGCATTGATGACGTGGGTCGATGCTCCCGTAATCCAGTCGGTCGGTACGGTGATGATTTGGTTGGTGGTGTTCGAATCGTAGTACGCCACATCGAACGACCAGATGCCTTTGAAGAGTTTTGCCTCCAAACCGACCTCCCAACTCTCGACATTCTCGGGTTTGAGATTGGCGTTTTTGAGCGACGAGGCAAGTTCGTAAGAACTCGTGAACGAGCCATTGATGGTATAGGCGTCTATCAACTGGTAAGGGTCGGTATCGTTACCCACGTTGGCCCACGAACCGCGCACCTTCAACAAATTTATCCACGATGTCTTTTCGTTGAGGTGGAAAATCTCGCTGAGCAGCACGCTCGCCGAAACGGAAGGGTAGAAGTACGAATTGTTGTTCTTCGGCAATGTACTCGACCAGTCGTTACGTCCCGTGATGTCGATGTAGAACATATCGCGGTAGCCGATTGTGGCGAAACCGTAGAACGAATTGATGCTCTTGGCACGGCGCACCGATTTGGTCAGCAGCGAGCCTTTTGCGTTCGACAACATATAGACGTTAGGCACATCGAGCATGTTGGCTTTGAGCAGAATATTGTTGTATTTGTACACCATGTTGTTGCCACCGAACGATACGTTGAGCGACAAACCGTTGGTAAAGTCCTTCTTATAGGTTATCAGGAAATCGGTGTTCACCTCCAACTTGCGCACCGTCTGTTCGCTGTACATACCCTGCGAGTAGGTCATCGTGTAATAAGGTTTCTGCTGCGTGCGGAAATCGTTGCTGAAATCGAGACCCGAACGGAGCATTACGGTCAATACATTCGGAATGATGCTGCCCGTCAGACTGACATTGCCATATACGCGGTCGCGACTCTGCGTGTTCAGATGCTCGTAGGCTATGGCGTAAGGGTTGTCCATCGTGCCATCGATGACATAACCATCGCTCGACCCTTCGTGATAGAGTTGTTCGCGTCCCGATTTATAGGAGTTGTAAAGGTCTTTCACCGACACGGCACCGTTGTTCCACATCAACGATTTGAGCGGTGTGGCGTTGCTGTAACCCGCAATCGGCAGGTTGTCGGAGTTTTTGCGCACATAAGTAACTTTGGCCTGTGCACTGATGTATTTGTTTTTGTTGCTCGAAGCCGAGAAACTGATGTTCTGCGTATTGTAGCCGGTATTCGGCACAATCCATTCGTTGCGCGAATCCTTGACCGACACACGCATCGATTGTCCTTTACCGTCGCCCGCATCCACCGAGAGCGAGTTGGTATAGGTTACGCCCGTGCGGAAGAAACCTTTGTACCAATCTTTTATGCGGTACGGCTCGCGGGTATAGGTGTCATCGTCCCAATTTCGCGACGAATAGAGATAACGCATCTGTCCTTCGATACGCTCACCGTAGTGGTAGCGCGAATGGAAACGGCGCACGGTCTGACCCGTATCGGTCTTGTCGGCTGTTACCGACCAGAACGAATACTCGTCGGGCGAAATGCCGTTGCTCATGTGGCCGTCCTTCATGCTTGTAGGACCTATGTTGCCCGGTCCGTACTCGTCTTGGAAATCGGGCCAGAAACCTGCCTTCTCCAAAACGACGCTCGACGAGAATATGATGCCCAAACCGCGATTCTTTTTGCCCGATTTGGTTGTGATGACGATTGCGCCGTTGGCTGCACGCGAACCGTAGAGGGCTGTTGCGGCAGGACCTTTCAGTACCGATACCGACTCGATGTCGTCGGGATTAAGGGAACCCGAATCGTTACCATAGTCGATTGGCGCATCGTCGCTCTCGTAAGAGGAGGCGTTGGAGTTGGCATCCATCGACGAGTTGATAGGTATGCCGTCCACCACGAACAGGGCGGTGTTGTTGTCGTGCGACAGCGAACTTTCGCCTCGCAACGTTACGCGCACCGAACCTGCGGGACTTGCCGACGAGGTGTCGAGATTCAGACCTGCCACCTTGCCCGAGAGTCCGTTGAGCCAGTTGCCGCTCTCGGTCGTGGTCAGTTGCTCGTTGTCGAGTTTCGATACGGCATAACCGAGCGATTTCTCCTGTCGCGTGATGCCGAGTGCGGTTACGACCACATCGTTGATGGCCACCGTACTGTTCTGTGCCAAACGTACATCGACCTTCGTTTGTGCGTCGGTCAGTTTGATGCTGACCTTCTCGTAACCGAGATATTCGAAATCGATTGTCTCGCCTGTTGCGGCTTGAATCGTATAGGAGCCGTCGGCATTGGTCATGCTTCCGCGCGATGTGCCGGGTACGGAACAGGTGGCACCCACGAGCGGCCGGTTGTTCTCATCGCGGACGATGCCGGCGATTGTGCGCAGAGGAGCGGATTTGGCAACAGCGGCACCCGCCTCTTTCGAGAGTACGATACTCTTGTTCACGAGATGGCTCTTTATGCCTTCGCTTTTGAACAGGGCATCGACGACTTTCAAAACATCGTTGTCGGTCATCTCTATCGAGACCTTCCGCGACTTATCGACGATGTTGTCCTTGTAGAAAAATGTGTAGCCGCTCTGCTGTTCGATTGACTGCATCACCTTTCCGATTGTGGAGTTTACCGCCTTTATGCGAATCGGCGCGGCGCAGAGCAATGCGGGTGTCGCGAGCAGCACAAGCAGCAAACACAGGAACTTTGGTTTAGGTTTGTACATATTGTTGGTTTGATTTAAGTTGATTGCTTAATTGGCTTCGATTATGCGTCGCTGTTTGGCATCGGACGCACTATCGAGAGCGGAACAGTCGAACTCTATGCCCGAAGCGAGCGAGAGGAATCGGAGTACCGTATCCAAATCGGCATCGATGAATGTACCCGAGAAGGTGTAGTCGTAGAGTCGCGGATTGTTCACGCGGACACTCACATTGTAGCGGTTTTCGATTATGCGCACAGCCGATGCGAACGAGGTGTGGTTGAAGACGATTTTGTTCTCTTTCCACAATCCTGCCGATGTTGCCGACGATGTGTTGAACAGACGCAACTTTTTCGATGCGTCGAGTTCGGCACGCTGGTTGGGTTTGAGTATAATAGAACTGTGCAATTTGTCTTCGTCGGTGTAACTCATCCTTACCTTGCCGCTTACGAGCGTTACTGTCGAGGTGCGTCCCGAAATGTTGTAGGAATCGACGTCGAATTCGGTGCCGAGTACCTCAATCTGCAAGTCGGCAGTCGTTACCGTAAATTTGCGTCCTTCGCTCTTGGTAACCTTGAAATAAGCCTCTCCGTCGAGTTCCACCTCGCGGTTGTCATTCGCAAATTGTTCCGGATAACGCAGCGTCGAATTGGCGTTGAGCCATACCTGCGTACCATCCGAAAGGGTAATTGTGCGGGTTGTGCCGGTATCGGCATACAATTCGGTCATGCGCACCGATTCGACGGCATCGAACGAAAAATAACCGATGCCTGCCACGATGGCAACGACCAACACCGCCAATGTCGCTGCAAATGCAAAACGCGGACGGAGCGTGCAACGACGAACGGGAGCAGCAACAGCCATGCGCTCGTGAATGCGACGCTTGGCGGCTTCGGTATCGACTCTGCCGATTGCGTGCAGATGTTCCATGTTGCGATGGATTCGATAGAGTTTGAGTGCCAAAGCCCGGTTCTCCCCGCTTTGAGCAATCCATTGCCCGACTTCGGCTCTCTCTGCTGCATCGGCTTCGTTCCGAATACAGCGTATAATTTGTTCTTCTTGCATAGTCATATTCCGTTATAACTATAATAAAGACTGACGAACTCCGATTTTTCTAAACTTTTTTGCACTTTTTTTATGATTATCGCGAAATAATCGGTCTGTATGGCGCAAATAAATTTCGACATTCCGAACTTTTTGTTACATTTGCATAATTAAAGACGATATTTCCGATTTTGAGACCGGCAAACCATAAACGACTGCTCGCCGATTTGGCGAACGATGACGAAAAAGTGGCTTTGCAGGCGTTCGATGCCTTGTTCGACGCCTGCTATGCCCGCTTGTTTGCCTATGCCTCCCAAATGGTATCGTCGCGCGATGCCGAGGATATAGTCCAAAACGTGTTCATGTGGTTGTGGAACAATCGCTGCACGGTGGATATCAAGACCTCGCCGGAACAATACCTCTATACTGCGGTGCGCAACCGCTGCCTTACTCTCATCACCCACGAATCTGTGCGTCGTCGTGTCATCGATGCCATAGGCGTTACGCTGGACGAGCAGTCGGAGATACCCGAATACGATACCGTCGAGGAGTTGGTTGCGCGGTTGGATGCCGAAATCGAATCGTTGCCCGCTGCATATCGCGAGGCATTCGAGATGTGCCGCTTTTCGGGCAAAAGTTACAAGGAAATCGCTGCGGAACTCGGCGTGAGCGACAAGACGGTCTATTACCGTGTGAAACAGGCGTTGAGGCTGTTGCGCAGCCGTTTGGGCGAACATCTCTATTCTATACTCGTTTAAGCCTTTATATATAGACAATAGGTGCGGCATCCCGACGGTGTTCGGTCGTCTGCGGCAGGTCGATTTATTGCTGTTCGCACCTCCGTTTTCAAAGCATTTGTTTGTGGCTGTCGGACCGGTGGCGTTTTGCCGTATCGATACTCTGTTTATATCACATTTAGGTTGCGAGGCAGAAATCGAACGAGGAATAAAAAAATCGAAAAATTTTGTAGCGAACCGAAATCGTTCGACGTCTAATAGGCAAAGAAACACACAAAAAACACAATGAAGAATTTGGAACAAGAATTTACCCGCATGGTCAAAGAGCAGAAAAGCACAATCTATACGGTGTGCATGATGTTCTCCGACAATGCCGATGAGGTCGATGATATGGTGCAGGAGACCCTTATCAACATGTGGAATGGTTTTGAGCGATTCGAAAATCGAAGCAATCCACGCACGTGGATATGGCGTATTGCGATGAATACCTGTATCTCTTTCGACCGCAAACGCAGACGTCAGTCCGATACGGCATCCTCGCTCTCGACCATCGGTATTTCCAGCGTTGCGGTAACCGACGAATCGCAGAACGACAAGCAGATACGTATGCTTCACGACCGTATTCACAAACTTGGCGTTTTCGACCGTGCCATTGTCCTGCTCTGGCTCGAAGACCTCTCCTACGAGGAGATTGGCCGCATTGTCGGAATCTCGGCCAAAAATGTCGGCGTTCGACTTGTGCGTATTCGCAAGGCACTCAAAAATATGTAACGGAACAAAATTGTGAGTTGTAAAAATTGTCTATTAAATAACACAGGAATTATGGAATCGAATGAATTGGAATTTGGAGAGATGAAGAATCAACTCGGCCTACTTCGGGAGCGTCTCGACAAGCAGATAGAGATTAACGAGAAACAGTTGCGTCGAGCCATTGGCGAAGGCCTTGGCAGTCTTCGCAGTCGCGACCGGTTTGGTTTGATTTTTTGCGTTGTACTGACTGCTCTGATGCCGTTGTTGTTCGTTGTTCAGGGTTATGGCTGTCTTTTTGTGGGTGCAACCTTTGTGTTGCTGGCGTTCAATTCACTTAAAGCATACCTCATGAAAATCGATGCTTCTCGCGATATCGACCGACTCGACCTCGTCTCCACTTCGAAGCGTTTGCTCAAATACAAGCACGACAAGAACATTTATATCGTTTACAGCATGCCGGTATTGATGATGTGGATTTTATGGTATCTTTATGAGATTGGCGCGAAATTGCAGATTGATTCACTGACGGATTACCTCATCATGTTCTCCTGTATGTTGTCCGGCGGAGTTCTCGGAGGCATCATCGGCTACTTCTCTTTCTATCGCCCGTCGATGCGCGATGCCGACAGGGTACTCAATCAAATCAAAGAGATTACGAGCGAGGAGTAAAGTTTGCCACACTCAAACAGCAAGCAGGGGACAAAATTTTGTTCCCTGCTTTGTTGTGTCGGTGGAGGATGTCGATGTCTTGCCGAAACGATATGATGACGGAGCGGAAGGAGCGAGCAACTTCGATTGTTGGTAAAGATTTTTAATTTAACGGACTTTCGATATAATAAAAACCGATAAAAATTCGTATTTTTGCAGGGTAGTATATAATTGTTGCAACAATGCCTAAAAAGATATTGCTGACTTTGGTTTTGGTCGCTGCGACGTTCGTTGCAACGGCTGTCGTTCCTCCGCGTACCGATATCGAACTCGAACGCGCGCTGACTCTGCTCGAACACCGCCGTTGGTGCGATGCACGTCGCGAATTCGAACTGCTCAAAGCGAATACCGACCGGTCGCAAACGAGCCTTGTGCGCCAAATCGAATTCGGATTGGCGGTGTGTGCCGTCGAGCTCGGCGACGACGATGCCGAGCAGCGGATGCTCAATTTTCTGTCGGTCTATCCCGAATCGGTACATGTGAACGACCTTCGGTTTCGATTGGCTGTTTACTACTGCGAGAACGACGAATTCGACAAGGCGGAGCAGGAGTTCGGCAAGGTCGCATACAGGGCTTTGAATGCCGCCGACAGAGAAAAATACGAAGTGCGGCGCGGTTATTCGTGCTTTGCACGAGGCGACTACGACAAGGCTTACGAATACTTCTCCAAAGTGCGTCCAACGAGCCAATATGCCGACAATGCGACCTACTACAAATCGTACATCAATTACAGTCGGGGCGATTACGAGAGTGCCGAAAAGGGCTTCAAGGTGTTGCAGAAGAGCGATGCCTATGCTCCCGTCATTCCGTATTATCTGCTGCAAATAGAATTTGCGAAGGGCAACTACGACTACGTTATCCGCCATGGCGACGATTTGATGGCAAAGACGGTCGAAGAGAAACGTCCCGAACTGATGCGCCTTTTAGCCGAATCGTGGTATCGCAAAGAGGGTTACAACAAGGCTTCGCAATATATCCGCGCCTATCGGACGGCAGGCGGAGAGATGGGCAGGGAGGAGTGGTACCTGCTCGGCTATTCGGCATACCGCACGACCGATTATGCGGGTGCGACGGAGGCGTTGCGCAAGGTCTGCACGGACGACGATGCTTTGGCGCAGAATGCCGCGTATCATCTTGCCGACTGCTATATAAAGAGCGGCAACAAGCGTTTGGCGATTTACTCGTTGGCAATGGCTGCCGACGACAAATTCGATAACGACATAGCCGAAGACGCGCTGTTCAACTACGGCAAACTGCTATTCGAAACGGGTGGCGGTACATTCAACGAAGCAGTCAATGTTTTGAGCCGTTATATTGCCAAATATCCGTCGTCGTACCGTGTCCACGAGGCTCGCGAACTGTTGGTTGCCGCCTATTACAATTCGCACGATTACGACATGGCGTACAACGCCATCAAATTGCTCGACAATCCCGACGGCAACATAAAGACCGCATTGCAGAAAATCGCCTATTTCCGAGGTTTGGAGGCTATGTCGGCAGGCGATACCGCACAGGCACAGGCTTCGCTGCAAGAGGCTATGGCTGTGGGTGTCAGTCCGAAATACAATGCACTGTGTTCGTTCTGGTTGGGCGAGATTGCCTTCAATCGGGGCGACTATCAACAGGCGGTCGCCGACTACAACTACTATCTCAAACGCGCACCGAAAACGGCGGACGAGTACAAAATGGCTCTCTACAATATCGGCTACTCCCACTTCTCGCTTGGCGACATGGCGCAAGCGCGTCGCTCGTTCGAGGGCTTTGTGTGGCTCTACAAAAAGCGCGACAACTATCGAGCCGACGGATTGTGCCGTTTGGGCGATACGCAATACTCGTTGCGCGATTTCGAGGCAGCCGCCAAAAGTTACGACAATGCTGCTTCGCTCGGCACTGCGGAGCAGTATTATGCCCGCTACCAACGAGCCGTTTCGCTCGGTCTGCTCGGCAAGACCGACGCCAAAATAGCGTTGCTTCGTCAAATGGTTGCCGACGGTCGCGGCGATTATACGGACAATGCGGCATACGAACTCGGCCGTACCTATGTGGCAGCGGAACGCTATGCCGACGGTGCAGAGGTATTGGAGGCATTGGTTGCCTCGTCGCCATCGTCGCCTTTCCGAACGCCGGCGATGATGGATTTGGGTCTAATCTATTACAATCTCGGCGACAAAAATCGTTCGCTCGTCTGCTACGACAAGGTTATCACGGCTGCTCCGCAATCGCAGGCAGCCAAAGATGCCATGCAGAGCGTGCGCGAGATATATGTCGATAAGGGCGATGTCGATGCCTACTTCGCCTATGCCGAACGGACGGGCGTGGAGTGCGATTTGAGCCGCATGACCCGCGATTCGCTCTCGTTTAGGGCTGCGCAGAACATCTATCTGTCGGGCAGACTCGACGATGCCGTTCCGCAACTCGAGCACTATGTCGCCAACTATCCGAAGGGCTATTACGTAAACGACGCGCTCTTCTGTTTGAGCGACAGTTACCTCAAAACCGAAAATACCGATGCGGCACTGACTACGCTGAAACTGCTTGCCGACAAACCGCGCAACCGCTATACGACAGCAGTCCTCGAAAAGTTGTCGCAGGTGGCATTCGACAACTACATGTATGCAGAGGCTGCTTCGGCATATCGTCGTCTGTACGATGTCGTGGATAATGCCACAGCACGAGGCGATGCGGTAGCAGGATATGTCAAAGCGGTGATTGCCGACGGCGACAAGGATGCGGTGCTTGCTATGGCTGCCGATGTGGAGTCGCTTGCCGATGTCGGTGCGGAGTCGCTGCGTGCGGCTCGGTTTGCAAAGGCCGGCATACTTTTTGAGCGCGGAGAGAAGACACAGGCTCTCGAAATATACGGTGCGTTGAGCGACGATGTCTCAACGCGCGAAGGTGCGGAATCGGCATACATCGTCATCCGCTCGATATACGGGCGCGGCGATTTGGACGAGTGCGAGAAGCGGATTTACGCATTTGCCGACCGCAACACTCCGCACGCATATTGGCTCGGCAAGGCGTTTATCCTGTTGGGCGACATCTATGCGGCACGCAACGATGCCTTTCAGGCTCGTGCGACATACAGGAGCATCATCGACGGCTATTCGCCTGCCGACGACGGAGTGGTGGACGAGGCGAAGGACAAACTTAAAAAACTCAATTAGGCGATGAAACGATTGACGATAATACAGGTGTTGGTATTTCTCCTCTCGGGCGTTGCAACTGCGCAGGTCGCCAAACAGGTCGAGGTTACCAAAGATTATGTGCCTACCGTTGGGCAGGCGACCAAACTGCCATCCGTGCCGAATATGACCGATACCGTAACGATGCGTCCTGAAATCGATTATACGATTGCACCGCGTTCGTTCTCGTCGGCTCTCGGTACGCACCGCATCAAGCCGGCAACGGCTACCTATTGGGAGTATGCGCCCGAATATCCGTTCTACATGAAACTCGGCGTCGGTTATCCGCTCAATTCGGTGGCGGACATATATGCCTCGACACATCGTGCCGGCGTAGGTTTCGTAACGGGCTATGTGAACCATATCGGGCAGTATTCGAAAATCAAATCGAACGATGCCGACGGTACGTTCCGCAACAATTCGCAGCAGTTGGTCAATCGTGTCGGAGTGAATGCCGGCAAGTATTTCGGCAAATACACCCTTGCGGGCGACATCTACTACCAATCCGACATTTACCACCGCTACCCGAAACGCGATTACGAGCGTAGCGAAATCAATTTCGAGGATATCAATTTCAAAATCCGTTTCGGCGATTCGTTCGTCGATTTGAAACACCTCAATTTCGACATCCACGCTTCGGTCGATTTCTACAACGACAAGTCGGAGACCTTTGCCGATTTGGGCAAATTCAAATTGCAGCAAATCGATTTTGCGGCAGGAGCGAGCCTTTCGCGCCAACTCGGAGCAGGTCGCAGCCGATTCTCATTCGGTGTCGATTATCGTGGCAGTTACGGTCTGAAAGAGTTGTCGCACTACAAGAACGACATGGTCTCGGCAACACTGCTCTATGGCTACAAATCCGCTCGGGCATTGCAGTTGCGGCTCGGATTTACATACTGCCTCGACCACACGACATCGGCAACCAAAAGCACCCGCCATTATGTTATTCCGCATATCTACGCAGGGCTTAACATCAACAACAGCGGCGTGTTCGTGCCGTATATCGAGGTGGACGGAGCGGTGCGCAACAACAGTTACTATTCGCTCGTTCGGCGCAATCCTTACGTCGCCATCCTCTCGCGCGACGATGTGCCGTTGCGTCCCAATACCGCCTTGTCGTTGCCGAATACGGCGCAATACGATGTCCGTTTCGGCGTGTCGGGACATACGCGCAACAGCAAATTCGCATACCTATTCTATGCCAATATGTCGTTCATCGAAAATTCGATTTATTGGTACAACATCGACCGCATATTCTTCAATGTCGATGTGGCTCGCGAGAATTTGTGGTCGCTCAATGCGGAATTCGACTACAAACCTACCTCGCAACTGCTTATCGCCATGCGTGTCAGCGGACTCGTATATACCAATTTTGCCGATGTAAACAGTGCCAAACCGCCTGTCGAGGCGAATATCCGTCTGCGTTACAGCCACCGCAAATTCGCCATCGGAGCGAGTGCCGAAGTGCAGGGAGTCTCCAAGTGGACGAGCATCGATTCGGCTCTCGGAGAGAGATTTGTGGTCGGCGTTCCCGCAACGGTCGATGTCGGCTTGACATTCGATTGGTACGCCTCCAAGCGATGCACCGTGTTCGTCGAAGGCCGCAATCTTGCCAATATGAACATCTACAAGTGGCTGTACTACCGCGAATACGGAGCCAACTTTACGGTCGGTGTCAAATTGCAGTTCTGACGCTTATGCGCAATGCCTATACGATAAATTTTCGATGGAACAAAATGGTTTGGGCGGTTACTTCCGCCTGCATTGCGCTGTGCTGCATTGCATTCGCAGCCTCGTTATGCCTGATTGTCGGCTGCGGTAATCTGCTCGGCGGCATCGGATTGCTGCTCGTTGCGCTCTTGCTCCTTGTGGCTGTGGTCGTTGCCGAAGGTTATTCGCCGCAATGCTTGGAGGTCGGCGACGATGGCATCGTAATTTTGCGTCGTTACGCTTCGGTCGAGATTCCGCTCGACGAAATAGTGTCGATAAAACGCATCTCTGCTTCGGTATTGCCTTACCGCTCCCGTTTCGGTGCGGGTTGCGGACTGTTCGGTTTCGTCGGTCGTTGCCGTTCGCGCCGAATCGGTCGTTTCGGTCTGTATGCCACCGAATTCCGCAATCTGTTCGTCATCGATACGACGGGCGAAAAGTTCGTGGTCAGTTGCACCGAACCCGAATATCTGCTCGGCCGCTTTGCGCAACATTCCGAAGCATAAAGCAACGACACATCCGACGGCGTATAAAAAGACTCAAATATCTCACAGAGACAATAAAAACTGCGTTTGTGCTTCCAAAAAGCGCGAATAATGTTGCTATTTTCGAAAATTGTGCTTACCTTTGCGCACCCGCAAAGTGCGGGGTTGGATTACAAATAGTTTATTAACAAGTATTAAACGTAAAACAAAGTGGATTCATTAAGTTACAAAACCATCTCGGCAAACGCCGCAACGGTTGACAAACAGTGGGTTGTCATCGATGCGACGAACGAGGTGTTGGGTCGTTTGGCCTCGCAGGTTGCCAAAATCCTGTGCGGCAAACACAAGCCGGATTACACTCCGCACGTTGATAACGGCGATTACGTCATCGTCATCAACGCCGCAAAGGTGAAACTCTCCGGCAACAAGATGACCGACAAGGTCTATGTTCGTCACACCGGTTATCCGGGCGGTCAGCGTTTCGCTACTCCTGAGGAGTATCTCGCCAAGAAACCGGAATTCGTTATCGAAGAGGCTGTTCGCGGCATGCTGCCTAAAAACCGTCTCGGTAGCGCAATCTTCAAAAATTTGAAGGTCTATGCAGGTGCGGAGCATCCTCACATTGCACAGAACCCTAAGTCAATCAAATTAAACGAAATTAAGTAAACATTATGGAAGTTGTAAACACCGTTGGTCGCCGTAAGGCAGCTGTGGCTCGCGCATTCGTGAAGCCGGGCAAAGGCAACATTACAATCAACCAGAAGGAACTCGCAACCTACTTCCCTTTGAACATTCTGCAATACGAGGTTAAGCAACCGTTGCTCGTAACCGAGACAGCAGAGGCTTTCGACGTGGATGTAAATCTCGTCGGTGGCGGTATCAAGGGTCAGGCAGAGGCAGCGCGTATGGCTATCGCCCGTGCATTGTGCGAGATTAACGCGGAGTATCGTCCGATTTTGAAGAAAAACGGATTCCTTACTCGTGATTCGCGTGAGGTTGAGCGTAAGAAGCCGGGTCAGCCTGGCGCACGTCGTAAGTTCCAGTTCAGTAAGCGTTAATCCTTACCGCAACCAACTTATTCGGCAAAGCACGACAGCGGTTGTCAAATCTGCCCGATTGCGCCCGATGCGCACTGCGAGGTACGGTTGCCCTGTCGCGGAAAACTCCCGAGACCGACTCCGATTGTCGCTACTGCGGGAATTGAAGAAAAGAGAATTAAAATTAAGGTTAAAAAACGTAAACAAAAATGTCACGTACAGATTTTAATACATTGTTGGAGGCCGGTGTCCATTTCGGTCACTTGAAGCGCAAGTGGAATCCTAAAATGGCTCCGTACATCTTTATGGAGAAGAACGGCATCCATATCATCGACCTTTACAAGACGGCAGTCAAATTGGACGAGGCTGCTGCCGCTCTCAAACAAATTGCCAAGAGCGGTCGTCGCGTATTGTTCGTTGCAACGAAAAAACAAGCAAAGGAAATAGTTGCCGAAAAGGTGGCAGCAATCGGTATGCCTTACGTTACCGAACGTTGGGCTGGCGGTATGCTGACCAATTTCCCAACCATACGAAAAGCCGTCAAGAAAATGGCTTCCATCGACAAGATGTCGGCCGACGGCGTATTCGACAATTTCTCCAAGCGCGAGAAGTTGCAAATCGCACGCCAGCGTGCAAAACTCGAAAAGAACCTCGGTTCCATATCCGACCTTACCCGTCTGCCTGCCGCACTCTTCGTTGTGGACGTGCAGAAGGAGCAGAATGCTGTCAAGGAGGCCAACCGATTGAACATTCCGGTATTCGCAATGGTAGATACTTGTTGTGATCCAACCAACATCGATTACGTTATACCGGCCAACGACGATGCCACGAAGTCAATCGCAGTTGTACTCGACACCGTTTGCACCGCTATCGCAGAGGGTATCGAAGAGCGTAAACTCGAAAAGGAGAAGGAGGCTCTCGAAGCAGAGGCCAACACCGAGGCCACTCCCGTAAAGAAAGAGGCAAAACCTCGCATCAAGAAGAGCGTTAAGGCTACTATCGACGCCGAAGAGGCTGCCGTTGCCGAAGTAGTCGCAGCAACCGAGGAGAAGGTTGCCGAGCCTGCAACGGAAGAGTAATTAACCGCAAAACACGAAAAACTATTATGGCAATAGAGATTAAAGCCGCCGATGTAATGAAACTCCGCAAGATGACGGGTGCAGGCATGATGGACTGCAAAAAGGCTCTGGTCGAGGCGGAAGGCGATTACGATCGTGCGCAGGATATTATCCGCGAGAAGGGTAAACTCGTGGTAGCCAAGCGTGCCGACCGTTCGGCAAGCGAGGGTGTCGTAGTTACCAAGATTGTGGGCAACAAGGGCTATATGCTCTGCCTTGCCTGCGAGACCGACTTTGTGGCGCAGAATGCCGAATTCTCTGCCTCTGCAAACGCCATTTTGGAGATTGCAGTTGCTGCCGATGCTGCCGATTTGAATGCCCTTTTGGCAGTCAAGAACGCAGAAGGTCGCACCGTCGAGGAGTTGGTAACCGAGAAATCGGGACAGACGGGCGAGAAGGTCGAGTTGGCCTACTATGCCCGCGTGGAGGCACCTTACATCAACGCCTATGTTCACTTCAACAAGAAACTCGGTACGTTGCTCGGTTTCAGCAAGGCTATTTCGGAGGAGGTTGCACATACAATCGCAATGCAGGCTACCGCAATGGCTCCTATTTCGATTGACATCGACGACTGTCCGGCAGACGTTGTTGCTCACGAAAAGACCATCGCTTTGGAGCAGATGAAGCAGGACCCGAAGAACGCCAACAAACCGGAAGCAATCCTCGAAAAGATTGCCGAAGGCAAGATGCGAAAGTTCTACGAGGAGAACACGTTGCTCAATCAGGCTGTCGTAGGTGAGAAGGAGTCGATTCGCGAGTACCTCGCCAAGGCAGACAAAGAGGCAAAGGTTATCGCTTACAAGCGTTTCGCTTTGGAGGCATAATCCGATTATACCTTATGCAAATCGCCGCATCGTACGATGCGGCGATTTTTTTGTTCGTCTATTTCGGTGTGATGCGGCGCAGGATGGCGAGCTGGTAGCGGCGGACGGGTCGCAGCCACAGCCAGATGCGTGCAAAAAACAGATGTGTGCGCGAGCAATCGACTATGCCATAGACCTTGTCGCGGGTCATCGATTCGGTGCCGTAAACATTTCCGTCGCCGAGCAGCGTTACGCGGTCGCCGTCGAGGGCGATGATGCGGTGAATGACGAAACTGCGACCTGTATCGGCAAGCACTACATTGTATTTGCGGAAATCGGCGGGTTGCACGGGGCGCAACAATACCGTCGAGCCGCTGAGAAAGAATGGCAGCATACTCTGTCCCTTGACGGAGACCCTTACCGTCGAGCCTTCGAGCAGAATGTCGCGCACGGCGGAGAACATCGCCCGATTGTTGCCTATGCGCGTGGTCATTGCCGATTGTAGATTGTGTTGTACGAAAGTCGGGCGGCATCGGCATCGGGCAGACACTCCAAATGATAGGCGGGAACGTGCGCTATCATCTGCGACAGCGTGTTGCAGATGCTGTCCTGCAATTGGTCGTCGTATGCGAATGCCGGAGGACACGAAGGCAGCAATGCACCGATTGCATTCAAAACATTGAGTTGCTTTATGCGGTTGTGCGGTGCCTGACTGAGCCGAATGAAACCGCGAATCGGGAAACTGCGGTTGATGTAGCACGGCGTCTTGCCGCTCCATGCCGAGCCGAATACGGTAGGAACGCCATTGACGGTGCGGATAATCGGACTGTCGTCGTTGAGCAGTCGCGCACCCTCGATATTCTCGCGCCACAGACGGGTGTGGGTGCTTTTGCCCGTACCCGATTCGCCGAGACACAATACCGCTCCGCCATCCTTGACGATGACTGACGAGTGAATCGCTATGCCTCCGAGCGGTGTTATTACCAATCCGAACATCATCCAAAGTCCGAAACGCAACATCGTGGTATCGACCTTTGCACCGGCACCCATGTTGCAACGCACAACGCTCTCGCCGTCGGCCTTGACGAAAAGCATGCGGTTATCGCCACGCTGCATATAGAACAGATGGCCGCCGTCGTATCTGCCGAAATGGCAATCGGCATAATTCTCCTCGAATTGGAAATCGTACACCGAACAGAAGCCGGCAAACTGCTCCAACTCCAATTTCTCGCCGAAACATATCGTGCAATCGGCATCGACGGCAAGGTCGGTCTCGACCACGAAAGGTCGGAAGCCCGTAAGTCCGCATTCTGCCAAATCGGTGTGCATGCCCGAGGTGCGCAAGCGGTAAAGTGCTATTATGTAATCCATTATTTTATCTCTATTATGCGGTCGCAGCAGTCCAGCGAACTCTCGCGATGCGCTATTATTACTATTGTCAATTCCGTGTCGTTTTGTGCAAGGGTGCGTACCGAATCGTTGATGCCGCGTTCGGTCTCGTTGTCGAGCGACGATGTGGCCTCGTCGAAAAAGAGGATGTCGGCACGTTTGTACAAAGCCCTTGCGATGCCTATGCGCTGTCGCTGACCGCCCGAGAGCAATGCACCGCATTCGCCTATGCGGCTGTGTACTCCGTTGGGAAGCGAATCGACGAACTCGCGCAGATTGGCCATGTCGATTGCCCGATTGATACGGTCGGTGTCGATTGCATCTTCGTCGCATCCGAGCGCGATATTGGCGAGTATGGTGCCGTCGATGAGGAACACGCTCTGCGAAACGTAGCCGATGGTGTTCTGCCACTTGCGACGATTGCCGTCGTCGAGTCGTTCGCCGTCGATAAGTATGTTGCCTGCGGTCGGGGAGTAGAAGCCCAACAGCAGATTGAACAGTGTCGTTTTGCCGGCACCCGACCGTCCTTTGATGCCGATGACTTCGCCCCGACGAATCTCGAACGATAGGTCGTGCAGCGTGTCGTGGTCGCTGTCGTCGAAGCGGAACGAGAGATTCTCGACGGCAATGCGGTCGCGGAATTCGAAACGGCAAGTGTCGCTCTCCTCCGTGCTCGTCAGCTTCTCGGTAGCGGCGTTGCGGAGAATATCGATTGTGTAGCGGTTGTAACGCAATGCCGTCCAAGCCCCCATGATGCCGCGAATCGAAGGCAGCAGTCGCAATGCCGCAACGGCAAAGATGCCGAACAGAATCTTCATGTCGGCACTGCCCAAACCGACGCTCAACGACACGAGCAGTGCCATGCCTGCGGCAAGTCCGATTTCGGTAAATATCTGCGGCAGGGTGGCAATGGTGGCATTCTTGGCTCCCACTTCGACGATTGTGTCTATGGAGCGGTCGAACGATGCGAGCATCTTCGGGAAAGCATTGTTGATTTCGATGTCGGCATAACCGCGATAGGTCTCTGCAACGGTGCGGAATTTGGTGCGTTGCGCCTCGTTCTCCTTGTTGCCGTAACTATTGACCCGACCGCGCACAAGAGCGAAATAGAGCCATGCCGAAGGGACGAATATGGCGATGGTCAGCAGCGATGCCAAAGGGTTGTATATGGCGATTGCGCCGAACAGCAGAATAAACAGCATCACTTCGCTGAAAATCGTGGCGAGCGGTCGCAGTACGCCGACGACGAAGGTGTAGCACACCACATTGACATTGCGCGAGAGAACTGCCGAGTTGGATTGTTTTATAAACGCCAATCCGCGATTGAAATAGCCTATGTAGAGGTTGCGCGACAGATAGCGGTAGAGCGCATAGATGTAGTCGCGTTCAAAACGGTACAGCCCTATGTTTATCAAACTTTTGACAACGATGAACGCAACTATCGTACCCGATACGGCTGTAACGAATGCCGTATCGCTGCCGAAACCCATTGCATCGTACAGTCCGGCAAGATAGCGGTTGGAGTGGATGCTGTCGCTGTCGAGAATCAGATAAAGCACCGGCAACAGTGCGGCCAAACCCATAAAATTCAACAACGCACGCAGCAGGATTGTGAGAGTAACCATGCAGCCGCGTCGCCTGAACCGCTTTGGAATTATGCCGAGTACCGAGAGTTTCATTCCGCTAAAATACAACTTTTTTTGCAAAGACCGTCTGTCCCCGTCTTATCTTATTGTCAGACTTCGATTATTTGACCCGATTTGATGTACCACAGATAACTTTTTATCTCGTCGTAACCCATCTCTGCCAACAACTTTGCATAGTCGCCGAGTTGCCTGCCGTGTTCGGGTTTCGGCTTGCCGAATTTGTAATCGACCACTACGGCACGATTGCCCTGTATCATCACTCTGTCGGGACGCCGATACTCATTCGACGGCGCGATGATGTTGCTCTCGCACCTTACGATGTTCCATTTGCCGTCGAACCACTCGCCCGCAATCGTATCGTCGAGTGCCTGTTTGACCTGTGTCGTAATATCTTGCGCCTCCGTTGCCGACAATTTGCCGTCCGTTACCAACTGCCCGATTGCCGCGACAATATCCTTGCGGGAGGTTGCCTGTTCGAATACCTTGTGCAGTACGATGCCCGTGTCGCGCGGCGAGAGGCCGTGTTGCTCGTCGTCGAAATAACGCTCCGACGGCAGTCGCAACCGCATATTTACGGGCGATGCCGTATATTCGTTCAACCGTACACGTTCGGCTCTGTCATCCTTCGCCTCGCAAGGCTCGGGCGCGTCGTCGCTGCCGATTCCGCAGCGTTGCGTGCTGTTGTCACAATCCGCAAAGCACTCTTGCGGCAGGATGTCGCATAAGAATTTGCCGACATTCGCGCCAGTTTTCAGCGCATTGCGGGAGATGAATATGTGCAACTGCTCCTCTGCCCGTGTCAGTGCAACGTACAATGTATTGATTGCGTCTACATGTGCATAGACAATCTCTTTGTAGTAACTCTCGGCGAAAACCGAATCGGCTACCAACTTGTTGAACGATACGGGGAAGGCATCCAACTTATCTTCGATTCCGCTGCCCTTTGCAGGTGCAGACCAGATGGTATTCGGAACATCTCCGCTGTTGGCTTTCGGATTGAGCGACCAATTGCAGTAGGGTATAATCACCACCTTGTTCGACAACCCTTTTGCCTTGTGGATTGTCATTATCTCGATGGCCGAGTCGCTGCGTTCGACGCTGACCGATTTTTTGTCGCCGTTCTCGTCCCACCACTTCAAAAAGAGCGTGATGTCTGCCACACGGTTGGCGCAGAATTTGACAATCGCTTCATGCAGAGCCTGCACGTATGCCGTTTGTCCTTCCAATTCGGCGGAGTATCGCATGGAGATATGCTCGAACGCCTCCTCGGGCGAGAGCATGCGCAACGAATCCATAAAGGAGTTTTCGTCGTCGGTCAGTGCGGCAGCAAAATCGCAAGCGTTGCGGTAGCGGTTGTATATCGCCATATTCAAACGGTCGCGACGGTTTACGGCAAGGTGCATGACGGCAAGCATAAACCTTACGGCAGGCGAATTGTTGATGCGCAGTGCCTCCTGCGTCATGACATCGAAACAGTAGCGAGGATTGCCCTCCTGCTTTACGGCGAGCAGTCGTTGCGCAATTTCGTACCCCTCTTTGTTCCAACGCACGAGTATCGTTATGTCGCTCGGGCGGTATCCCTTGTCGATGATGCTCTTGACGCGGGCGACTATGTCGGGTTCATCGTCGCAAAGAGTGATGTCGATATAGCCGTCGTGCGTGCATTTGCGTTCGGCTTTCTGTGTATGGTTGTCGTAGGCCCGGGCGAGTGCATTGTGCATTTCCGCGAAGGTCGCATCCGATATTTTCGATTGCCGATGTGCGACTTCGAGCATGGCGTTGAGGTCGGCGTTGTCGTGTGCCACGCCCTCATTGAATACCTTATTGTTGAAATCCACGATTTTCGGCAGACTGCGATAATTGCCGTCGAGCGGCTCGGTCTCGGTATTCTCACTGCCGAGTTCTTGTCGGGCAATTGAGCCGAGAATGTTCCAATCGCTTCCCCGCCAACGGTATATCGACTGCTTTATGTCGCCGACAAGCAACACCGAAACATCCTCGCTTTGCGACATGGCATTGCGCAACAAAGGCAGAAAGTTGCGCCATTCGCCCAACGAGGTGTCCTGAAATTCGTCTATCATGTACTTGTCGAAACGGTTGCCTATCTTTTCGTAGATGAAAGGCGTATCGCTTTCGGAGATGAATTGTGCGATGATGTGTTTGGTTTCGGAGAGCAACATGGTATTCTCCTCGCGACAGATTTCGAGCGATTTGCGGTAGAGGTCGTTGAGCAGGGCGAAACTGCGATAGTTCTGCAACAATATCTTGCGACTGTTGTCCAACGTAATCGTTTCGGGCAGCCAGTTGCATATATCCTGCATCAGCGGTTGAATCCTTGCGGCAACTGCCAACAAATCGGCATTCGGCTTGCTCGCCTTTGTAAACCACGCACCCGCATCCGCATTTGCAATATTTGCGACCGTCGCACTCGGCATCGCCAAATCGCCCGCTGCAATCTTTTTCAGAAAGTTTATCGGAGCAACCTTGAAATCGTCGGTCGAATATCCCGATTGGTCGATGATGTCGAGTGCCTTCCGTGCCGTTGCCTGCAACTGTTCGACGGCCTGCTTGGCTTTTGCAGCAAAGGCGAAGACGGTCTGTTTGAGTTGCTCCTTGTTGCCGATGTCGGCAATGGCGTTTTTGGTGTACTCCTTGAATAGTTCGTTGTGCAACAGAAGGATGCCATCGCGCACATTCCATTTTTTGCCCGATTCGATGCGGTCTTGTGCCAAATCCCTTATCCAACCCGACAACTCTGTGTTATTGGTAATCTCCTCTATGACGGCATCGACGCTTTTGGATACTATGGGGGCTGTGTCCAACTCTATCGAATAGTTGAGTTCGATGCCGAGTTCCTTGACGAATGCCCGCAAAATCCGTTGAAAGAAGGTGTCGTTGGTCAGTATCGTGAAGCGGGAGTAGTCGTGCAGAATGGCTGTACGCACGCGCTTTGCCCGTCGGCGCAACTCCTCTTCGCTCTCGCCCGTATCCTTTTTGAGGCTGTCGAGATAGTCGCTCTCGGCCCCCGATGCGAGATGGTTTATTTGACGCAGAATGCGCGATTTCATCTCCTCGGTAGCCTTGTTGGTAAAGGTTACGGCAAGGATACGGCGATATGCCGAGACATCGAACTCGCCGCGCTCGTTGCAACTGCTCAACACATCGTAAACATATTTGTATGCAAGGCTGTACGTTTTGCCCGAACCGGCACTTGCATTCAGAATCTTCGCTCTCACTGTATTCGCTTGTAAATCGATTGTAAATATACCCAATTATATCGAATAATTGCGCCTTTGATAAAAAATATGTCGCATTTTGACGGTATGTTGTGAAAAAGTCGTATATTGCTTTGTCAATTCATCGACTATGGTTATGAGAAAGTGGATTTTTTGCATGATATTGGCAGCCGCAGCATCGAACGCCGTTGCCCAAATACCGCTGCCGACAAATCAATCGCAACCATCGGAGCGCATCCTCTCCGTTCCAAAGACCGATTTGCTCTCGCCGTTCTCCAAGTTGGAGATTGACGGTCCGATGAGCGTTACCCTCAAAGCGGCAGCGTCGGATGCCGATGTAAAAATCGTCTATGATACGAAGGGTTGTACCACCTCGCGATTCAAAGCATCGGTCAATAAGGACGGGGTGCTGCGCATCGAGGAGCGTATCGACCATAAACGCGATACGACCACCGAGGTAACACTCTATTACCGTTCGCTGACAGACATCAGGATTATGCGCGCCACCGTCGTTTTCGACGACGAGATGGAGTGCCGGATGCTGGATATGACCGTTGCGAGCGGTGCGATAGTCAAACTCGGTGTCAAAACGTTGGATATGACTGTCGAGTGTACGGGGCGCAGTTCGATGACTTTGAGCGGTACTTCGCGCTATTTCAGACTCAATGCTTCGAGTTCGGTCGTGGATGCCCGCGATTTGAATACCGTTTCGTCGGTCATAGACGCATCGCATAACGCCGAGGTGCGCATTGTCGTTTCGGAGCGTTTGGAGGCTACGACATCGACTGCCGCCAAACTGCTCTATCGGGGTCGTCCTGCCATTGTACGCGAACACACCTCGCTCTTCGGCGGAGATATAATCTCAATCGACTAACCACCTTTTCGGCGCGGTATGCAGCAGACATTCCTTTCCGAAGTCGCTCGTAGTCTCTACGACAAATACGGCAACGACATTTCGTCGCTTTCGGTAATGTTTTCGTCGCGTCGTGCGAGGTTGTTCTTTGCCGATGCCTTGTCGCATATTGCCGACCGTCCGATTTGGGAACCCTCCTACCTCTCGGTCGATGATGTGATGAGCGAATTGTCGTCGTTGCATCCTGCCGACAATATCCGCCTTGTTTCGGAACTCTACCGCGTCTATTCGCGCTATCATAACGAATCGTTCGACAAATTTTACCATTGGGGCGAACTGCTGCTTGCCGACTTCGACATGATAGACAAATATATGGTCGATGCTTCGCAACTGTTTCGCAACATCTCCGACATCAAAGAGTTGGAGGCGGATGTAAGTTATCTGACCCCCGAACAGTTGCGCATCATTGCCGAGTTTTGGCAAACGATAGGCGACGAGGCTTCGTGGTCGGAGCAGAAACGGCGATTTTTGGTTGTTTGGCGTACACTTGCCGCCATTTATGCCGAATTTCGCGACAGGCTGCGCGAGTTGGGTATCGGCTATTCGGGTATGATTTACCGCGAAGCCGTAAACCGTATCGAACAGGAGCCGGTCGTACCGATTGCCGAGCGGAGGTATGCGATAGCCGGTTTCAATGCGCTTTCCACGTGCGAACGTCGGCTGTTCGACTTCCTCGCCAAGAATTACGAGGTCGATTTCTTTTGGGATTACGACGATTACTATGTCGCTAACAAAGAACAGGAGGCGGGTATGTTCGTGCGGCAAAGTCTGCGCGAATTGCCCCCTGCCGCCGGCATAAGCCACGACAATTTCCGCCATATAAGCTCGCTGCATGCGGTCTCTGCCGATACCAATGTCGCACAATGCGAATATGCGGTTTCGGTATTGCGCTCTTTGGCAAAGGAGCAGGGCGGCAAGTTGAACAAGGAGACGGCGATAGTGCTGACCGACGAGAATTTGTTGATGCCATTGCTCTATGCGCTGCCCGAGGATATAGGCGAGGTGAATGTAACGATGGGCTATCCGTTGCGCAACACTTTGGCATATTCGTTCGTCGAGCGTCTTATCGAATTGCAGAGCCATGTACGTACCTCTGCCAATGGCGAAACGATGTTCTATTATGTCGATGTCGAGGGTCTTTTG
This sequence comes from uncultured Alistipes sp., assembly GCA_945494785.1. Classification (GTDB taxonomy): domain Bacteria; phylum Bacteroidota; class Bacteroidia; order Bacteroidales; family Rikenellaceae; genus Alistipes. The sequence goes on from CALYVN010000005.1 coordinate 23,465, forward strand.
ACGCATCCATATATTGCCGATGCCGACCGTGCGACAATCGATGCGATTCGCAAGGCGATGGTCGAATCGCGCCTTATATCCGTACCTCAATCTACCTTTGCGGAGATACCGCTGCTTGCCCGATTGTTCCGACCGACAGGGTCTTGGCAGGACCTTGCCGCCTATCTGTGCGATGCCGTTTCGGCTGCTGCCGAGACGCCGTATTGCGGCGACGATGTACGCTTCCGCAGGGAATATTTGTCGGTAACGGCGCAAAATATCGTCCAACTGCAAAATATGCTGCGCGATTGCGACACCGAGATTTCGAAGGAGGTGTGCATCGCTCTTGTCCGCCGTCACTTGCAGGGTGTGCGCATACCTTTCGACGGCGAGCCGTTGGATGGCGTGCAGATTATGGGTATTCTCGAAACGCGCAACCTCGATTTCCGCAATGTCATTGTGTTGTCCATGACCGACGATAATTTCCCCGGCACGCGCTCTGCCGATTCGTCGTTTATCCCTTACGGTTTGCGCTTTGCCTACGGGTTGCCTACACCCGAACACCACGAGGGCGTTTATGCCTACTATTTCTATCGGCTGATTCAGCGGGCGGAGAGGGTATATATGTTCTACTGCTCCCATGCCGACGAAAAGGGTACGGGCGAACCGAGCCGTTACATCAGGCAGTTGGAGTACGAGACTTCATTCCCGATACACCGTATCGAGGTAGGTTCCGAAGTCGGTTTGGCCGACAATGCGCCGATTTCGATAGCGAAAGACGGAGCGGTGGCAGATGCGTTGAAAGCATTTGTCGATGGAAAGGCAACCCTCTCGCCTACGGCGTTTTCGCGATATGTGCAGTGTCCGCTCAAATTCTATTTCGCCTCGATAGCCAAAGTGAGTACCGACGACGAACTGACCGACGAAGTGGACAACCGCATCTTCGGCCTTATATTCCATAAGGCGGCAGAAAATTTCTATAAGAAAGTTCTCGGGCAAGCCCATCCGGCGGAACTCCTGAACAAATTGGTAGGTGAACATGCCGTCGAACATGTGGTCTATTCGGCCATACAAGAAATCTATTTCGGACGGAACGACGATGCGTTGCCGACGCTCAACGGCGATTTGACGATTATTCGCGATATAATCGTGCGCTATCTGCGCGACAATATCGTGCCGTACGACGTGGCGCACAACGATTTTGCCGTGCTCAATGTCGAGTGCAATGTCGAGTGCGAATTTCCGTTTAGGGTCGGCGACAAAGAGTTTAAGATGCACTTCAAAGGTGTCTCCGACCGTATCGATTCGCTCGATAACGGCACAATCAGGGTGGTCGATTACAAGACGGGTTCGCCGCATTTGAGTTTCAACGGTCTCGAACAACTGTTTCGTGGCGAAGCGGGACAGCGACAATCGAACATTATCAATACGCTGCTCTATGCCACGATGTTGCGCAAACACTACAACAACGACCGCGAGATTCTGCCCGTGCTATATTATGTGAGTGCAATGACCAACAAGGACTATTCTCCGCTGCTCGAAGACAAACTGCTTAAACGCAAAGGAGTGCCGTATTCGGAGTATGCCGACGACTTCGAAGGGTATGTTGCCGAGACATTGGCAGAGATGTTCGACCTCGACAGACCGTTCGAGCAGTGCGAGGATGCAAAGTCGTGCAGTCATTGCGACTTTGTCGATATTTGCGCCCGTCGAAACTGACGGTAGTTCGCCGTTCAATAGGGTAGCGATACCTTGAAATAGGCTGCACCGCTTGCCGCTGCCGCCTGCAATCCGATTTCGGAATCCTCGAAAATCAGCGTCTCGGCAGGTGTTACGCCTTCGATTGCCATGGCTTTCAGAAAGCAGTCGGGAGCAGGTTTCGACCGCTCCACGTCGTCCGAAGTCAATATGCCGTCCAATCTCTCCTCTAATCCCAAATGGTGCATGGCGTTGCGGATGTTCGACAGATGCCCTGTCGATACCACCCACGCACGACCTCCTTGTCTGCGGAAATCCTGAACGAACTCCCACAACGGTCTGTTCAGTGTTATCAGATCGAAATGGGTGGGATATATCTCGATTTTTCGACGACGTATGCGTTGTGCCTGTACGGGGTCTGCAATGCCCTTGGCGCGCAGAAATTCGGGACAGCGCATGCCGAAATAGTTGTCGAGATACTCCTCCTCCGACAGCGTAAGCCCCTCCTCGTCGAATGCCTGAATGTACGATGCTGCATTGGCGCGTGCCGTGTTGGCGAGCGTGCCGTCGAAATCGAGCAATATGAGTTTGATTTGCATGGCGTTTAATCGAATGACTGCATGCCCGATTGGGCTATGCGGATTATGCGTTGATACTCGTCGGGAGTGAGTTCCATGAAAAAGTAGTGTATAGGATCGACTCGCATACCCTCGTAGCGCACCTCGTAATGCAGATGCGGCGAAAGCGACAGACCCGAATTGCCCGACAATGCTATGATGTCGCCGCGATTTACGCGGGTGCCTTTTTTGACCTTCGCACTGCCCAAATGGCTGTACGATGTCGTGTAGCCGTTGCCGTGGTTTATTACGACCGTCAATCCCGAAGTCGAATGGCGACCCGATACCTCGCTGACGACTCCGTCGGCAGTGGCGAAGATGCGCGACCCTTCGGGAACTGTGAAATCGACGCCCTGATGCGATTGCAACGTGCGGTAGAAAGGGTGCATCAAATTGCCGTAACCGGCAGTCAGCAGCGACAACTGATGATTGTTCACGGGCTGTATCGACGGGATATTGTTGCGACCCTTTCCGAGCCGTTCCAAATCGGAGCGTATCAATGCGTAGGTCGAATCGAGCGCACACAGCCTCGCTTCCAACTTTTCGGTGGCATTCATCACCTCGCGGGTCATCTTGCGCTTGGATTTGGCAAGCAGTTTTTCGTGCAGTTCGAGCCGCTGTTTTTCGTACTCGGAGTTGAAATCGTAAGGCTCCGATTCGAACAATATGCCGAATATGTTGCGGTCGCGTGCCACGACGTTGTCGATTACGGCACTTATGGTGTCGTACTGCTCTTTGAGAAGTGCATACTCCTGCCGCAATCGGTCGGTTGAATGGCGTAAAGCATATTCTGCCGGCGTGTCGAAGAGCAACGAGAAGACCATATAGTATATTATGGCTGCACCCAACCACGTCAGCATCTTGACAAGCAGTCGCCAAATGTTCTGCCTGATAGACCTGTTTCCTTTGGGTTGTATGTTGTTGTCGGGTGTTGCCATGCTCTATTCCGATTCGAGGTCGGCATTGTATTTTACGTTCTCCATGAGAGTCCGGTACTCCTCGCTCGACATGTTCTTGTTGAAATAGTTTATCGGGTTTACGTTGCGGCTCATATATATAACTTCGTAGTGCAGATGAGGTCCCGTCGAACCTCCCGTTGAACCGACTCTGCCGATGAGTTGGCCTCGGATTACCTTTTCACCGGGGCGCACGAGTATCCTGCTCAAATGGGCATATCGGGTTTTGTAGCCGAATTCGTGATTTAGCACTATCTGGCTGCCGTAACCGCGTCGCGCACGCGGATGGTTTTCGACCTTCTCCACCACGGCATCTCCCGTGGCATATACGGGCGTACCTGTCTTGCAGGACAAATCCACTCCTCGGTGCATTTTGCGGGTGTGGTAGATTGGATGGCTTTTGCGCAATCCGAATGCGTAAAAGGCTTTGAGTGCCGATCGGTCTATCGGCCATACGGCAGGAATGGCGAGCGACATGCGCTCCTCGTTTTTGGCGAGTATCTGCAACAGGTCGAGCGATTGCGATTCGAGGTATGTGCCGTATGCCAAACGGTCTATCTGCTTCCATGTCGAGGTCATCAGCGCGGCATACCTGTCGCCTTGCAGTGCCGCATACTTGTCGTCGGCGTATGGTGCTTCGAGTTCGCTCTCCGTATCGGCCTCGACCGAGAACAAGGCGCGATAGACATAGCGGTCGCGATGTTTTATATCGTCCAAACGGCTCTGTTGGGTGCGGATACGGTCTTGCAGAATGTTGTATTTGATGACCATCTCGCGATTGTCGAGTTCGATGCCGTACATCTTCGGCGTGTAAACCAAGTAGGAGAACACCACATTGATTATCGAGATGATGATGAATCCGAGCAGCAGTTTGCGCAACAATCCGTACCGACCGATAAGGGGCAATCCGTTTTGCTCCTGTCGTGCGATGTTGGCGGCTGTGCTGTTTTTGCCCGATTCCATAAAAAGTTTCTTTATATAATAGGTGCAAAATTAGTGTAAATTTTATACTTTTGCAACCGATATTGAATAACGGAAAAATAATCGAATCTGATATATGGAATCCAACAAAGTACGCAAAGCGTTTCTGGACTTTTTCGAGAGCAAGGGACACACGGTTGTTCCGTCGGCTCCCATGGTAGTAAAAAACGACCCGACATTGATGTTCACCAATGCGGGCATGAACCAATTCAAGGATATATTCCTCGGCAATACCCCGAGAAAATATCCGCGTGCGACCGATACCCAAAAATGTCTGCGCGTGTCGGGCAAGCACAACGACCTTGAAGAGGTCGGCCACGATACCTATCACCACACCATGTTCGAGATGCTCGGCAACTGGTCTTTCGGCGACTACTTCAAAAAAGAGGCCATCGCTTGGGCTTGGGAGTTGCTGACGGAGGTCTATCATCTGCCGAAGGAGCGTATGTATGCCACCGTTTTCGAGGGTAGCGAGTCGGACGGAGTGCCTTTCGACGAAGAGGCTTACGGCTATTGGAAACAATATCTGCCCGAAGACCACATCATCCGAGGCAACAAGCACGACAACTTTTGGGAGATGGGCGAAACCGGTCCGTGCGGACCTTGCAGCGAAATCCACTTCGATTTGCGCGACGAGGCAGAAATAGCGGCAAAACCGGGTCGCGAGATGGTCAATATGGGTCATCCGCAGGTCATCGAGATTTGGAATCTCGTCTTTATGCAGTTCAACCGCAAGGCGAACGGCTCGCTCGAACAACTGCCTGCATGCTGCGTCGATACGGGTATGGGATTCGAGCGTCTGTGTATGATTATGCAGGGCAAAAAATCCAACTACGATACCGATATTTTCCAAACCATCATAGCCGCCATATCCGCCATGTCGGGCAAACGTTACGGCGAGGAGGAGAATGTCGATGTGGCAATGCGCGTTATTGCCGACCATCTTCGCGCCATATCCTTCTCGATTGCCGACGGACAGTTGCCTTCGAATGTCAAAGCGGGCTATGTTATCCGTCGTATTTTGCGCCGTGCCGTGCGTTACGGCTATACCTATCTCGGTTTCAACGAGCCGTTCATCTGCCGTTTGGTTGCCACGTTGGTTGCGCAGATGGGCGAACAATTCCCCGAAATCAAGGCGCAGCAGACGCTTATCGAGAAGGTTATCGAGGAGGAGGAGTCGGCATTCCTGCGTACTTTGGCAACGGGTATCGGTCTGCTCGACGGCGTTATCGCCAAGGTCGGCAAGGGCAAAATTTCTGGCAAGGATGCCTTCCTGCTCTACGATACGTACGGATTCCCGATTGATTTGACCGAACTCATCGCACGCGAACACGGTGTCGATGTCGATTTGGCGGCATTCGAGAAGGAGTTGCAGGCTCAAAAGGAGCGTTCGCGCAATGCTGCGGCGCAGGATGTGGACGATTGGCAGGAGATTATGCCGATTCAGCGGAGCGAGTTCGTCGGCTACGATATGCTCGAATGCGATGTCCGTATAGCCCGTGTTCGTCGTGTCAGCACCAAAAACAAGACTACCTATCAGTTGGTATTCGACCGTACTCCGTTCTATGGCAACGGTGGCGGTCAGGTCGGCGATGTGGGTTATATCGCAAGTGCCAACGAAAAGATAGAGATTATAGCCACCGAGAAGGAGAACGGCCTGATTATGCACATAGCCCAGTCGTTGCCGCAGAATCTCGATGCGGTGTTCCACGCCGTGGTCAATGCCGAAAAGCGTCAGGTGGCAGCCAATAACCACACGGCAACCCACCTGCTGCACGCTGCACTGCGTCGGGTGCTCGGTACCCATGTCGAGCAGAAGGGTTCTATGGTTTCGCCTGAGGGTCTTCGCTTCGATTTCTCGCATTTCCAAAAAGTTACTCCGGCAGAATTGCGCGAGGTCGAGCGGTTGGTGAACAAGAGCATTCGTGCCAACTATCCGCTTGTCGAGAACCGCAACGCCACACAGGAGGAGGCGAAGGCGGAGGGTGCGATGATGCTCTTCGGCGAGAAATACGGCGACAAGGTGCGTATCGTCCGCTTCGGCGATTCGGTCGAGTTGTGCGCAGGTACGCATACGTCGGCAACGGGCAATATCGGCTATTTCAAAATTTTGGTCGAAACTGCCATCTCCGCAGGCATCCGCCGTATTGAGGCCGTTACGGGCGAGAGAGCGGAAAATGTGGCGTATGCCACCGAAGATACTCTGCACTCGATAGGCGAGGTGGTAAATAATCCTCAAATCGTTCAGGCTGTCAAACGGCTTGTCGAGAGCAACGACGCTCTCCAAAAGGAGATTGAGGAGGTACACCGAGAGCAGATAGAGGCTTGGACGGAGAAGATTATCAGAAATACCGAAGAGCAGAACGGTGTACTGAAAATAGTTATGCAGATGCCGCGCACGGGCGATTTTGTAAAGAGTCTGGCCTACAATTTGCGCAATCGCAAGAAAAATCTGGTCTTCGTGGTCGGCTCCGATGTCGAGGGTAAGGTTTCGCTTATCGTGGCACTCGGCGACGATATTGTCGCCAAAGGTGTCGATGCGGGGGCTGTTGTCCGCGAGGCTGCCAAGGCAATCAACGGTGGCGGTGGCGGTCAGAAATTTTTTGCTACGGCGGGCGGCAAGCGTCCGGAGGGACTGCAACAGGCGATAGGCTGTGCCGAATCGCTGATTATGGAGGCATTGAAATAAAAACACGATAATTATGGCAAATAAAGTTTTGTTGATGATTCTCGATGGCTGGGGCATCGGTAATCATACCAAGTCGGACGCCATTTTCGAGGCGAATCCCGAATATATAAATCGTCTTACCGCATCATGTCCGCATGCGCAACTGCGTACCGACGGCGAGAATGTCGGTTTGCCCGACGGTCAGATGGGCAACTCCGAAGTGGGACACCTCAATATCGGCGCAGGTCGCGTGGTGTATCAGGATTTGGTCAAAATCAACCGTGCATGCAAAGACGGCTCGATTCTCCAAAACAAGGAGATAGTTGCCGCATTCGAGTATGCCAAGACGAAGGGTGTGAATGTTCACTTTATGGGTCTGGTCTCCAATGGCGGCGTACACTCGTCAATCGACCACCTCTTCAAACTGTGCGACATAGCCAAACACTACGGCATTGCCCATACCTTCGTTCACTGCTTTATGGACGGTCGCGATACCGACCCTAAGAGCGGTAAGGGATTTATCGAGGAGTTGCAGCAACACATGGCTGCTTCGACGGGCGAGATAGCGTCGATTATAGGTCGTTACTATGCCATGGACAGAGACAAGCGTTGGGAGCGCGTCAAGGTGGCATACGACTGCTTGGTCGATGGCATAGGTGTCAAATCGCAGGATATGGTCGCTGCCATGCAGCAATCTTACGACGAGGGTGTAACCGACGAGTTCGTCAAACCTATCGTGCATGTCGATAACAACGGCGAGGCGATAGGTACGATTAAGCCGAACGACATGGTCATATTCTTCAACTATCGCAACGACCGCGCTCGCGAAATTACCGTTGCGCTGACACAGCAGGATATGCCCGAAGCAGGTATGCACACCATGCCTCTCTACTACTGCTGCATGACGCCTTACGATGCGCAGTTCAAGGGTCTGCACATTCTGTTCGACAAGGAGAATGTCCGCAATACCATAGGCGAGTGGGTATCGGCTCACGGTTTGCGTCAGTTGCGTATTGCCGAGACCGAGAAGTATGCCCATGTAACCTTCTTCCTCAACGGTGGCCGCGAGGAGAAATTCGCCGACGAGGAGCGTATTCTGGTCGCTTCGCCGAAGGTGGCAACATACGACCTGCAACCCGAAATGAGCGCATACGAAGTGGCCGACAAGTTGGTCGATGCACTGAAATTGCAGAAATACGACTTCATCTGTCTCAACTTCGCCAACGGCGACATGGTAGGACATACGGGCGTTTACGAGGCTATTGAAAAGGCTGTAAAGGCTGTGGATAAGTGTGTTGCGGAGGTTGTCGAGACAGCCAAGTCCAACGGTTACGAAGTGGTGATGATTGCCGACCACGGCAACGCCGACAATGCAATCAACGCCGACGGCTCGCCGAATACGGCACATTCGCTCAATCCTGTGCCTATCGTGGTTGTGTCCGACCGCGTAAAGAGTGTCGCCAACGGTATTTTGGCGGACGTTGCGCCTACCGTACTCAAACTTATGGGAGTGGAGCAGCCGTCGGAAATGACGGGACATGCTCTGGTGGAGATGAAATAGGGACAACCTCTTATATGAAAATACCGCGATTTGCTTTCAAATCGCGGTATTTTCTATTTGCCGATATGGTGTTCGATGTTGTCGGCTATGCAACCTACGAGCCGCTCTATCGCCTCTGCCGACGACCAAGCGTTGTGCGGCGATGCCAACAACCGATAGCGGTCGTGCAGATGCAGCAACGGCGAATCGGCGGGTAGCGGCTCTTGCGAGAATACATCCAATGCCGCGCCGCGTAAGATGCCGGCGTTCAACGCATCGGCCAAAGCCTGCTCGTCGATGATTCCGCCTCGTGCCACGTTGATTATGATTGCCGACGGGCGCATCAGTGCCAATTCGCGCGAGCCTATCAAATTGCGTGTATGTTCGTTCAGCGGGCAGTGTATCGATACGATGTCTGCCCAACCGAGCAATCCGTCGAGCGACATGGCCTCGTAATCCTCGCGGCGTGCCACTCCCGAAGTGGAACAATAACGTACCCGACAGCCGAAGGCGGTGGCAAGTCGTGCTGCTTCGCGCCCTATGTTGCCCAATCCGACGATGCCCCAATTCTTGCCGCGAATCTGTGCTGTCGGACGGTCGAAGCAGAACATGCGGCCTTTCGAATATGCGCCGCTGTGGAAATAGTTGTTGTAATATGCCGTTTCGCGCAACAAGGCAAGAGCCGCACCTATGGTGGCTTCGGCAACCGAGAAGGTCGAATATCCTACGGCATTGCGTACCTCTATACCGAGTTCGGCGGCAGCCTCCAAATCGACGTTGTTCATTCCCGTAGCCGCTATGCAGATGAGTCGCAGTTGCGGCAACCGTCGCAAAATGTCGGCATCGAGTACCACTTTGTTGGTTATCACTATCTCCGCATCGCCGCACCGTTCCGCAATCTGCTCCCGTCGGGTAAATTCGTAACCCGTATAGTCGCCCAACCGTCGTATTGCCGACAGGTCGCAACCTCCTACCGAGTAACTGTCCAAAAAAACTATCTTCGGTCTCATATCTCCATGTTGCAAATATTCCTTATTACTACCGATGCGCATCCGATACCGAACATTGCGGGCAGGTACGAGATTGTCCCGACCATCGATTTCTTATTGCGCTCTTCGCATTCGATTATTGCCTCTTCGCGTGGTGGCTCTGCCGAGAAAACGGCCTTGAAACCGCTTCTAATCCCGATTTTGTGCAACCGCTTGCGCAGCATGTGTGCCAACGGGCAGTGGTGGGTCTTCGAGATGTCGGCAATCTCCAACCGTGTCGGGTCGAGTTTGGCTCCCGCTCCCATCGAACTGACCACACGATAACCTCTATCTATGCAACCCTTTATCAGTGCGAGTTTCGGCGAGAGGGTATCTATCGCATCGACCACATAATCGAATCGCTCCGAATCGAGCAACACATCCGTCATTTCGTCTTTGATGTAGGCATCCACACTCCGCAACTCCAAGTCGGGATTGATGTCTTTCAACCGTTCGGCAAGCAATTCGGTCTTGCTGCGTCCGACGGTCGAATGCAGGGCAATCAACTGTCGGTTGATGTTGCTCTCCGATACGGTATCCGAATCGGCAATGGTCATCCGTCCCACTCCCGACCTTACAATCATCTCTGCCGCGTATGCCCCCACTCCGCCGACTCCGACTATCAGTACATTCGCCTTGCGGAGCCGTTGCAGATTCTCTGCGCCGAGCAATAATTCGCTGCGTTCCAACCAATCCGTTGTCATCGGTCTTTGAAAATTCTATCGTAGTTCTCGTTTGTAATTCTCTCCAACAGAGCGGTGTCGATTGCCAAAATCTCTGCCACCCGTCTGTATATCTCCGCTATCGGAGTGTCGCTGTCGTCGGTCTCCACGAATATCCTTTCGTGCGGAGTGTGCCTCAAAGCCTCCATCGTCTTCGGCGAAGCGAACGTGCGCTCTCCGAACGACAGATAACAGCCCGCCTCGACAGCCTGCCGCATCTGCTCCGTCGAGCCGATGAATCCGTGAAATATCACCGCTTTCAGTCGGTATCGCGCCAATGTCCGCATAACGGCATCGAATGCCCTTACGCAGTGAACGACAATCGGCAGTCGAAGCCTTTCGGCAACGGCGAGTTGTGCTTCGAATACCCGTTGCTGCACATCGCGTCCGACGTTGCAGGCATAATCCAACCCGATTTCGCCTATCCCATCGACATCCTCGCCGATGTTCGCGCAATCGGGCATGCCGTTTGTACGGTCGGCATCGTAAGGATGCAGTCCGACGGTTACGATGCTCCGTTCGTCGGGTCGGGGTCGATGGGTATGTATGTTTACCATTGCCATTCTTCGGCAAAGATAGCACTATCTTTACCGTCGGACAAATTATTTTTTTTGTATGAAACGTGCATGCTCTCAAAGCCGCCCTGCAATGAAAAAAATATGGGCGTGTTGTGTCCCGTGTCCGAAAAAAATCGTATATTCGCGGGCGATTGAGCGGTTGTGCCGTTCGGTCGGTTTGTGGATGCAGACAACATTTTACAATTACAAATTACAATTACAAAATTATACTAATCAAAACCAAATCAACAATGTCGAAAATCATTAAACTGAACAAGGGGTTGGATATCAAACTCCGCGGTGAGGCAGAGCGCAAGACGACGGAATGTCCGTTGGCTGCGGAGTATGCTGTTTCGCCTGCGGATTTTGAGGGCGTAACCCCGAAGATGCTGGTTAAGGTTGGCGATGCAGTTAAGGCCGGTACTCCGTTGTTCTTCGATAAGAATCATCCGGAGGTACTCTTTGTTTCGCCCGTGAGCGGAACGGTTGCGGCTGTCAATCGCGGCGAGAAGCGCAAAATTCTCTCCGTTGTCGTCAAAGCCGATGCGACAGTGTCTTACGAGGAGTTCGATGTTCCGACGGTTTCGCCTGCCAATCGCGACGCAATCGTGGGGCTGTTGCTCAAATCCGGTTTGTGGCCGATGATTATTCAGCGTCCTTATGGCATTATCGCATCGTCTGCCGATGCGCCGAAGTCGATATTCGTATCGGCATTCGACAGCGCACCGCTCGCTCCCGATTACGATTATCTGCTTGCCGGTCAGGGCGAGGCACTCCAAAAGGGCTTCGATGTTCTCGCATGCCTTACTTCGGGCAAAGTACATCTCGGCTATGATGCCGAGCGTGTCGCTCCGACAGTAAAGGGTGTGGAGTTGCATGCTTTCAAAGGTAAGCATCCTGCGGGCAACGTGGGTGTGCAGATTCACCACATCGACCCTGTGAACAAGGGCGAAAAGGTGTGGACGCTCAACATTCAGGACGTGGCCATTATAGGTCGTCTGTTCCTGACGGGTAAAGTCAATCTGATGCGTACCATGGCCGTTTGCGGTTCCGAAGTGGCAGAACCTCGTTATTGCAAGGTTATTGCGGGTGCGCCGGTTGCTGCAGTTGTCGGAGGCAATGTCAAGGGCGACAATGTCCGCTACATCTCCGGCAATGTTTTGACGGGTCGCAATGTCGGAGCCGACGGTTACATCGGTTTCTATGCCAACTCGCTCACTCTGATTCCGGAGGGCAACAACTACGAGTTCATGGGTTGGGCGATGCCGCGTTTCAAGAAATTCTCGGTTTCGCGTGCCTACTTCTCGTGGCTCTGCCCTAAACGCAAATACGACCTCGACACCAATCTCAATGGCGAGGAGCGTCCGTTTGTCGTTACGGGTCTGTACGAGAAATATCTGCCTATGGACATCTATCCGATGCACCTTCTCAAAGCGATTTTGGCGGGCGACATCGACAAGATGGAGGCTCTCGGCATATACGAGGTCGTCGAGGAGGATTTCGCTCTGTGCGAGTTCGTCGATCCGTCCAAGACCGAGATGCAGCAGATTATTCGCAACGGTATTAACTTAATGATTAAGGAGGAGGCATAATATGGGACTTCGCAAAATAGTTGATAATTTGAAACCGACCTTCTCCAAAGGCGGGAAACTCGGTTTCCTCGCTTCGACCTTCGGAGCGTTCGAGACCTTCCTTTTCGTTCCCAACACCACCACTTCACACGGTGCGCATATCCGCGACTGCAACGATATGAAGCGTACGATGATAATGGTCGTTGTCGCTCTGTTGCCGGCATTCCTGTTCGGTTGCTACAACACGGGTTTGCAGGTTGCTTTGACGGGTTGGACGGCGTTTTTCTACGGATTGGTGCGCATTCTGCCGATGCTTGCCACCTCGTATATCGTGGGTCTCGGAATCGAGTTCGCATTTGCCCAAGTGCGCGGCCATGAGGTGAACGAGGGCTTCCTCGTTACGGGTCTGCTTATCCCGATGATTATGCCTGTAAGCACTCCGATATGGATGGTTGCAATCGGTACGGCATTCTCGGTCGTATTCTGCAAAGAGGTATTCGGCGGTACGGGTATGAACGTATTTAACCCTGCGATTGTGGCGCGTGCATTCGTATTCTTCGCCTATACGCCTTTCATGTCGGGCGAGAGCGTTTGGTTTTCGTCGTGGAAGATGATGGGCGCAGCCGATGCTGCTACGGGTGCAACCGCTTTGGAGCAACTCGCTTCGCAAGGTGCGATGCAGTGGAGCGCACTCGACGCATTCCTCGGTTTTATCCCGGGGTCATTCGGTGAGACCTCGACGCTCTGCATACTTGTCGGCGGTGCGATTCTGCTCCTGACCGGCATTGCATCGTGGAAGACCATGATTAGCGTCTTCGTCGGCGGCTATGCCATGGCATTGCTGCTTGGCGGATGCGGTGCTTTCGACTATCCCGCATACTACCACCTTATCACGGGCGGTTTTGCTTTCGGAGCGGTCTTTATGGCCACCGACCCTGTTACATCGGCTCAAACTTCGACCGGCAAATATATCGTCGGCTTTATGACCGGTGCGCTTGCGATAATGATTCGATTGGTCAATCCGGCATATCCGGAGGGTATGATGCTTTCGATTCTCTTTATGAACGCATTGGCTCCGCTGGTCGATTACTTTGTCGTCGAGGCCAATATTCGCCGCAGACAGAATCGTGTTAAAACAGCTAAATAAATCATAGGAGTATGGCAACAAAAAAATTCGTATGTAAAATCTGCGGATATGTCCACGAGGGCGAAACTGCTCCCGCAACGTGTCCGCTGTGTGGTGCTCCTGCTTCGCAGTTCGAAGAGATAAAGCCGAAAGGCCTTCTCGGAGGTAAAGACAGCAATGCCTACATCATATTGTATTCGGTCGTAATGGTCGTACTCGTTGCAGTGCTGCTTGCCGTTGCGTCGATGTCTTTGCAAAAACGTCAGTACGAGAATGCACTCAACGAAAAGAAACAGCAGATTGTTACGGCATTGGGTGAGAATCCCGAGCAGGTAAAATATGGCGACGTTATCGCGGAGTCGGCTTTGATAGACAAAGAGGGCAATATCATTGCAGACAAAAGCGAGGAAGATGTGTTCGAGGCGATGAAAAACCTCAAAGGTTCGATTGCCGAGGGCGTATATCCTATTTTCCGTACAGCCGACGGCTCGGTGGTCGTACCGGTTTACGGAGCAGGTCTGTGGGATGCAATCTGGGGCTATGTGGCTCTCGCTCCAGATATGAATACCGTCAAGGGTGTGGTATTCGACCATAAGGGCGAAACCCCCGGTTTGGGTGCCGAAATCGCAACGCCGAAACATCAGGCCAAATATGTCGGCAAAACCATCTACGACGGCGAACAACTCGTCGGTATCACTCTGAAAAAGGGCGGTGCGAAGGAGAGCGATTCGACATTCGCTCACGAGGTCGATGCCATTACGGGCGGTACCAAAACTTCCGACGGCGTAACGGCAATGCTCCAAACCTGCCTGAACAACTACAAACCCTATTTCGATGCAGTACGCAATGCTGCGGCAGCATCGGAAGAGGCATTGTCCAACGCATTAAACACTGAAAACAATGAGCAGTAAGAGTTTGAAATATCTGACCGAGCCGCTGAGCAACAGCAACCCGATAATCGTACAGATACTCGGTATCTGTTCGGCACTTGCCGTTACCGTCCAACTCAAACCTGCAATCGTCATGGGTTTGTCGGTGATGGTGGTTACGGCGTTCGCCAACCTTGTGATGTCGCTTCTGCGCAACGGTGTTCCGTCGCGTATCCGTATCATCGTGCAGTTGGTCGTTATCGCCACTCTCGTAATTCTGGTGGACCAGATTTTGAAGGCCTACGTTTATGATGTCTCCAAGCAACTTTCGGTATATGTCGGATTGATTATCACCAACTGTATTGTTATGGGTCGCGTCGAGGCATTCGCTTTGGGCAACCATCCGTGGGCATCGTTCCTCGATGGTATAGGCAATGGCGCAGGCTATGCGTCCATCCTCATCATCATCGCCTTCTTCCGCGAATTGTTCGGTGCCGGCTCGCTGCTCGGCTTCCGTGTGATTCCGGAGAGTTGGTATATCGACAACGGTGGCGTATATGCCAATTGCGGTTTGATGCTCTTCCCGCCGATGGCTCTGATTCTCGTGGGTTGCATCATCTGGGTTCACCGTTCGTTCAACAAGGATTTACAGGAAAAATAGGAGGGTAGAGTATGGAAACATTAAATATATTGATTCGGTCGATTTTCATCGACAATATGGTCTTCGCCTTCTTCTTCGGCATGTGCTCCTACATCGCCGTATCGAAGAGCGTAAAGACTGCATTGGGTTTGGGTGCGGCCGTAACCTTCGTGATGGTTATGACGGTGCCTCTCAACTACCTTCTCAACGAATATGTTCTGAAAGCCGATGCGCTTGTGGCGGGTGTTGATTTGAGTTTCCTCACATTCATCGTCTTTATAGCCGTTATCGCCGCATTTACGCAGTTGGTCGAGATGGTGGTCGAGAAATTCTCGCCGGCACTCTACAACCAATTGGGCATATTCCTTCCGCTTATCGCAGTGAACTGCGCCATCATGGGCGGCTCGCTGTTTATGCAGCAGAAGGTCGATGCGGGACAGATTGAGAACGTATGGCAGTCGATTGTCTATGGTCTCGGGTCGGGACTCGGTTGGTGGCTGGCTATCGTCATGATGGCGGCTATCCGTGAGCGAATCTCCTACTCCCACATCTCGCCTGCACTCAAAGGTCCGGGTATAGCATTTATAATTACGGGTTTGATGGGTCTGGCCTTCATGATATTCTCGGGAATAAAGTTGTAACCTTTATAAAGAGTAAACAAGATGATAAAAGTAATTTTAATAGCAATACTTGCCTTTCTTGCGGTAACACTCGTGTTGGTGGTACTGCTACTCTTTGCAAAGGCAAAACTTACCACGTCGGGTAAGGTTACCATCGACATCAACGGTGGCAAAAAGGTCGTTGAGGTGGACGGTGGAGGCACTCTGCTCGCTACGCTTGCCACTCAAAACATCTTCCTGCCGTCGGCATGCGGCGGTAAGGGCGCATGCGGTCAGTGCAAATGTCAGGTTTTGGAGGGAGGCGGCGACATACTGCCTACCGAAACGGGCTTTTTCAACCGCAAGCAGATTAACGACCATTGGCGTTTGGGCTGTCAGGTGAAGGTTAAGGACAATCTGAAAATCGCAGTTCCCGACTCGGTGTTGAGCATCAAGAAATTGGAGTGCGAGGTGGTCTCCAACCACAACGTGGCAACCTTCATCAAGGAGTTCGTTGTCAAACTGCCGGAGGGCGAGCATATAAACTTCCGTTCGGGTGGTTATATCCAAATCGATGTTCCTGCCGTTACGGTCGATTTCAAGGATATCGATGTCGATGAAGAGTATCGTGCCGATTGGGAGAAATACGGCTTCTTCAACCTCAAAATGGTCAATCCGGAACCGCAGGTGCGTGCCTATTCGTGCGCAACCTATCCTGCCGAGGGCGATATAATCAAACTGAACGTGCGTATCGCAACGCCTCCTTTCGGTCCCGACCGCAAACTGTTGCCGGTTAATCCGGGTGTCTGCTCGTCGTATATCTACTCGCTCAAACCTGGCGACAAGGTTACGATTTCGGGTCCTTACGGCGAATTCTTCCTGCCAGACAATCTGCCGGCAGAGACGGAACTCATCTTTATCGGTGGCGGTGCCGGTATGGCTCCTATGCGCAGCCACATCATGCACCTGTTCAAGACCGAAAAGACCACTCGCAAGGTTTCGTTCTGGTATGGAGCGCGTTCGCTCAAAGAGGCCTTTTATTTGGAGGATTATGCCGAATTGGAGCGCGATTTCCCTAACTTCAAATTCCATCTTGCGCTCGACCGTCAGGATCCGGAAGCCGATGCCAAGGGTGTTGCCTACAAAATCGGATTCGTGCATAATGTTCTCTATGAAAACTACCTCAAAAATCACGAGGAGCCGGAGGATTGCATCTATCTCATGTGCGGACCTCCGATGATGGTTTCGTCGGTTGTGAAGATGCTCGATTCGCTTGGCGTTCCGACCGAGAATATTCTGTACGACAACTTTGGCGCATAACCGTGCGCATCGCAAAGTTGCAAAGCCAAAGGGAGACGAATTCGTCTCCCTTTGATATTTGATATTTGTGGTATGCAGCAGCGGAGGGCTTGGACAAGAGGCATTTTAGGGGTTTCAGGGTTTCAGAGTTTCAGAGGTTCAGAGTTTCAGAGGTTCAGAGTTTCAGAGTTTCAGAGGTTTTAGAGGAAACCGTTATACCGATATGATTTGCGGGGCTATTGCCCCGCAAATCATATAATGCAGCCGATACTCCCGTTTTGGCGTGTCAATCGACGATGTCGATTATTTATAGTCGTAGCACAGTTCGAAGTCGTCTATCCACATTATCGAACTCTTGCTGCCGACGAAATAGTCGCCGTAGCGCGATGAGGTGCAGACGATGATGATATGAGTCGGTGTGCGGTCGAAATCGCGATATTCGAGCGGAAGTTCGAACTGATACCAATCGCACGATGCCGTGAATCGGATTTCGCCGTAGGCTATGACTCCGTCGTTGGTGGGGTTGAAGAATGTTGCCTCGTTGCGCGTATCGACCAAAACAGGGCTTTCGGCAGTGCCTCCGTAGCGTGCAGGCTCCCAATCGCCGAGAGCGAAATATATGACACCTTCGTCATTCTCGCCCAATCCAGGGGTTTTGCCACCCGTGCCTGCTGTCGGTACGCAATCTATGACACCGCGCTCGTATTTGACCCAACCTTTGAGCGATGTCGGACGCAGAGTGTAAGGCCGACCGAATCGCACGAGTCCGTTGGTACCAACCACACCTGCAAAATCGCCGACGAAGCAGTTGCCGGCTGCGAATTTGCCGATACCCATGACGCTCGCCTTCTGAGACCACAACTGCGCACATTTGCCTGTTGCGCCTTCGTGCAGCGTGCCGCTGAAAGGGGTAGAGATGTTGATGCCGGCAATCTTCGACCCCGGGTTACCCGTTCCCCACCAAGCCTTGTCGATGGACGAATAAGGGTAGTAGGTGTCGTCGTTTACAGACCACTCCTCGAAACTTGCATTCGGCAACTCGAACAGCCGGCCTGTCTTTATGATGCGGATTTCCGACTCCTTGTCACCGCTGTCGGATTTGGCATAGCCGACAACCTCGTATTTGGTATCGGGTTGCAGATGTCTCAAAACGGCCTCTATCGTGCCGCCTGTCGAGGTGTACCAACCCTGCTCCGCCTCTTTCCATTCGTTTTCGCCCTTGATGCGGTAGCGGAAGCCTGTCTGCGCTCCATCCACGCCGAGCGCACGCAACCAAATCACTTCGGAGCCTGCGGCGGTACGTGTGAAATCGATGCCTATCTCTTTCGGCTCCACAATCAAACGCCACAATTCGCTGCGGTTGAAGCACTCGACATCGACCGTCGGCGGATAGGTGGTGTTGCTGAAATCGACGGGTCGTTTGAAACGGTCGCCATCCCAACTATATTCCGGCTCGGGACCGAAACGCAATGCCGTTACCGTGACGGTGTCCAATCCATAGTCGTCGCGACGTTGCACCGTAGCCACGTGTCGTTCTATGTCCCATTCGGTCTCGCCGATTTGTCCAATGACCTTGAAGCGTCTATCGATGGTTTGGGTAGCGGTGATTTTCCACTCGTAATCTTGATAGAGCGACAGGGTAACGTATTGCGGATAGCGCATATCGAATACGCCGTTCAATTCGTTCGATGTCTTTGCGCCTTCGGTGTATTTGATGCCGTTGATACGCACGTTGCGTATGTCGGTAGTCTCGGCAAGAGGAATTACGACGGTGCGGCTCAATCGGTCTATAGTGCATTCGCCCGAAGTACCCTCGACCGCAATTTCGGTAATGTCGAGTTCGACGACAGGGTAGGGAATATCATTGTTGATGCAGGCGATAAGTGCCAGAGCAGCCGCAATGATTGATATTTTGCAGAGTGGTTTCATAGCCTATCTTCTTCTTATCGGACCATCCTTTTTCTTGTTCCACAGATGGACTGTTACACCTATGTTGATGTCGGCGATGTTCAATCGGAAACGCATCTTCGAGAAGTTGCGCTTGCCTGTAAAATTGTGGTCGCCGTCGTATTGTCGGGTGTGGGTGTAGCGCAAACCTCCCAAACCGAAGGAGATTGTGCCGCAGATATTCGGGAATATATAGACCGCCAACCCGGGGTTGAACGAGAAATCGAATTTGTAGATATTGGAGAGGCTCGTTTTCCAGACATCCTCCGACAGATAACTGAAATTCATGCGGCCTAACGAATAGATAAATTCTATTTCGGTAAACACTCCGAATCTGCCCTTTGCGTCCAACGGAATATAGGTACGGTGGTAGAGTCCGACCGAATAGTTGTCGTTGGTGTAGCGCATATTGCTGACCGTCAATTCGATGTCGTTGGCTTCGCCGAGATTGAGCGTTGCGTTGCCGAGATGCCCGTACATGTGGGTATAGCCCAAGCGCAAACCGATGCAGTTGTTGTCGCGATACATATAGCCCACGAACGGTTTGACGGTTACGATGTTGCCTTTGAGATTGATGTTGTCCAGAATCAGTCCCAAATCGGAATCCTCGCTCGAAATCGTGCCATACGAAGCCGTGATGCCGAATATCGTTTCGCCCTTGAATGCGAATTGATTTTTGTTAATCTCGCGGTCGATACGCGGTCGGCGCGATTTGCCTTTGCGTGCGGTGCTGTCGCTCTGTACGACGGGCGAAGTGGTCGGCATCGGCTTGTCGCCGTCGGCCGATTGTGCATGGAGAGCCGGAGCAACGGCGACCAAAAGCAGTATGAGAAATATCTTCGTTTTCATCGCCGTTTACAGATAAAATGCCACACCGAGACCGATGGAGAATATGTTGATACTGAAATTCATCATGCTTGTACTCGTATTACCCGTAGTAACCTGATTGTGTACCTGTCGCGTGCTGGAATAGTTTATGCCGAGTACGCCGACACTGAGTTCGATGGCCATGTTGTTGGTCATAAAGGCCACTATACCGGGGTTTACGCCGAGCGAGATGTTGAAACCTCGCGCATAGGTGCCTCTGATTGGCGAACCTTCGGCAAATTTCGACTGAGAGCCTCCAATTGCCAACTGGAACTCGGAGAAGAGTGCGAAACGCTTGTTGCGACCGAGCGGAATATACTGTCGCCAAATGGCTGCAATATCATACGAGTGGCGCAGACCGTAGTAGTAATCGACGGCGAAATTGAGCGAACTGTCGCCTTCGCCGAAATTGACATCGGCCTTGTCGATGTCCAAAAATGTGCGCGAATAGCCGAAGCGCACACCTATAATCGAGTTGGGCAGCAGCGAGTATCCCACCATAGGGCTTATTTTGAATGTATAGCCCTTGGAGTTGATGTTCTCCACCACCAGCAACTTGTAGTTGTCGTTGGAGTGGGTCGAATAGGATACGGTGCCGCCGAATACCCATTGTCCGGCAGGTACTATATGCGTTTTCAAATTGGAAACGCCTCTTTGACGTCGCATCTCGTTGCGTGTCATCTCTGCAACAGGTCGCTCGACGACCGTCGTATCGGCCGTCGAGTTATCCTGTGCAAAAACATTTATGGTGGCAGCCACCGAGATTATGAATACTGCCGAAAATTTGACAAAATACATCAGTATCGCATGTAACTTTTAATATACGAACTCCACGTCGTCGATTAACATCCACGATGAGGTACTGCCTGTGAAGTAATCGCCATAGGTACTGCAAGTGAATGTCAGTACGAGGAAGTTCGGCACCGTATGTTCATCCTTGAATGTGATGTCGATTGTTATCTTGGTCCATTCGCCGTGCGATTCGGTGCTGTTGTAGATGCCGTATGCCACTACGCCTTCGGCAGTCTCGGGATTGAACAGGGTCGAGGAGTCGCCGGTATTGACCGTATATGGCGTCTCGCGGTTGCAGAGGCATACATATACGTTTGCAGGGTCTATACCCGAAGCCTGACTTCCCATGTTTATCTCGCCGCAATTGTTCTTCATCCAGAACTGCAAAGCCCTCGGGCGAGCCGTGAAGGTAAATGCACGACCGAAATCGACGATTCCGTTGGTACCCTGTACCTTGACGAACTTACCGACGAAGAGGTTGCCGGCTGCGAATTTGCCGATACCCATGATGCTCGCCTTGATAGAGTGCAGATATGCGCTCTGTGTACCGGTCGAACCCGGGCGGATATCGTCGCTGCCATAGGTGAGGTTGTTCTCGATGCCCAGCAATCCTGCCGATGCGTGGTTGCCGGTATCCCAATACATCTCAGCTATGCTCGAACAAGGACACCATACGGTATCGTTGTAGAGGAACCACTGCTCCATGTCTGCATTAGGTATCTGCGCACCTGCCGGCGTGGTAACGGAGAGAATTTTGCCCGTCTGAACCGAGTTGATGAAGAGGGCATATTCATAGGTCTTGCCTGCCGAGAAATCGGTGGCTTGTGCCGCATAGAGATTCTCGCCTGCAACGCTTGCTGCCGACATGTTCCATTCGCCTCCGGAGGTGCGGTAGCCGATTGCCACCGAAGCAGGCGAGTCGAATACAGTAGCCGTAAAGTCGGCTGTGGTGTTCCACAAATCATAATCGTCGCCCGACAATGGCACAACACCCTGAATGCCGTAGGTTACGGTAACTGCACCTATGCCTCCGCTTGCATCCTTGATGCGGAAGAGCAAATCGTTGTTGCCGCTCGGAAGCGTTGCAAAGAATGCGTCGGAGAGCGTAACGTGGTACTCCTTCGTATTGATTGCGCTTACCGTAAAGCCGGCAGGTGCAGCGGTCAGCAGGTCGAGTTGTTCGCTGCCGACAGTGAGTTTTATCTCCGTAATGTTGTCGAGGGCGGTGATGATATACTTGCGGTCGCCCGACACATAATTGTATGGCTCGGCAGCATCGAATCCGTCGCCCTTGACGACAGGATCAGGATTGAACGGAATTTTGTCGTCGTGGTAATCGACCGACGTATCGACGGTTGCGGTTACGGTGAAGAATCCGCCCGCATCCTTCGAATACTTGAAACGCAGCGTATAGAGCGTGCGAGGCTGTACGTTTGCAATCTGTCCCGACTGCGTTACGCTTTCGCCCGCTTCGTCGGTACCGCTGAAATACCAGCAGAGCGTCGTACACTCGTCGGGCATTATGAAATAGCCTGTGGCATTGCTCTCGTATTTGAGTGTTGGAACACTGCCTGCCTTGGCAGCATCGAGGTCGAAAGAGTCGGTTGCGCAGACATAAGCATAGTGTTCTGCGGTAAACTTGGTGCCGATTGTTGCATCGAACTCTACTGCTGCGGAGATGTTTTGCAGTTGGCAGTTTACATCGACAGTGGCGATGGAGCGCGGAGTGATTGTGAAATCCTGCGAGCCTTCGAAAAACCGTTTGTCGAACGATGCTGCTGCGCGGTCGCCTATCTCGACGGCAACGCAATAGTCGCCTTCGAGCAACCAAATATATTGCGGTACTTCGGACAGAGCCTTGTATTTGCGGACAAGACCCTTCTCGCGAGTGCCTTCGGCGGTGTCGCTATATTGGTAGATGCGCATGACGAATGTGTCGTCGGGGTCGATGTCGGCACGCGAAGTTGCGATATTGACCGAGAGAACGCCCTCGTTCTCCGCCATGCCGGGAACACTTTCGCCCGTCGATTTGGCACACGAGGCGATGAGCAGAGCGCATGCAGCGCAGATTGCCGTTATGTTGATTATTCTTTTCATGATTGATGTGCCTTAATTAGTTCGACTTCTTCAACATAAGTGTTTTGACCGTAGTTTCGTCGTTGTTGTCGGTAACGGTCATTATGAAGTTGTGTTCGCCCGTACCGGTGAAACTCAACAACGGAAGGAAATCGGTAATCGAGAAAGCAATCGATGTTTGGTTGAGTACCGCATTGCCGGTAGGGAAACCGAGATTGTTCAGCGACTGCTCCATGCCCGACATATCGGTCATGACACCCGTCGAGTCGGTCGATTGCTCCGGATTGACAAGGTTGATGTTGTCGCACAGACCGACGTTAGCTAATTCGCTCGGCGTAAGCGTGTCGGAGACGATTACCACATTGAACGACTTGACACCTGCCGCAGCCGTAACGACTATATCGACAGTCATGTCGTCGGTCATCTCGTATCGGTTGTCGATGTTGTAGCCCGTCCATACAATCGAAGGACCCGTTTGTGCCGAAGGGATGATGACGGTCAGAGTCTTCTCCGTTGTGCCGCCGTTGGCATCCTTGGCAGTAATCTTGAACGAGTGCGTACCGCCGAAATCGCGTATCTGCTTCATCTGTGCGGTCAAATCGTACGATACGTGGGTCTGACCTGCCACATCGCTGTTCACGGCATAGCCCATAAGTTTCAGTGAAGAGGTTGCCGTACCGGCGTTGCACATATCGAACGAGGTCGGTATGTTGTAATCGCCGAGCGAAGCGATGAAATCGCTGTTGGTGGAGGTGATGTCCACATTCAGAGCGGCAATGGTGCGCTCGGCTGCGATGTCGATGTAGAAATTGACAAGGCAGTTGCCGCGCTCGTCGAACTTGTCGTCGGAGAGCGTTATAGGAGTGTCGATGTCGTTGCCGAGCCAGATGATTGTCGGCCGCTTGTCGTCATCGTCGATAACATCTTCGGCGATAAAGGTCGAAAAATCGTAGGTAATGTCATCGTCCTCGACCCAACCGTCGATGGTTGCGCGGATGACGATGTTGCCTTCGGTCGAGTATTCGATTACGAGTTTGATGTCGCGATACTGACCCGCCTTTACACCTTTAATGGTTGCGTTCATCTCGAAGCGGCTCGGAGTATCTTTGCCCTCGGCGGTATATGAGCCGACTACCGTTACCTTCAAATCGTTGGTCGCGTTAGGCGCAAGGAAATAGCCCGAACGGGTCTCGGTCAGAGTGTAAACGAGCGAATTCGGCTCGATCTTGACGGTCGTGGTCGTATCGTCGCTCAATGCCTGCAACAGATCGGCTGCGTAAGATACCGAAACCTGAATGTTGAGCATGCGGCATACGAGATTGTTCAGCGGAGTAACCTGCTTGCTGACAATGGTAAACGGCTCGGTTGTGCCATATACGGGAGCCTCCCATGCGGCACCCTGCACCTCGCCCGACTGCATGCGGAAGAGGTAGTTGCCCTGCTCCAACTCGATATTTTCAACCGGACGCTCGCCATATTTGAACGATTTGATTATTCGCTCGCCCGTTGCATCGAGTATCTGGCAGTCGAAAGCGTCGATGTCCACATCTGCTTCGGCACGAGAGGCGCACGATTGCGTATCGACACCCTCGTCGGACTGCTTGTGGTCGATAACGCACTCGACGCTCAATCCGGTCAGCGACAGATAACCCGTTTTGTCGCTGTCGCCATTGTTCTGAATATGCAGGTCGTCGTTTACACATCCTGCAAACACGGCCGTTGCGACAGCAACGGACAGTGTCATTATGCGTTTTATATTCATCGTTGTCATCTTTTTGTTCGGTTAGGCGTTTTCGTTCAATTCCACGTCTATCGTCTCTGTGCCGATAAGCGTATCGTCGAGCGTTATGTTTACGGTTATGTTGCCGGCCTTTTCGAGGTCGTATTTTACGATGTGGCGTGTACGCGCCTTAACCTCGAATGTCTGGGTCGGAAGGATGTCCTGCTTGCCCGTTTGACGGACGCAGACGCAATCCAAAGTTACGCTCTGCGGAGCGACGAACAAATCTTTGGCAGGATTTTCGACAAGGGTAAACTCCTTGCCCGATGCAGTTTTGAGAGTGAAATCGTGCTGCACGAAATAGCCCTTGAATTCGGGAGTCATCGTTACCTCGACGATGGCGTTGCCTACCGTTGCCGTCAATTCGACTTCGGTGGTACGGTTACGGTCGAGTACCTCCACGTTTTTCGAGGCGTAGAAATAAGGCTTGTCCTCGCCCTCTTCGTCGATATTGCCGTATTGAATGGCAACATCGTACATGCCGGCCTGCAAACGTTCCTCGTCTGCCGAGTAGTCGCTCAAACTCGCCCAAGTCCGATTGTAATCGGTACCGGTGATGGTGAGCGAAAATTCGGACAATGCAGGTACTGCGATTGTCTTGCCTCCCGTTACGGCTTCGCCCGTTGCACTCTTTACATCGCTTACAGCCGATGGGGTAATGCGCAGGGTGCCTGTGCCGACAATCTGCTCTGCCGAGTCCTTTTGGCAGGCAACCGTCGTCAAGGCGACCAATGTTGTTAGCAATAAATGTTTCATAATCGATTATATTGTGTTGTTATTTGACTATTCGTGCTTTTACGTTGTCGATATAGAGCCAATAAGTACCATTGGTAAGTCCGCTTTTGGAGTCGCTTACTGTACGCCATGTGATACGGGTTGTTGCCGCTGCACCTTCGATTACGAAAGAGGTCTCGTGCGGAATGTTGTCGTAACCGTAACCGCTCTCGTTGATGTTGAAATTGGCGACGAATGTACCCGTGCCGGAGCCGCTCGACAGTACGGACGAATCGGTTGTCGAGCCGAGATAGCAGGTCTGCCCGACATTCGGAGCCGAACCTATGCCGCCCTCTTTGCGGTCCATGGCATAATTGAATGTAATTTCAACCTTCGCCGATGCGTCCGCTTTGAGATTGGTCAATGGTGCCGAATCGACACGCGCCGAATAATTGGCGGATGTCTCGCGACGGCTGGCCAATCGGATTGCCGTGCCGGCTTGTGCGCCGCAACGCGCTCCCGACCAACCCGACAGGAACGAAACACCGCTCTTCGAGCCGGCAGACGAAGTGGCATAATTGTCGTTGGACGACAACTGCTCCACGCCCGAGAAATCCTCTTCGAACAGCCACGGTACCACAAGCCCCTTTGCAACGGTATTTTTGATGTAAGGGGTTATGGTCGGCAATGTAAAGGTGTTGTCGATTATGGCGTTGTCGCTCTCGAAACGTACCGTAAATGTCTTGCCTGAATATGGCGCAGGGTCGAATTCGCCCTCGAAGGCGATGATATATTCGTTCTGCTCGTTGGCAGTGAATGTTTTGATGGTGTTGCCGCCTTCGTTTATAATCGAGAACGAGCGCACATCCTCGCCGAGATTGTTTGCGCCTATCGAGAGCGAAATCTCGGTCATGCGATAGAGTTCGGGAATCTCTATCGACATCGGCGAAATATGCGACGGTTCGGCATTTTTTGCAATGGTGATTGTCTTCGGGAACGAAGCATAGCCGTCGGAATAGGCCGTATAGGTTACCTCGCCCGAAATATCGGTCGGGAATATCATGCCCCAAGCCGTGCCGCCCTCGTCCACTCCTTCGGGAATGTCGAGAATCAGCCGCTTCGAGCCGTTGGTGAGTGTTGCGGGAGCGAGCGGGTCGGTTACATCTATCTCGACATCGCCCGTAACTTCGGTTGCAAATTCGAACTCCAAGCGCGTAATCGGCATGCCGAGAGCATTGCCTCCGACAGGAATTTTGACTTTCAGCACGTGCATTTTGTGGCTGAAACGGAAATCGAGATTGTTTACGCCCTGTTCCGAAAGTGCCCCTGCCTCTTCGACGGGTTGCGAAACCATTATGTCGCAGTCGCCGTTGAAAGAACCGGCATTCTGCTCCTGCGCGAGAGTATAGATGGCGGTTGTGCCGGCAACCGATTTCGGAGCGGGATAGGAGGCGTAGTAGGTATATACACCCTCTACCATCGGGGTAATGTTGGCGGTAAAGACTGCCGTCGATTTGGTGCTGTCGTAGTGCCACATTTTGAACACCTCGCCTTCCAACGCATTCGTGCCGCTGCCGTCCACAGCCCACAGTGCAATGCGGTCTCCGCCCGTCCAAATGGCGGTGGTGCCGTCGTCGGCAATGGAGGTACGGGTTTTTATATCGATGGATTGGCCGATGCGTACCTGCACTTTACCCTCCGGAATATCCGAGTTGGAAAGCGATTGCTTCGAGCAGGCTCCTGCCGACAGAATGCACAGCAATATGAAAAAAATGCGTAGTAATTCCATACAAAATCGCGCAGATTCGCGACAAAAGTAGGAACATATATTATATATATCTCCGCAATGAGGATGGAAACCTGTATGTGGACGAGGAAACCGCGCCGAA